>JAIKZD010000059.1 GCA_024682555.1 Lachnospiraceae bacterium | reverse complement strand
ATGAAGAAGCGGATATAATGTACCGGCTTTGAGTTCAAAAACATTCTGTGAGCGCGACCTGAGAGTCTCGATCATCTCATACCCGTACATATCCTTTTCCGAAAGAAGCTTTAACAGCATCGTTCCCATGCTTCCGGACAGAAGTGTTTTGTCTATGTTACTCATACAGCCTCCTTTGTATCGAATATCTATATATTGATGTTCTATATACTATATCGATATTTTACACTTGTCAAGACTATTTCTCTCTCAATAATGAATACTCATTTTACGCAAAACAAAAAGAACCATTATTCACTGAAAAATCAACGAAAACAGTTCTTTTCTTCATCGGGGTGACAGGATTCGAACCTGCGACCTCGTGGTCCCAAACCACGCGCTCTAGCCAAACTGAGCCACACCCCGTTAAAACTGACAGATGGCCATAAAAACGACCTTAGTCCGTACATCGCACTGATACCGTGTCCTGCGACGCTCCGACTATTATATATGAGGCTATTATCCTTGTCAATTGACATAATCCCGGGAATCGGCTCCGTCCCCTATATCCATTTTGACCTTCTGAGCAAGGGTTTTTCAAGATATCTGATGTCATATTCCACAGAGCCGTTATCCTTTACGGTCATCATGATATAGCTTGGGAGACGGTTTGCCTGTCTCGGATATGTGAGCGAGCCCGGATTTAAAATGGTGATGCCGTACTTTTTTTCCATTACCGGAACATGAAGATGTCCAAACATCACTATTTCCGCCTGATTCTCAAGGGCAAGGTAATACAGGGGATCAAGTGTCCTGTATATCGAATACCTGTGTCCGTGGGTCAGCAGGACCCTGTGTCCCTCAATCTCAAACACGTCAAGAGACGGATACATATTGCCGTAGTCATTGTTTCCTGCGACCATATGAACCGGACATTCGGCTCTTCTTATCATGCCCTCGTTGTCACCCTCTATGTCTCCGCAATGAATGAGCATATCAATGGGCTTTAACAGTTCCAGAAGTCTGTATAGCAGTTCATTTTGTCTGTGCGTATCGCTTACTATAACTATCTTTTTCATATTTCGTCAGCTTTGTCTCTCATGACTGACCAGTCAGCTTTTCTTTCATCAGTCTGACAGCTTTTCCTCTGTGTGAAATGGCATTTTTTTCATCCGGAGAAAGCTCTGCCGAGGTACATCCGTATTCCGGCAGAAAAAAGATCGGGTCATAACCGAATCCGTTCTCACCGGCCTCCTTATATGCTATACGCCCCTCCATCACGCCTCTTACAACCTCGGTTCTTCCGTCCGGATATGCAGCTGCCACGGCGCAGACAAATCTTGCCGTACGTTCGTCATCCGGAACGCCTTCAAGCCTTTTTATGAGATTTGCATTTTTTATCCTGTATGAGGTATCCTCACCCATATATCTTGCGGAATAGATCCCCGGCTCCTTATTTAACTTATCTATCTCAAGACCCGAATCATCCGCAAGGCACATTTCACCCGACACCTCACACAGTGCTTTCGCCTTGATAAGGGCATTCTCTTCAAAGGTTTTTCCGTTTTCCTCAACATCTATATCGAATCCGGCTTCCTTCATGGATAATACCTCAAAATCCGTATCCGCAAGTATCATCCTTATCTCTTTCATCTTATTCTGATTTCCGGTGGCAAATATAAGCTTCTTCTTCATCATCTTTATCCTGTCTGCCTCTCAGCCCCGTATATTTTCTTTTTTCCTGGCGGGCGGTTTCGGTCCGAGAAAAGAATAAATATATGTTTTCATCATACCGTTATATATCTTTCTGTTTTTGTCGGCCTTCTTACCCATGTATTTCTCAACATCCTGATAACCCGTGATTATATAGGCAGACCAGGTGTCAAGTCTTTTGAATGCATCGGACAGCTCGGTATAAAGCTTAGGCAGGGCCTCCTTTTCACCTATCCTCTCGCCGTATGGGGGATTGGATATTATAAAGCCGTACTTTCCGTGATGATTGAGCTCATTTACTGGACGTCTCTGGAAATGTATAAGATCCTCAACCCCCGCATCCTTTGCATTCTGCCTGGCCGAGGCTATGATATCGGGATCTATGTCGTAGCCCTGCAGATCCACGCTTTCCCTCGTAACCGTCTTATCAATAAGATCGTTTGCCTCGTTCACTGCTTCATACCAGAGTTTTTTTTCTATGATATTCCCCCAGTTTTCCGCGGTAAACTCTCTGTTCATTCCGGGAGCGATATTTCTTGCCATAAGGGCAGCTTCTATGGGTATTGTACCGCATCCGCAGAAGGGATCCACGAGGATCCTTTCCTTATTCCAGGGTGTCAGCATTATCATCGCTGCAGCGAGATTTTCCGCAAGGGGTGCTTTGCTCACAAGCTTTCTGTAGCCTCTTTTATGAAGGGACTCTCCGGAGGTATCTATTCCCAGGGTTACCTGATCCTTTAGCAGTGTGACTCTTAAAGGATAACTGTCCCCGTCTTCGTCAAACCAGCTTACCTTATATACGGTCTTAAGCTCCTCCACCATGGCTTTCTTGATTATGGACTGGATATCCGACGGGCTGAACAGTCTGCTCTTGATGCTGGCAGCCTTCGCTACCCAGAACCTGCCGTCTTTAGGGATATATTTTTCCCACCTTACGCTCTTTACTGCTTCAAAGAGCTCATCATAGGTCGTAGCCTTAAAGGATGCTGCCTTTATCAGTATCCTTTCGGCAGTTCTTAAAAAAACGTTTGCTCTGGCTATGGCTGCGGCATCTCCAAAAAACGTGACTCTTCCGTCCTCCACACTTGATATCCCGTAACCGAGATCCGTGATCTCTCTTTTTAGAACCGCTTCCATTCCGAAGTGGCAGGGAGCTATGAGTTCATATCCGGCATCATGATTTATTTTGTTTTTTTCTTCCGTTTTTTCCATAAAAAATATTTTATCCCAATATCTTTAAAACCACAAGGTATTGTGGTATCATAATTTTCGTACCACACGGGCGTTTCGGGTTTTTTTCAAAAAACACAAGGTGTTGTGGTCAGGGAAAAAAAGGGCACTATTTCAAAAAAGTGGTTGTTTTTTTGGAAATTGTAGTATATAATAACCATTGTAAGCGAGGGTCTACCCTTCAAAGGACTCTCATTTACGACCCCTTATTAATTATTTATACTCCCCTCATCGTAGCCCGTTGGTTCCCCCATCGGGCTACAAAACTTTTACGGGGTAATTCGTTACATGATCTCAGTCTCCAAAAGGCTTTACAGCCTTTTTTTCTTGAGATCATATGAGTGTTCGCATCGCGGAGGAAAACATGGATAAAAAAGAACTTGCACTGAAAAAACATGAGGAATGGAAGGGAAAGCTCGAGATAAAGACAAGGGCCGAGCTTAATGATATGAACGATCTCAGTATCGCTTATACTCCGGGAGTTGCGGAGCCCTGCCTTAGGATCAGTGAAGATACGGATCTTTCCTATAAGTATACACGAAGAGGAAATCTTGTTGCGGTCGTTACCGACGGCACGGCCGTTCTCGGTCTCGGTGACATCGGGCCGGAAGCCGGCAT
This sequence comes from Lachnospiraceae bacterium, assembly GCA_024682555.1. Taxonomy (GTDB): domain Bacteria; phylum Bacillota; class Clostridia; order Lachnospirales; family Lachnospiraceae; genus UBA2868. The sequence continues at coordinate 19,680 of JAIKZD010000059.1, read as the reverse complement.
GCCCGTAATGGAAGGAAAATGCTGCCTTTTCAAACGCTTCGGTGACGTTGATGCCTTTCCGTTATGTATCAAGTCAAAGGATGTGGATGAAATTGTCAACACCGTGGCTCTTTTAAGCGGTTCTTTCGGCGGGGTCAATCTTGAGGACATATCCGCTCCCAGATGCTTTGAAATAGAGAAAAAGCTTAAGGAAAGGTGTGACATTCCGATCTTTCACGATGATCAGCACGGAACCGCCGTTATAGTTCTGGCAGGTCTTATAAACGCCCTTAAGATAACAGGAAAAAACATCGGTGATATAAATGTGGTTATAAACGGCTCCGGCGCCGCAGGCATAGCCATTACAAAACTTCTGCTTAAATCAGGCCTAAAAAATGCGATACTCTGCGACACAAAGGGTGCTGTCTGCGAAGGGCGTGCCGGTCTCAATCCCATTAAGGAAGAGATGGCAAAGATCACTAACCTTGAGAAAAAACAGGGCACACTTTCCGATGTGATCAAAGGCGCAGATGTGTTCATCGGAGTTTCCGCTCCGGGCGTTCTTACGGAAGAAATGGTTGCATCAATGGCTGAGGATGCCATCGTTTTTGCCATGGCCAATCCTGTTCCGGAAATCCTTCCCGATCTGGCAAAAAAGGCCGGTGCAAAGGTTGTGGGCACCGGAAGATCCGATTATCCCAACCAGATCAACAACGTTCTTGCATTCCCGGGAATATTCAGGGGAGCACTCGATGTAAGGGCAAGCGATATTAATGATGAAATGAAACTTGCTGCGGCTCATGCCATCGCTTCCGTGATACCGGATGACAAGCTGACTCCCGACAATATCATTCCCGATGGCTTCAACAAGGCCGTTGTTACTTCCGTTGCAAAGGCAGTTGCCGAAGCAGCAAAAAAGACCGGAGTCGCCAGGATCTGAGTATAAGACCGCAGGCCGTCCCGGTCTCACTTTACTTTCTTTGCAATGACATTTATCAGATAAAACGGGTTATCCGCGGTTTCGGTAAGGATGATCTCAAGCTTATGTTCCTTGTCTTCCCCGTGATGGAGAAGGGTCGCCATATAAGCCTTGTCACCCCAGGTCTCGTTGAAATTCGCATCAAGGATCACCGCGTTTTCTTCATCATCATCTATTATGGCCTTCGCCGCCGGCGCAGGCCTTTTTATTGTCTTTTTGTACATAACGCAGAGTTCGCCTCCATATACCGTAAAGGTTATGGATGCGCCGCTTAGGTATGCATACCATCCATTCTTAAATACATCCCTCACAAGGGGCATTCCCTCCCTCTTTTCCTGACCGGTTGTATCTGCCGTAAACCCGTCAGTCTGAGGGGATAAATTCAGATTGTTGAATCGGTTTATCTCTTCATAATCATTCGCGGTGAGGGGCGGGGGAAGTATATCCCCATCCGGTATCTCTCCCGTTTCCGTTCTTTTCAGGGGTGCCGTATTCATATAAGAAATCCCGTTTTCCAGGGTTTCTATAGCTTCGGTTATGATCTGTGCTGCCAGCTTATGTCCCCTGTCATTGGGATGGAGATTGTCCGGTGTTATGTCAGCCGCATTCAAAGACCCTGTTTTAATTCTGTCATATATGATCCTGCCCACACTGACCGACGGAAGATCATAGTATTCACCCAGACCTGAATGCATATCCTCCTCACTGCTGCCATCATCATATCTGACATTATGAATAAGGATCACGGCAGGCTTTGAACCCGAGGACAGCACCTTTCTCAGTAGACCCTCGTAAGCCTCCCTGAAAAGCTCCCTTCTTTCAAAGGGAGCTTCATCATTATCATTTACGCCATATTCTATGAATACAAGATCGGGACTGTACTTAAGGACATCCTCACAGACTCTTGCAGCACCGAACTGAGATGTTGTGGCACCTATCCCCGCATTTATGTACTTAAATCCGCTAAGGGGATATTTTTGCCGAAACCACTTATATACCCCTGCTGCATAACAGAGTCCGTCATCCGAGGCAGCGGCTCCCTGTGTTATGGATCCGCCGATAAAAGCAATGGCAAGATCATTTCCCTCCCCGCATTTTTTCAAAAAATCCGAAAGCCTGCGCTTTCCATTATAATAAATCATACTGTTACAGGGATCCTTCGCCCTCAGCCTTAAGTATCTCAAGATTCCTTCTGATCAGTTCGCATCTCTGAGCAACGCACTCCACCGAACGAAGGGGATCTTCTGGTGTGTTAAAGACATAATCGACCAGTTTTTCCTTTGTGGTAGTTGCAACATGCATCCTTGTATCAGAGGATGCATAATAGATATAAACATCTCCGTTATCCCGGGCTATGGCGCCGTTTGTAAATACCACGTTCGATACATCACCCACGCGTTCGCGGCCCAGAGGAACTAACATCACGCCGCCAGGTTCGGCTATGACCTTTGAGGGATCGGACAGATCCGTGGCAAAAGCATAGATCACATATCTTAAGCCCGCTGCGGTGTTTCTCACACCGTGAGCAATATGTATCCATCCCTTTTCCGTTTTTATGGGAACGCAGCCTGCTCCGTTTTTTGCCTCCGTTATTGTATGATATCTTCTCATGCTGGTAATCTTCTCTTCATCGATCACGGCATGCTCAATATCGTCGCAGAGCCCGAAGCCTATACCTCCGCCGGAACCGGTATCTATAAAATCATCCATCGGCCTTGTATAAAACGCATATTTACCGTTGACAAATTCCGGATGAAGGACGACATTTCTCTGCTGGGGTGATCTTAAGGTTTTAAGATTGTCAAGTCTCTCCCAGTGTTCAAGATCCTTTGTCCTTACTATTCCCGCTGCCGCCACAGCTGCGGATAGATCAGGGTTTTCCCTGTCCTTTGATTCCGAACAGAAGACCCCGTAGATATACCCGTCCTCATGTTTTGTGAGACGCATGTCATACACGTTGGTCTCTTCGGGACAGGTATCCTCCAATAATATGGGGTAATCGCGGAATTTAAACCCATCGATCCCGGTGTCGCTTTCGGCAACGGCAAAAAAAGACTTTCTGTCGGCGCCTTCCACCCTTGCCACCAGACAGAATTTGCCGTTAAATTCTATGGCACCGGAATTCATTACCGCATTTACACCGAGTCTTTCCATGAAATGGGGGTTTGTTCCGATATTCAGATCATATTTCCAGAAAAGCGGTATATGATCCCTGGTGAGGACGGGATTGACATATCTGTCGAAAATCCCGTTGTATACGTTTGATCTTCTGTTTGGAGTGTTTATCACTCTGTTGTATTTTTCCAGTTCCACATAATAATTCGGATGCAGCATCTTATCCTCCCTGATCTTTGTTCTTCCCTGCAGCAAATCGCATTCCGGGTCTTTTGTATCCTTCATGATCTCCGAATACCTTTTTATGACCTCCATACACATCCTGCCGTTATGATAGGGGCATTTCCATTCCTCCGCTATCGGAAGATCCTCGGGTACCCCGTTCTCATCAACTGCGTAAAACCATTCGGAGCCTTCTCTCTTATCTATCTGCTTCTCTTTTATAAAATGCCATATATCCGCTGCGGCTTCAAGGTATTCTTTCTTTGACCTGTCCTTTTCGTAGCCGTTTATAAAGCCAACCACAGCCTCGGCCTGGACCCACCAGATGCGGCTTTTGTTATCCTTGCCGCGCTCACACTCATTAAGCAGCGAGTGACCCGTATAGGCTCTTTCATAGATCCTTCCGACAAGAGCCTTTGTTATGGCGGAGATCTTTTTTGTATACTCTTTATCACGGATAACCTCGCAGGCTCTGTCCGCAAGCCAGGAAGTCTCTATATCATGTCCGTAGGAATGAAGGTCTATTATAGAATTGTAATCCCTGTCAAAAAAGACCTCCTGTCTACGAAGCTCAGGGTTATATATTTTTTCCGCAAGGATATCAAGCATACGCTTTATGCATGAAAGAGTATACTCATCATGTACCGCACGGTAGTATTCGGTATATGCTTCAAGCACATGCAGCAGCGTATTCATGGTCCTTTCGGCCATCACCCCGTTTTCCGACAGCTTTTCGTTGCTCTCGGGTGAAAAATCCTCTTTGAATGCCTCAAGATAACCTGCTTCATCACGGCATTTTGTCTCTATGATGTTCTGAAGCTCCCGTGCCCATTTGACTGCCTCCGTCCTTCCCGTGGCAAGATAATAAGAAGACAGAGCATAGATGGCAAAGGCCTGATTATAGGTATGCTTTGTTGAATCATATACGGTTCCGTCATAATTGACAGACCAGTATACTCCACCGTTCTTTTTATCAAGACAGTGATCCGTCAGGAATTCATAGGCATGATCTGCTTCGGATATGAGGCTTCCGTCCTCAAGCGTCATATATGCATTTGAGAAAAACCACAGTATCCTGGAATTTAATATGCAGCCCTTTACCGCCTTTTTATCCAGTTTAAGATCCTTTGTAAGAAGACCGTAATATCCTCCGAATTCATCATCCCTCATATTCTTCCAGAAGGGGATGATATGGCTCGTGAGTTCTTTTTTTACCTCATCCCTGATGTTTTGCATCCCGACATACCCTTTCCATGACCCGTATTATTCCGGATGTATAAGCCGGTATCATTCCTGCCCGTACTTCCGGCCGGTAACGCTTATTCCTACCTTATCCCGATCTCTCTGTCGGATTCGGTAAGTACACTGTTTTCCTTTATATAATCCATGATCTCTGTAAGCTCACAGAAGGCCAGACCAACATAACTGTCCGCGCATCCGTAATAAAGAGCGATCCTTCCGGTATCCGGATCATGAAGTGTTGCACAGGGGAAGCACACATTTGGTACAAAACCTCTCTCCTCATACCATTCTTCCGGAGTCAGCAGGAAGTTTTCGCAGCGGTATTTTACGATGGACGGATTCTCAAGATCCAGAACCGCACCACCTATACTGTATACAAAGCCATTGCAGGTTCCGCTGACACCGTGATAAAAGAGAAGCCATCCCTCACTGGTCTCAATGGGTGCCGCTCCGCCTCCGATCTTTACGGATTCCCACCATTCGTTTCCTTTTCCCATGACATGACGGTGTTTCCCCCAGTAGACCATATCGGGGCTTTCACTCAAAAAAATGTCGCCAAATGGTGTATGACCGCTGTCGCTTGGACGGGAAAGAAGAACAAAATTACCGTTTATCTTCCTTGGGAAAAGAACAGCATTTCTGTTATATGGTATAAAAGGGTTTTCAAGACGGACAAACTTCTTAAAATCCTTTGTTTCTGCCATTCCTATCGCTGCACCGTAAAAGTCCTGGCACCAGATAATGTAATAGGTATCCTCTACCTTCACAAGCCTTGGATCATATGCATATCTCGGCATGAAAGCTTCGCCCTTTTCATTCACAAAGGGGATCTTCTCCTCATCAAAGATCCAGTGTATCCCGTCATCACTGTGTCCCAGATATATATAGGGAATCCCGTTTACCTGCTCCCCTCTGAATACTCCGATAAATCTTCCTTCGTACGGAATTACGGCACTGTTGAATATCCTGGCAACGTTCTTCACGGGGTTTCTGCCGATTATCGGGTTTTCGCTGTATCGCCATACGGGCGCTCCCGTAATGTTCTCAGGTTTATCCTGCCATGGAATATTTTTAAGAGATTCTGCCATCATCCTTATACTGCTCATCTTTTCCGTCCTTTCCCGGTTTTACTTAAGTTACAGCAGCCTGAGCGGAAAACTGTTGTTTTCACAAACCGGCTCAAATTATTAAGTATTTTTACTTAACTTTGTTATACACTAATATTAAATTAATTGCAAGTGTAAATTTATTCTGTCCAATTCATTAACAAACGGCCATATTTGCAGCTCTTCTCCGTGCCCGACGCAATCGTTTCACTATTATATACAGATTCGACAGGCCCGTTTTTTGTACATCATTAACAAAGGAAGGTATATATCTTATATTTTTTTATATATTTTTCAAATTTTAAGAAAAAATCTCTTGCATTTTGTTACTTAAATTGATATACTGCGTTTAAGTAATAACTAAGGCCCACAGACGGGTTATTCTTAAGGAGGATAATTATGAATTTGAAAAAAGCATTAGCAGTACTGCTTACTTCAGCTATGACTCTTTCAATGGCAGCCTGCGGAGCACCCGCAGCAGATACCGCGCCTGCGGATAATGCAGATGCTGCAGTGGAAGAAGCAGCCGAACCCGAAGAAGAGGCAGCCGATACAACAGAGGCACCTGCAGAGGCAGGAGATCTCTCCTATACCTCATTAAGTCTTGATGACAACAAGGATCTTACGGCCACGATCAAGTATATCCATCATAAGACAGACCGTGAGGAAGACGGCACCATGGCAGCCATGATCGCGGAGTTCAACAAGGAATTCCCCAATATCACGGTTGAAACGGAAGGCGTTACGGATTATGCGGAGGATGCTCTCTTAAGGCTGACAACAGGCGACTGGGGCGACATCATGCATATCCCCGCTGTCGACAAGAGTGATCTTGCAACATATTTCATGCCTCTTGATACTCTCGACAACCTTTCACAGGAACTCAACTTTGTAAGCTCATGGTCATTTGACGGCCTCTGCTACGGAATTCCGTACATGGCAAATGCACAGGGCGTCCTTTATAACAAGGCAGTTTTCGATAAGGCCGGCATTACCGAGCTTCCCAAGACTCCCACCGAGTTCCTTGAGGATCTTCAGAAGATTAAGGATAATACCGATGCCATTCCTTTATATACAAACTATGCAGCCGGATGGACAATGGGCGCATGGGATGCTTATATGGGGATAGTTACAAACGGAGATGACACCTATATGAACCAGAAACTCGCTCATACAGCAAAGCCTTTTGAAGATCCCGGCGATGACACAGGTGCTTACAACCTCTACAGGATCCTCTATGATGCATGTGCTAACGGACTCATTGAAGATGACTATACAACAACCGACTGGGAAGGCTACAAAGGCATGCTCAACAGGGGCGAGATCGGAACCATGGTACTTGGCTCATGGGCATATGCTCAGATGCAGGAGGCCGATTCTCATCCCGAAGATGTAGGATATATGCCCTTCCCCATGACTGTAGGCGGAACCCAGTACGTTGCTGCAGGCGGCGATTACAACTACTGTATCAATGTTAATTCCTCAGACGACAACAAGCTCGCTTCTCTCATCTTCATCAAGTGGATGACGGAAAAATCCGACTGGTGCTACAACGAAGGCGGTTATACGGTTGTAAAGGGCGGCAAGAACCCGGATATGTACGCAGCATTTGACGGCTGCACCGTATTATCCGATCAGGATGCCATCGCAGGTGAAGAGACCCTTCTTAACGATATGAACGCCGAGTCCGAGCTTTCCATCAATGCAGGCGGAAACGACAAGGTTCAGAAGATAGTTGAAAGCGGTGTAACAGGCTCCGAGTCATTTGATGATCTCATGGCAGAATGGACACAGAAGTGGAACGATGCCCAGGAAGAGCTTGGGGTTGAAGTACTGTACTAAGCCGATACATCAGTAAACCTTATATCCGAATCATCAGGAATCATTAGCATAAAAAAGTAAACCGGGGAGGGAGGCATACTCCCCGGTTTTCAGATATGATATAGATCAGATTTCATGTTTCCCGCAAAGGGATTTTGGAACATTCTGGCAAAAAGAGGTGCATATGGAACTTGCAGTTAACAAAATGAAAAAACAGCGCAAGCGGGGCCGTACATTTACGGAATGGCTTAAGAGCAGGGACGGGCAGAAGGTTCTTGTGATCACAGCCTTTATGGTCATCCCCCTTGTCCTGTTATTTGTATTTACCTATCTGCCCTTTGGCGAGATGTTTTCCTACAGCTTCTATAACATGAAGTATACGGGAGCAAGAAAGTTCGTGGGTTTAAATAATTACAGAAAAGTATTTACCCGTGATGACTGTTTCGGAGCTCTGAAACTCTCGCTTTACTACATGGTTGGCTCGGTAGTACAGCTTGCTCTGGCTCTGTATCTGGCAACGGTCCTTTCCTTTAAGGTAAAGCTTGGCGGACTGTTCAAAGGATTTATGTTCTTCCCGTATCTGATAAACGGTATTGCCATAGGTTTTATCTTCAAGTTCTTTTATACCAGAGGATTTGTATTTGATACCGTTCTCTCCTGGGCAGGTTTCAGCCTCGAAAACCTTCCCTACTGGCTCAGGGATCAGCGCATCAATAACTGGTCTTTAGTGGGAACATCCGTATGGAGATATTTCGGACAGAACATGGTGCTATTCATCGGAGCCATAATGAGCGTAGACTCGGATCTCTACGAAGCGGCAATGTTAGACGGTGCCAATAAATTTGACCAGTTCAAATATATCATCCTGCCAAGCATCAAAACCATTGTCCTGTTAAATGTGATACTTTCCATATCAGGATCTCTCTCAGCTTTCGAACCTCCTTATGTCATTACCGACGGAGCAAACGGCACAGGCACCTATTTCGTTGTAATGCATCAGATCGCCCATACCCAGCAGAAGGTGGGGCTTGCATCGGCAATGGCTATCGTACTTCTGATACTGATATTCATTGCCACTATAATCCAAAGACTTCTTTTTAAATTCGTATTCAGAAATGCGGAGGATGAGGATACAAATGCCGCGGCCAGGCGCAGCCGAAGACTCGCAAGGGCTCAAAAGGCCGTGAAGGGAGGTGCAGGGGCATGACGATCGGTGAAAAAATACTGAAATACATTCTTATTTTTCTTAAATACCTGTCACTTATCTTCTTTTCATTTGTTGCGGTGATACCCATAGTATCCTGTGTTATCACCGCATTTAAGGATGACAGGGAATATGCCTCCACGAATGTCATGACCTTACCTTCAAACTGGTTCAATCTTGCCAATTTTTCGGGCGCATTCGAAAAGGCAAATATGGGCAGGGCTTTCTTAAACTCCACCATAATACTCGTATGTGTGCTGACGATATCTGTTATCATAGGGACTCAGCTGGCCTATGTGCTAAACAGATTCAAATTCCCTCTTAACGGGATCATAAGATCACTGTTTCTGTTCGCATCCCTGCTTCCGGGTGTGGCAATGCAGATCTCGGTATATGAGATCATGTACAAGCTTCATTTTATCAATTCCCTTCCCGGATATATCATCATGATGTGCGGAACAGATGTTATTTCAATATTCATCTTCATCCAGTTCTTTGAAAATATAAGCATTTCTCTGGATGAATCGGCAATAGTGGACGGAGCAAACTACTTCACGATCTTTTATAAGATCCTGCTGCCTCTGTTAAAGCCGGCTATAGTGACCTCCTGTATCCTCAAGGGAGTGGCCACCTATAACGAATACTATAACGCAAACCTTTATCTGCAGGACAAAAAGAGATATCCCACGGTCGCAACCTCCCTGTACACCTTTGTGGGACCCCTCGGAAGCAAATATAATCTGATTTGCGCAGGTGTTATTATATCTCTTCTCCCGGCACTGATAGTCTTCATAACCTGCCAGAAGCAGATATATTCAGGCCTTACCGCCGGAGCGGTCAAAGGATGATACGAAGAGGCCGCATCCGCTGAATCCCAAATCAGCAGAAAAGCAAAAATAACAGCCCGTCAGTTCCATTCTGCCGGGCCGTTATTATATCATGCGTTATTACAGGTCTGCTCTTCCGCTAACCCATTATCACTTCCACATTGTATTCCTTCTTATCCTTCTCATAAGGAATTATGCAGCCTTCGATCTCTTTACCGTCAACGATAAGCTTCTTAATTCCCTTTTCAACATCGTCGGGATTCTTTACGCTTATATTATATTTAGCATCTCTGTATACCCTTGTGATCTCGAAATCACCGAATCCCTTCGGTGTGCAGGGATTTACGGACAGTCCGTTATGTGTGGGATATACTCCGAGAATATACTGCGAGATATTTACAAAGGTCCAGGCTGCTGTTCCGGTAAGCCAGGAATTCTTGCCTTCGCCATGGAATTTTGCATCCCTTCCGGCAACCATCTGGCAGTAGATATAGGGCTCGGTCCTGTGGATCTCGCTTATTTCCTCGGTATAGGCCGGGCAGGTCTTTTTGTAGATCTCAAAGGCTCTGTCTCCTCTTCCCACAACAGTCTCCGCTATGGATACCCAGGGATTGTTATGACAGAAGATTCCCGCATTCTCCTTGTACCCGGGCGGATATGAGGAAACTTCGCCAAGTTCCTCATGATATCTCGTGTATGCAGGCTGAAGTATCATGATACCGTAATCGGTATCAAGTCTCTTCTTAACGGAATCCAGCGCCTTGATGGCTTCTCCCGTCTCAACCCCGACTCCCGCAAGCACGCAGAATCCCTGAGGCTCGATAAATATCTGGCCTTCCTCGCAGTCCCTGGAACCGACTTTGTTACCATAAGAATCATAGGCTCTTACAAACCACTCACCGTCCCAGCCGGCATCGGAAAGAAGCACCTTGTTCATCTCTTCCACCTCTGCCTCGGCTCTCTCCGCTTCCTTCTCATCACCCATGAGCCTGCAGAGATCGGCATATTCCTTTCCGTATTTAACAAACATTCCGCCTATGAAAACGCTCTCCGCAACAGGCCCCTCGGAAGGTCCGAAGGTCTGGAAGGATTCTCCGGGATGCAGTGAATGACAGTTAAGGTTCAGACAGTCATTCCAGTCGGCACGTCCGATAAGAGGAAGTTTGTGGGGACCCTTATGATTTACTATATAGTCAAATGATCTCTTAAGATGCTCCATAAGAGGCTTTGCAACTGTCATGTCATTGTCAAAAGGAACGGTCTCCTCAAGTATGGAAAGATCGCCGGTCTCACGGATATATGCGCTGGTTCCGGCAATAAGCCAGAGCGGATCATCATTGAATCCGCTGCCTATGTCGGAATTGCCTTTCTTGGTAAGCGGCTGATACTGATGATATGCAGATCCGTCTTCAAACTGGGTGGAGGCTATATCGATGATCCTTTCCCTTGCCCTGTCGGGTATAAGATGTACAAAGCCGAGCAGATCCTGGCAGGAATCCCTGAAGCCCATTCCTCTTCCTATACCCGATTCATAATAGGAAGCGGAACGTGACATGTTAAAGGTTACCATGCACTGATACTGGTTCCAGATATTTACCATCCTGTCAACCTTATCATTGGAAGAACGTACCGAATACTTGGAAAGAAGAGCCTTCCAGTAGTCATTGAGAACTCCGAATGCCTTGTCAACGTCTGCATCGGTCTTGTATCTGTCAAGCATCTCATATGCTTTCTTTTTGTTTATCACGCCATAGGATTCCCACTTATCATCCTCTTCATTCTCGATGTATCCCAGAACAAATACAAATGATCTGGTCTCCCCCGGATTTAGGGTGATATCGATCTGATGGGAGGCAATGGGCTGCCAACCGCTTGCCATAGAGCCGGAACACTTCCCTCTCTCTACCGCAATGGGTTCACCTGCACCTCTGTAAGCACCTAAGAACTCTTCCCTGATGGTATCAAACCCGTCGATATCCGTGTTAACCGAATAAACGGCATAATGGTTTCTTCTCTCTCTGTATTCCGTCTTATGAAAGATGGCGGAACCTTTAACTTCAACCTCACCGGTCGAGAAATTACGCTGAAAGTTCCTGCTGTCGTCATCGGCATTCCAAAGACACCACTCAACATAGGAGAAAAGCTTAATATTCTTTGTTTCACCCGATCTGTTTGTAAGTCTGACCTGACTCACTTCACAGGCATCATCCATGGGAACAAAGGTAAGTACGGAAGCCTCAACATCATTCTTGGAAGAAGTGAAACGGCTGTAACCGATGCCGTGACGGCATTCATAGGAATCAAGATCACATTTTACGGGCTGCCAGCCGGGATTCCAGACGGTATCTCCATCCTTTATATAGAAATATTTACCGTTAATGTCCATGGGAACATCATTGTAACGGTAACGTGTGAGTCTCAGGAGTTTTGCATCCTTATAAAATGTATAACCGCCGCAGGTATTGGATATCAGGCTGAAGAAATCCCTGCAGCCGAGATAATTGATCCAGGGAAGCGGTGTTTTCGGGGTGGTGATGACATACTCTCTTGCGGCATCATCAAAGTATCCAAACTTCATAGCAATACCTCTCCATTCTCTAAGATTTTTTTACCGAAAGGGGATGATAATCCGATTTCGGTCAGACAGCTCTGTTCCGGCCCGCTTTCATGCCCTGTTTCGAAAGGAAAGGCCATGCGGGACGGTTGGGAAATCGTTTAAGTAAAAACGATAAAATTATCCCCTGCAAAAATAGATTATACCTAAACATATTGGCAAAATCAATACAGGCAGGCAAAATAATACATGATTTTATGTGATTTTGTACAAAGATTCGAGTTACATGGGTTGAAATTCGGCAAATTATATAATATACTGTTTTCGAAATCGTTTTCGTAAATCCGGTAAGGTCCGGAACATGTTCAATCGGGAAAAGCATAATGGTATCAATGAAGGATATCGCTAAAGCCTGCAATGTCTCGGTAGCAACAGTCAGTAAGGCTCTTAACGATCACAGTGATGTAAGCGTAGAAACAAAACAGTTCATAAGGAACAAAGCAAAGGAACTCGGATATTTTCCAAATTCCTCCGCCAGGGCTCTTAAGACTAACAGAACCTACAACATAGGGGTCTTATTTGTTGATGAAGCCGCAAGCGGTCTGACACATGATTATTTTGCACATGTGCTGGACAGTTTTAAGGTATATGCGGAATCTAAGAGCTATGATATCACCTTCATAAACTGCCAGGAGAAAAACGGACTTACCTATCTTGAGCACTGCAGGTACAGGGGATTTGACGGAATAGTGATAGCCTGCGTTGATTTTTACGATCCCGAAGTGATAGAACTCATCAATTCCGACATTCCCGTAGTCACCGTGGACCATGCCTTTGATCATCGCATAGCTGTTGTTTCGAATAATGTGGAAGGTATAACTTCATTGGTAAACTATGTCTACGATATGGGACACCGTAAGATCGCCTATATAATAGGTGATGATACCTCCGTTACCCAGAACCGTATAGCAAGTTTTCACAGAGCTTTAAGTGCTCATAAGATAGCTGTTCCCGATGAATATATCAAACGTTCCAATTACAGAAATCCCGAGAACGCCGAGAAACTCACCTATGAATTGCTGGAATTAAAAGCCAGACCCACCTGCATTTTTTACCCGGATGATTATTCTGCGATAGGCGGCATCAATGCCCTTCATTCGAAAAATCTTGACATCCCCGGGGATATATCCGTGGTGGGTTATGACGGCATCTTCGTATCTCAGGTATTATCTCCCAAGCTTACGACCTATGCACAGAACACCACCGAGATCGGACATCTTGCAGCGGGAAAGCTCATAGAACTGATAGAAAATCCCCGTATTACGGTTATTGAAAGGATCCTGGTATCCGGAAACGTACTCCCCGGAGAATCCGTGGGAAAACTGATCTCCTGATCATTAATTTACCCCGGAACATGTTAATCATTATCTTTCATATATCCGGAAAACAGCATCATTCATATCTCAATGCATCGATCGGATTCATTTTCGCGGCCTTGCTCGCAGGATAGTACCCGAAGAACACTCCTATTACCATTGAAAAAACTATTGACACTATTATGCTGGTCACCGATGGGGAGGCCTCATAGCCCAGTGCTTTTGCGCCCAGTGCGCCTCCGATGATCCCGACTACTATTCCTATCATCCCCCCTATGGTGCATATAACAATGGCCTCCATGATAAACTGCACCCTGATGGAGCCGTTCGTTGCACCGAGAGCCTTTCTCGTACCTATCTCCTTAGTTCTTTCCGATATGGATACAAGCATTATATTCATTACACCTATACCGCCGACCAAAAGCGATATGCCTGCGATAACAGAGATCGCAAGCGATACAGTTGACATCATGGATGTAAACTCCGATACAAGGCTTTCAAGGGAAAAAGTGCTCACTTCAAAGTCATTGTTGTTGTGATAGTATTTTTCAAAAAACCTCTCTATTCTGCCCATAAAGTTCTTTGAAACCACATCAGGTCCGATTATGACCGTAAACTGCAGGTATCCCGCGGTATTATGGGTCTTTCTCTTTACCGATTCCACGGGAACATACATATTCGTCCTTATATCCTTTGCAGGCGTGGCAAAATCCATCATTGCAGCCTCATATTTATACACGCCTACAACGGTATAATCGTAGAATTTCTGGCCTATGGTGACCTCCACTTCCTGCCCTATGGCCAGCGAAGGATCTCCGTCAAACAGATTATCCACAAATCTGTCGGAAACAAGGGCTACCGCCTTGCCGCCATTATATGCCTTGTCCGAAAGACCGTTTCCGGCGATCATGTCTATTTTAGTGGAACTGAAATAATCCTTATTTACCCCGGAAACGGACACATTTGCATAATTTGTCCCCCTGGTAACCTTGCCCGAACCGAGGGATTCCTCGAGAGAAATTCCCGCAATCTCTTTCGGAAAAGTATCCCTGAATTCAGCGATCATATCATCGGTGATATAATCCTCTTCCCCCGGAGTTTTCGACCTGTCCGGACCTCTGAAAGTAACACCCTCTTCCGAGACCTCATCTTCGTTTTCCTTCTGCCTGAGTCCGACAGTGATGTTATTTGCACCCATGGATGCCATGGAACTGGATATTGAATTGGTCAGCGAATTGCCGACAGTTACTATTGCAATAACAGAACCTATGCCTATGATGATGCCAAGCATTGTCAGTAAAGCTCTGGCTTTATTTGCACGAAGTGACGCGAAGGCAAGTGATATGTTTTCAAAAAAAAGCATCATACCGGTTTTCCGCTTCCTTTCCTCTCACCGATGATAAGCCCATCCTTTAAAGTCAGGATCCTTCCGGTTTCCTCCGCAAGCTCGGGTGAATGAGTGATCAGAACGATAGTCTTTCCCTGCTCTCTGTTCAGTCTGTGAAAAATATCCATGATAAGCCTGCCTGTAGCCGAATCCAATGCGCCGGTAGGTTCATCCGCAAGAATGATCGCGGGATCATTGGCCATAGCCCTTGCAATGGCGACTCTCTGCTTCTGTCCGCCGGAAAGCTCATCGGGCATATGTTTCATCCTGTCTTCCATTTCCACCATCTTAAGAAGGTCTTTTGCCCGCCTTGTCCTTGCAAGCCTTCCGGTATTTGAATAAAGCATGGGAAGTTCGACATTCTTGAGGGCTGTGGTCCTTGCAACAAGATTATAGGTCTGAAACACAAAACCTATCTTTCTGCATCTTATGGCGGAAAGATCCCTGTCTTTGGCCTTAAACATATCCACGCCGTCCAGGGTATATCTGCCTTCCGTCGGTCTGTCAAGAGCACCTATCACATTCATAAGGGTAGACTTTCCCGATCCGGACTGACCGACTATCGCAATGAATTCCCCTTCCCTTACCGTAAGATCTATTCCGTGAAGAACCTCTATTTCATTCGGTTTTCCTATGAAATACCTCTTGATGATGTTTTCCATATGGATTATGACCCGTCCGGACTCTGTAAGATCCGCCGGCAGATGACCGGGATCAGATGTATCCGGAGTCATGGGAGTAAAGGTTTCCTGCTCCTCAAGATCCTCAGCGGTATCGGTTATATCCTCGATAATGAGCTCCCTTTTTCTTTCGGGCTCTTTTATCGAATCCTTTTCCTTCCCCTTTTTTCTCATCTTTACATTCCGAAAGCGAAATCTTCAAAATTAAAGGTCTTGTCTTCCGTACCCGGAACTTCCACAACCGTACCCTCTTCTATCCCGTTGCCGGAGATCTCCGTATAATAATCGCTCTCAAGACCGACAGATACGGTGACTTCCTTAGTACTGTTCTCCTCCGGGGCAGGAGTCTGATCCTCCGCGGATTTATCAAGTCCCAGCAGACCCTTTATACCCTTTTTATCCGTTTCTGCTGCATTCGGGATCACCACGGGTTTGGAATTATCTACAACTACCACATAGTTTTCTCCCGATGCTCTTTCATAGATGGCATCATACGGAACTGTCAGCACATCTTTTATTTCACTGATTATGATCGAAAGCTTCGCGGTCATTCCGAGTCTTAAACGTTCATCTTCGCTTAATATCTTTATTTTTACCGAATAAGTGGCATTAGTCTGCCCCTGGGATGTAGCGCTGACCGGCGTTGCGGTCGGTGCTATCGTATCGACCACTCCCTCAAGCTCATCATCCCTGGTTGCATCGGTTTTTATTTTAACTCTCTGTCCGACCTTAATATCGGGAATGTCGTATTCGTCTATTTCCGTTGAAACATAATAGGAATCGGTATTCTGGATGGTAAGGATATTACCGCCGGTAAAACTGTTGCCCTCCTGTACATCGACCTTTGTAACAAGACCGCTTACGGGGGCAACCACCTGATAATCCGAAAGGGAATCAAGGTAGTTTCGAAGCTGCCTCTCAAGGCTGGTTGTGCTGTCGGAAGCGGTAAGCGTCTGTTTATTATATGTGTCCGAGGAATTGGCAAGGGTGTTGGATCCCTTATATACTTCATCTATAAGAGCCTGATTGGCATCATCAAGAGTGCGCTGGGCCTGTTCCTGCTTCATATAGGCAGTGGCTATAAGGTCTTCGTACATAACCTCCGCATTTTCCGGACTGAGCTCACCGGAGTCGATCCTTTCCTGCTTTTCCCGTTTGAGTTTTCCGTACTCGTCGCAGGCTTCATTGAGATCCTTCTGGGCTCTTTCTATCTTGGTCTGAAGATCCCTTATAGTCATGCTTTCTGTTCCGAAGCTGTAAAAATATGCCCTCTGATTGGTACCTGCGTCTATGCCCTGCTCGGCTTTTCTTTCGTTGATATCCTTCTTGAGATCATCGATATCCTGATTGATGCGGTCAACCGTAAAGGTTACCAGAAGATCTCCTTCATCAACGTAATCTCCGACCTCCACATTGATATGTTCAACCTTTGTATCCTTTAATGCAGCCGATATGGTACGGGTATCCTCACTTACAACGGTTCCTGTCGTAGCAACGGTACTCACCAGATCCCGTCTCTCAACCGTAACGGTCTCCACACTGTTTTCATCCAGTATCTTCTGAGCCTGCTGCTTAACATCCCGGACCTTTGAGAAAATAAAAATGACTATGATCCCCAATACGATAAAGATCAAAAGCCATTTCACCATTTTCTTTATAAATCCGTTATTTTCCATTACCCCTTAAACCTCCGCAAGATTCCCCCCGATACTTGCCGAAGAACTTAATAATTCTAAAAATCATTATAATTAATCTTATTCAAATAAACAAATAAAAATTTGGTAAACAGTCGTTATATTTAAATACCCGGGTCAGTCATTTCCATGCGAAAAAAACTCTTCTGCCTCCTGCCTTATATCTCCCGCAAGATACAAAGATCCCGTGGCGACTATGTAATGCCCGTCTTTTGAAAGCCTGACCGCCGTTTGTACCGCATCTTTTACCGAATTGCAGGTAACCGTCTTCTTATTTTTCCCCACCAGATAATCTGACAGGTCGGAAGCATCAAGACTCCTCTCACTGTTTGGTGTCACACAGACAAATCCTGCTGCCAGCGGAAGAAGAGGATCGATCATTTCATGATGATCCTTATCCTTTAACACTCCGATTATGATAATGGCAGTTTCCGCAGGCTTAAGGCTCTTAAGGCTTTCTGCCAGAGCCTTTATGCACTGGGGATTATGTCCGCCGTCCAGGATGAAAAGGGGATCCTTATTCAGGACCTCAAGTCTCGCCGGCCAGACCACGCTTTTAAGGCCTTCCTTAACAGCCTCTTTCGGGATCCTCATCCCCTTCTTTTTCAGGATTTCCATTCCCGTAAGCACCAGGGCTGCATTATGAAGCTGAAATCTCCCGTTGAGGGGGAGAGTATACTCTTCATCTTCCCAGAGAAATGTCTGTCCGTTAAAAGTCTCACTTATTATACTCATTTCCGAAATGTCCGCCCGCTTTAATGATACATTCTTTTCAAGGCAGACATTCTTTATAACACCGTAAGCCCCATCCTTCAGGGAATCATAACAGACACAGTCGGAACCTGGTTTTATTATTCCCGCCTTTGTAAGGGCTATTTTTTCCGGTGTGTCTCCGAGATACTCCGTATGTTCAAGCCCTATATTGGTTATAACGGCAAGATCCGGTGCGTCTATCACATTGGTGGGATCAAATTCCCCGCCCATTCCGACCTCCAGCACTACGATATCGCAGGCCTCCTTATGAAAATAAAGCATTGCTATGGCTGTGGTTATCTCAAACTGGCTGAGTATAAGCCCGCTTTCTTCTTCCACCGTCTTTACCCTGTCTGCAAGTTTTGCCAGGTCATCGCCTGATATATCTGTCCCGTTAACCTTTATCCTCTCATTGAATCTGATGAGATGGGGCGAGGTAAAGAGTCCCGTTTTATACCCGGCAGCCTGTAATATCGATGCAAACATCGCGCAGGTGCTTCCTTTTCCGTTACTGCCCGCAACATGTATGAATCTTAATTTCTTCTGCGGATCCGAAAGGGCATGCATAAGGGTTATTTCCCCCGACAGTCCCTTTTTTTCCCTGCTGAATCCGTGACTTTCTATATATTCGATCGCTTCATCTTCTGTCATTTTCATATTTTTATACCCTGTTCCTGCCCGGTGATCTTCCCGGTCAGTGCAGATTATGTACCACTCCGATGGAAATGTATCCGTCGATTATAGCCGCCACATCGGATCCAGGCTCTCCGTCTTCGTAGTAGGTTCCGCTGACCCTGAGCCTCAGTGTTCCGTCAGGAAGCAGCTCCTCCTTGTATATATCATGATAGAAGGAATTCTTTGCGACAGCTCTGTCATACAGAGTTCCTTTAAACCCGGAAAGCGGACATTTCGGGAAATTGACATTCCATATCTGATCGTACCCGAGCTTCTTATCTGCCAGATCAAGTATGGTCTGCCTGAGATATTTATCCGTAACTTCATGGAGGCATTCATATCCTTCACTCAGGGCAATTGCATGAACTCCGGCGTTTGCTGCCTCAAGGGCGGCTCCTACCGTTGCGGAATACTGGATGTCGGTTCCGCTGTTAAAACCGTTGTTGATCCCGGAAAGCACAAAGTCGGGTCTTTCCTTCATTATGTTTTTAAGTCCGAATCTCACGCAGTCAGCCGGCGTTCCCGTTGAAGCATAAGCCTCCACACCCTCTACCGGAAAATCAACCTTAACAACATCTATGTGCTCTCTTAAGGTGATCCGGTGGGACATGGCGCTGCATTCATTCATGGGGGCTACTATAACCACCCTGCCAAGTTCCCTGCAGGTCTGCGCCAGCCGCAGGATACCGTCCGATTCTATTCCGTCATCATTAGTGATCAAAATGTTTCGCATGTGTTGTTTCCTTTTCCGCTTGCCTGTTTTCGTCAGCCTCAGGATGTGCACTACCAAAGTGTGGTCCCTTCTTGATGGCTTCATCCCACAAAAAACGAAAGCCGGAAAGTATATTTTTCTTTCCGGCCTCACGTGCGTGATAGGATTCGAACCCACGACCTTCTGGTCCGTAGCCAGACGCTCTATCCAGCTGAGCTACACGCACACATTGATCTGGAAGCATCATTTTCAGATTCAGTACTCCGCTTCCGCTCAAACATCATAACATATTGATTTTTTTTGTCAAGAAAAGACCTTATCAAGCACTTTCTGAAGATCTCCTCTGGCGACGGG
>JAIKZD010000047.1 GCA_024682555.1 Lachnospiraceae bacterium | reverse complement strand
TCAATAAGAAGGGAATCTATTGACAGACCTATCTGTATGCTGTCGCTTTCCTGGGAAGGTTTTTCGGCGTTTGCGATGCTCCCCGCGCTGCATCCTAAAAGGGAACAAGCCGTAATAAGCGAAACAATGGTTATGAAAAATCTGTTATAAAACACTTCCTGCCCTCTCCTTGTATTCCGTAGGTGTCATTCCGGTTGCTTTCTTGAATATCCTTGAAAAATAGTTGGGATCCGAATATCCGCAGGCGCTCCCCACTTCCTTGATGCTCTTTGAGGGATCCTTTAACATATCCTTGGCTTTTTCCACCCTTCTCTTTGTCAGGTATTCGATGAAGCCCTCCTTGGTCTCTTCCTTGAAGAGCTTGCTGAAATAATAGGAACTGATATTGAGCCTTTCGGATATCTCATTTAAGGATATATCCTTTTCCACATTGTCCTCTATATACTGAAGCGCCTGTTTTACCAGATAGTGGGTATGATCGATGCTTCCGGTGGTCATGTTGGTCACCGCATTTCTCATCTTATCTATAAACCAGGTCTTTACCTCATCCATTCCGGACATGTCTATTATTTCCGAAAGATAATTCTTGCGGCTTTCAAAGGCATACAGATGTCCGCCGCTTCTGTACATGTCGCTTTCCGCCCTCAGAACGAATTCAAGGACCTTAAGTTTAATGCTCATTATATCCTGCGCATATTTTTCGCTCATCCAGTCAAAGAACATCCCGCTGTTTAACAGACAGCCCTCGGTATCACCGTCATGAAGCTTTTCAAACATCTCGTTTTCAAGATCCGCGGGATAGCTCTCCTCATAGGATACGGCGATGGGAAGATCATCCACATGGGCAACGCTTCCCTTGGTGGAATATAGTGCCTTGGTGGCCTCCTCATAGGATTCGTGGCAGTTTTTGAGTTTTTTGATGCCGCCTATGCCTATCCTGTAAAAAATATCCGTGGCATCGTGCATCTGTCTTGCCGCAACCCTTGATCTTTCGATGAGCTCGATCCTCTCCGAATACTCCATCTGCAGGCCGTTTCTCGGAACAAAGACCGGAATCTTGTTGGAGCTTATTGAGCCTACTATGGAATCCTTAAAGGTATCCTTTATGATATCCCTTACCTTCATATAATATACGGTCTGGGCCTTGATGGCGGACCCCACCGCATTTGTGAGGTAGCCTCCCTCCTGATTCTCGCCGAACATCACCGAGACCATATAGCCGCAGTCGGTATCTATGCTCAGAAGATTTTTATAGTTTTCTATGTCCTCTTCAAAGGGCTGATCGAACATGATGCTGGAAATAAAGCCGTTTTCGATGATGGGGATAACTGTCTCGAGCCTTTCCTTGTTGCGAAGGTCCTGTCTCCTTCTCTCCCTTCTGGTGTTGAGTTCGGCAATTGCGCGTTCAAGTACGGAAACAATGGATTTCTGGTTATAGGGCTTGTTCAGATAATCGATAACGCCAAGGTTTATGGCTTCCCTGGCATAATCGAATTTATCATAGGCGGTAAGCACCACGAAGATAACTGAGGGCAGCATGTCCCTTATCTCCCTCATGGCCTCGATACCGTTTATGCCGGGCATCTGTATGTCCATAAAGACAACGTCCGGTCTGAAGCGTTCCGCCACCTCAATGGCCATCCTTCCGGATTTGGCGCTCTCTATCTCAAACTGGCCGGCAAAATTTTTCTGAATTATCATGGATAACGAATTGATCACTATGCCTTCGTCATCCGCAAGCATTATCCTGTACAATATACTGTCCTCTCTGCAAAAATATGACTTATACGGATATCCCTATACGTGCATGGGAACCTTTATCACGAACTCGCAGCCCTTGTCCTTTCCTTCGCTGAATATCTCCATTACATCCTTCTGTCCGGTAAATATCTGCAGCCTTTCTATAACATTCTGAAGTCCTATTCCGTTTGAGGAGGAATGCTGGATATCGGTATCTCCCATGGGCTCTCCCGCAAGGATCTTATCGATCTGTTCCCTGCTCATGCCCACGCCGTTGTCCTTAATGGAGAGAAATACGTAACCGCCCTCCTTATAGACCCTTAAGTTTATATGCCCCTCCCAGTCTATGTCCCGAATGCCGTAATTAACCGCATTTTCCACGATAGGCTGTAATATCATGCTGGGGACCCTTATCTCCGTCACGTCCCCGTCAATATCCTTTGAGTAATGTATCTCACCGGTAAATCTTACATTTAAAATGTAGATATACTTATCCACCAGAGCCACCTCTTCGGCTATGGATGAGTCATTGTCTATCTTCTTGATGTTATATCTGAAAAAGTCCGCCATGTTCTCTATGAACTCCGTGGTCTTTTCCGCACCCTCCATCATTGCAAGCTGTTCCCCGGCATTCAGGGTGTTAAACAGGAAATGGGGATTGATCTGGGCCTGGAGGGATCTGAGCTGAACCTCCTTCATCCTGTTCTCCATCACCAGCTCGTGTTCCTTTAGCTGACTCTCACGCAGAACGCTGTTTCTTATCTCCGCGATATATCGCTGTATGCTCTCGAGCATCTTGGCAAAAGCCTTTGACACAACGCTTATCTCATCATTTCCCTCAACGCTCTCCACAAGCACGTCAAAGTTTCCTTCCGCAACCTCATTGGCAGCCCTTGAAAGGTCCGTTAAGGGAAGGGTCATGCTCTTTGTAATAAGGAAAACAACGACGATATTTACCGCACCTATGAAAAAAAGGATGGAGATCGTTATTATCTCCATGTATTTAAGAGAAGAAAGGAGAACGCTGTAATCTGCGGTGTTCTTTTTGAACTGCTCGTTATTCAGGGAGTTGATGCAGTTCTGAAGATCCGAATAAATGACCACCGCCTCTTCATAGGTCGCCTTGTATTTTTCCACGTTACGGCCTCTCTTTGCGGTAATGGTCTCACCCGCGATCTGCAGATATACCTCGGACTGTTTCTGGATGTTTTCCTGCATGGCATAGACCGCAGTGCCGGAATACTTGAGATCAAGGGCATAGAGACCGTTTCTGTAATCCTGCTCGGCCCTGTAATAATCATTAAGAGCCGCGGTGCCCTTACTTTCCAGATATTCCTTCATGGAATTCTGTAAAAACGTGAGGGAATCGGAGAGATCGTTGAGGCTTACGTTTGCGGCATAGATCTCGTCAACCCTTGCTATCATGGTATTTACGCCGATATACATGTATATGTTTACCGCAAGGATGAGGGCGACGGGAATTATAAAAGCCACAAGAAGCTTTACCCTTACCGAAGCATTATTCCATTTTCTTCTGATCACTCCGGTCATTGCTCTTCTTCCCTTATGCTCTTTTCGTAGATCATCTGATGTGCTTTATCCCTGTCCACTATCTCGATATCCACCGGCAGATAGGAATTGGTATAGCCCATGTTATTGTACTCGTATAAGGCGGTGATGCAGGATTTTCCCATTTCATCCGTGTCGATCGAAATGGTGGAAAAAATAACCTCCTTATCCACCGCATCAAGTATGGTATCGTTTGAAAAATAGCCCACGATCTGTATCTGTCCCACAAGGTTGTAATCGACTATGGCCTGGTAGGCACATCTGGTGTAGACGCTGTTGACGCACAGCATGATATCCGGAAGGGTCTCTTTTTCGAGGAAGATATTTCTGATGCTTTCCTCCGCGCTGAATATGTCTTCCGCATCTATCCTGGTAACAAGGATCTCCGGAAGGGGAGCCTCTTCGTTCTTTTCCCTCAGATAGTCCTCAATGGCCATTATTATGAGATTGGAAGAGCCCTCGGACATGTCCCCGTCCACCAGTATATCAACGGTGATATCCTCCATTTTCTTCCTGTCCGTGAAGCTTTCACTGAGTTTCTCGATCTGAAGAGCATACATCTGCCCAAGCTCGAAATAATTGAGCCCGACATAGCACTGCCTCTTTGAGGCCTCCACATCATTCTGAAGGACTACCACGCCTATCCCTTCATCGGCCGCCCGGTCTATGAGTTCCACGATCCTGTCACCGGCACCGCCGGAATACACTATGCCGTCCATTTTGGAATTGACCGCTATACGCAAAAGATCCTCGGTAGTACAGTCCGCTCCCAGACTTTTACCGAGATCTTCAAGATAAACATTATATTCCCTGGCCTGTGCGTCAGCGGAAGCAAAGACCTCCTGCCAGAAATCGCTTTCCGAATCCTCGGCAATAAAAGCATAATGCTTATCATAGTTCATGGTAAGCTCCTGCTCGATCTCCTGCATGGTCCTTGTTATCATTCTGAAGATGATACCTGTGATAACGGCGGCAGCTATCATGATCACCGCACCGATGATCATGAAGCTGTAAGATTTGTCGGATAATTTTTTATCGGATTCTTTCATCTATCCTTTTGCATCAAAGAAAGCGCCCCTCGGATCCGCACTTTCCTCACTTTCCTGAGGCCCGTTTCCTTCATCATTTTCAGGAAGTCTGCTCAGGGGGCCTTCTTCCTTCTCATCATCATTTACGGAAAGACCGCTCTTTGAGCCTTCTTCCTTTTTGTCCTCTTCAGGATACTTCTTTCTGAATATGGCCATGAATTCCTTGCCCGTTATGCTTTCCTTCTCGAGCAGGAAGCCTGCGATCTCTTCCATAAGATCCCTGTTTTCGCTTAAGAGTCTCTTGGCCTCCTCATAGGATTTAGCAAGAATCTTCATTACCTCGGTGTCAACATCCGAAGCCGTCTCGTCCGATACGTTAAGGACCTTTCTGCCGCTTAGATACTGATCCTCAACCGTCTCCATCTGGATAAGGCCGAACCTGTCGGACATACCGTACATGGTGATCATGTTTCTTGCAAGGTTCGTTGCCTGCTCTATGTCATTGGCGGCTCCGGTTGTTATATCATCGGTGCCGAATATTATCTCCTCTGCGGCACGGCCCGCAAGAGCCGTGATTATCCTTTCTTCAAGCTCCTTCTTGGAACGAAGATGTTTCTCCTCATCGGGCACATACCAGGCATAGCCTAAGGCCCCCATGGTACGCGGAACTATGGTGATCTTCTGTATGGGATCCGTATTCTTCTGAAGAGCTGAGGCAAGGGCATGGCCCGTTTCGTGATAGGAAACAAGCTTTCTCTCTTCGGGACCCATTATATGATCCTTCTTTTCCTTTCCCATCATTACCACTTCGATGGCCTCCAGAAGGTCCTTCTGGTTGACCGC
Organism: Lachnospiraceae bacterium; assembly: GCA_024682555.1. Taxonomy (GTDB): domain Bacteria; phylum Bacillota; class Clostridia; order Lachnospirales; family Lachnospiraceae; genus UBA2868. The sequence goes on along the minus strand of JAIKZD010000047.1, from coordinate 3,635 downwards.
TGCCCGTCCGTGCTTGACCGCATTTATGGCCGCTTCATTCACCATATTGGCAAGATCGGAACCAACCGCGCCTGCGGTTGCAAGTCCTATCTCCTCAAGATCGACCGTATCATCAAGATGGACATCCTTAGAATGAACCTTCAGGGTGTCGACCCTTCCCTTAAGGTCGGGCTTGTCAACGATAATCCTTCTGTCAAATCTTCCGGGCCTTAACAGTGCCTTGTCAAGGATCTCCGGTCTGTTGGTGGCCGCAAGGATAAAGATACCCTTGGAGGTATCAAAACCGTCCATTTCCGCAAGCAGCTGGTTAAGGGTCTGCTCCCTTTCATCATTTCCGCCGCCGAACCTGGAATCACGGCTCTTACCTATGGCATCCACCTCATCTATAAAGATGATGCAGGGGGCATTCTTTGTGGCATCCTTGAAAAGATCCCTTACCCTTGAAGCACCCACGCCTACATACATTTCCACAAAATCGGAACCTGCAAGAGAAAAGAAGGGAACATGGGCCTCACCCGCAACCGCCTTGGCAAGCAGGGTCTTACCCGTTCCCGGAGGGCCCACTAAAAGTGCACCCTTAGGGAGCTTTGCTCCGATCTGAATATATTTTCCGGGATTATGCAGAAAATCCACAACCTCCTGGAGAGATTCCTTTGCTTCCTCCTGGCCCGCAACGTCCTTAAAGGTAACGCCGGTCTCCTTCTGTACGTAAACCTTGGCGTTGCTCTTTCCGACGCCCATCACTCCGCCGCCTTTGCTCATCCTGTTCATGAGAAAGCTTAAGAGAACCCATACCAGGACTATGGGAAGGACATAGGACACGATTATATATATGATGGTATCCGATGAACTCGATTCCTCCTGTTCGAAGGTGACCCCGGCATCAAGAAGTCTGTCCGGAAGCTCCGGATCATCCATACGAACCGTATAGTAGGTCATGGTCAGATATTCCTTGTTCTGCTTCTTAGGCTTTACCGTGATCTTGTCGGAGCCCACCAGAACACTGTCCACCTGTCCGTTGTCCACCATGGCTATGAACTCATCATAGGATATCTTCTGATTTGAAGAATTATTGACCACACCCCTTAAGTATGAAAGAAACAGAAGGGTCAAAAGGGATGCGATAAAAAGGATCATAAGGGTCTGTTTGTTCTTAGGCCCCTTTCCGCCTCCGGATCCGTTGTTTCCGTTATTGTTACCGTTGTTTCCGTTATTTGAATTATTATCAGGCATTTACATTCTCCGGTTTAAAACTGTGTGTTTCATATACACAAATCACGCACGTTTCATTATATATACCGTGAAATCCAAAATCAATAAAATGTTGCAGTAAACCGCATAAAAAAACAATAAACGAAAAATAACCGACTGAAAGTCGAAAAAGTTCTTGACAGGAGATCGGGAAAGTCTTATCATAAAAACCGACCAATAGTCGAAAACGGAGGCAGACACATGAAAAAAGGGGAAAAAAGAAAAAAAGAACTGCTGGAAATAGCATACAGGATGTTTATCACGCGGGGATACGAGAATACCAGCGTGGATGAGATCATCGCGGAGGCAGGCATAGCAAAGGGAACATATTATTACTATTTTGAGAGCAAGGAACAGACCCTTGAGGAAGTCATCGGAATGATGATCGATAAAGAGGCGGAGGATGCAGACAGGGTACTTGCGGCCGATATCACCATCCCCCAAAAGATCATCGGGATCATTGCCGCCATGCGGCCCTCACAGGATGAGCATCCCATAGAAGGGGCCCTTATGCAGCCTGAAAACCTGATCATGCATCATAAGATCAGAAAAAAACTCATAGAAAAAACAGTGCCTCTTCTTTCCGCAGTTGTAGAGGAAGGGGTTTCGGAAGGGATCTTTTCCTGTTCGGACATTCCCGAAAGGGTGAGGATGTTACTTAACCTTAGCAATGACACCTTTAACGAAGGACCGTATACGGAAAGGGATACCGGGGTGTTCATCGATGTTGCCGAAAAGCTTTTATGTGCAGAGAGCGGAACCATGGGCTTTATTAAGGATCTTATAGGGCAGTAGGTGCGGGATAAAAAAGTGCAGGGAAAAGGTGCGGGATAAAAACCCCGGGCACAACAGGAGAAACCCATGATGAACAAAAATAGCAATTTCGGAAAATTCATGCTCCTCTGGGCAGGAGAACTGATTTCAGGCATAGGCGGAGGACTTACAAGCTTCGGCCTTGGAGTATATATATTCGATAAGACGGGAAGCGCCGCAAGCATGGCACTGGTAACCCTGCTCGGATTCCTCCCCACCCTTCTGCTCTCGGTTCCCGCGGGAGTCCTTGCGGACCGTTATGACAGAAGACTTCTTATGATGATCGGAGACGGATGTTCGGCTCTTGGTATAATCTTCATCCTTGTCTGCATGATAAACGGAGGAGCCACTCTTTTTGAGATCTGCGCCGGTGTATTTGTAAGCTCAGTATTCTCGGCACTTTTAGAACCCTCATTCAGGGCAACCATCACCGATCTTCTGACGGAGGAAGAATATTCAAAGGCAAGCGGTCTTGTGTCCCTTGCGGGAAGCGCAAGATACCTGTTTTCCCCTGTGATCGCGGGATTTTTGTTAACGGTAAGCGACATAAAGCTCCTGTTAATAACTGATATCTGCACCTTCTTTCTGACTGTTGTAAGCACCGCGGTGGTAAGATCCGGGATCGGAACAAAGGTCTCGGAAAAAAAGGAAGCATTTATGCAGAGCATGAAAGAAGGATTTGTCATCCTCTGCAAAAAGAAGGGTGTGATCCTTCTTGTGGTGATATCTTCCTTCATCACCATGTTTATGGGGATGTTCCAGATACTGGCGGAGCCGCTGATCCTTTCCTTTTCCGATGCAAAAACCCTTGGGATCGCCGAAACGCTCTGCGCCCTGGGAATGCTTGCAAGCGGGCTTGTCCTTGGGATAAAAGGGATAAAAGGGCACTTTGTGAACATCCTCTGTGTATCCCTTATATCCGCCGGAGTATTCATGTCAGGCTTCGGTCTGTTTGAAAACATCGTGCCCATATGCATTTTCGGGTTCCTGTTTTTTGCATCCCTCCCCTTTGCAAACAACTGCCTTGATTATCTGGTAAGGACAAACATCCCGGGAGAAGCTCAGGGAAGGGTCTGGGGCCTCACAGGATTCATCTCACAGATCGGATATGTGATCGCCTATTCAGTATCAGGAATAGCGGCGGATGCCCTTGGAAAAACAGGAGGACGGGGAGTGGGAAGAGGCTCTGCCCTTGTGGTGATCATTGCAGGGATCTGTCTTTTTGTAACGGCCGCGCTTTTACTTCCCAGAAAAAGCATCAGGGAACTGGAGGATGAAAAAGTCCCCGGAATATGTCCCGATGCAGACCGGATAATAAAGCAGGAGCCCGGTTAATTAAGGAGGCGCCATGACGGAAAAACGACTTTACGAAAAAACGATACAAAAAATGCAGCTTAAATGAAAAGGAGAATGAAAGATATGAAAAATACCGCGGCAAATGAAACAAAGCCTTACAGATACAGGCCCGTACTGTTCTTTTCCCTTGCCTATCTCTTTACCTGGATATTCTGGATACCAGCCATCTTTGTCCCGGAAAATGCCGGAGCGGCCCTCATGCTCATAGGACTTCT
>JAIKZD010000008.1 GCA_024682555.1 Lachnospiraceae bacterium | reverse complement strand
GGGCAGTGATGAAATAATGCCCGAAGCGGAGTCGATGAAAAACTACCTGATTGAAAACGGCATTGATGAAAAGCTTGTGATAATACTTGTTAACGGAAACATCGGTGCCGGAGTTGCCGTGGCGGGTGCCTTCAGCCTGGTAAGATTCCGCTCGGCGCCGGGCAGGGGGCAGGAGATAACAGCCATCTTTCTTGCAATGGCCGCAGGACTTGCGACCGGAATGGGCTATGTGGGTGTCGCCATACTGTTTTCTGTCCTTGTTTCCGTTATAAACATCATTCTGAATGTGTTAAATATCGGATCCGAGGAAAAAGGTATGAAAACACTTAAGATAACGGTGCCCGAGAATCTGGATTATGAAGGAAAGTTTGAGGATATTTTCGGCCGTTACCTAAAGAGCTATACCTATGATGAGGTAAGGACCACAAACATGGGAAGCCTGTACAGGATCACTTTGAGCGTTATGCTTAAGGATAATGTGACGGCAAAGGAATTCATAGACGAACTGCGGACAGGCAACGGCAATCTGGACATAAGCCTGGGCAGGCCGGTTGACAGCATGGATTCCCTTTGACCTGATAACAAGGCATGAATTTGCTTTGGACTGAAACAAAGCATGGATTTACTTTGAAAATATAGAAAATGGAGGATAGAATTATTATGAACAGGATCACAAAGTCTGCGTACAGCAGAAAGCTTATGAGGAAAGAGACCGATAACAAAAAAATGATGAAAAAGGCAGGTGTTCTTGTACTGGCGGCAGTTATGGCCGCAACACTCGGCGCATGTTCGGCTGCAGGCGCAACGACAGCGCCCGGGAATGCGCAGAATGCACAAATACCGGAGAATACGCAGATGCCCGGGAATGCTCAGGCGCCCGGGAATGAGCAGAATGCACAGATTCAGGAGAATACCCAGGCGCCGGGTAATGCACAGGTGCCCGGGAATACACAGGCACCCGGTAATACGCAGGCACCGGGAGAAGCAAAGACACCTGGCATCGGAACCGGGGGTCAGAATGATATGCAGCCTGAGGCCGTTACCCTGACGGCGGATATGAGCAGATCCGCTTCCGGAAATACAGATACCTCTTCGGCGGCCTCATCCCGGGAAAATCCCGAGATGGAGAATCTTGATACGGAAAACCTTTTTTCCGACAGGGATAATAAACAGTCCCCGGATCTGACGGATGCAAAGACTCTTACTGTTGAAAGCGGAAAGGATATAACGATAGATACGGAGGGGGTATACATTCTGACGGGAACGGCAGAGGATGTGACCGTTACGGTGAATGCCGCGGCTGAGGATAAGGTGCAGCTGGTTCTTGACGGACTGAGCATAACCAATGATGATACTCCCTGCATCTATGTAAAGAGTGCGGACAAGGTCTTTGTCACTGCCTCGGGCGGGACGAACAGTCTGTCTGTAACAGGAGAGTTCGGTGCTGACGGCGATACCAACACCGATGCGGTCATCTTCAGTAAGGATGATCTTACGATAAACGGGACCGGAAGCCTTAAGATCGCTTCTTCCGATAACGGTATTGCCTGCAAGGATACCCTTAAGATAACCGGAGCAGCCCTTAATATATCCTGTAGCGGAAGTGCCCTTGAATCAAAGGATGAGATCCTTGTATCTGGCGGTACGATCAATGTCCCGGAATGTAATGACGGACTGCATGCGGAGGATAATGATGATGATACAAAGGGCTATATCTACATAGCCGGAGGCACCATAAAGATCACGGCTTCCGATGATGCGATCCACGCAACCACATTTGTAAGGATCGACGGCGGAGAATTTGATCTGAAGAGTGCAGAGGGGATCGAAGGCACCAATATATGCATTAATGGCGGAAATATCTCCATAGAGGCATCCGATGACGGTATAAATGCAGTACAGAAATCCAGCGCCTTATCGCCTTTTGTTGTGATAAACGGCGGCAGTATCACCATAAAGATGGCGGCAGGCGATACCGACGGCATAGACAGTAACGGCGATATCATAATAAACGGCGGAACCATTGATATAACGGGTAATTCCACCTTTGACTATGAAGGAAAGGCTGAGGTAAACGGCGGAACGATAATAGAGAACGGGGTGGAAACCAATACGGTGACCAATCAGATGATGGGAGGCCCCGGCGGAATGAACGGAAATCCCGGAATGAACGGAAATCCCGGAATGAAAGGAAATCCGGGAATGAACGGAAATTCCGGAGTAACCGGGAATATGACCCGACCGGAAAACGGTAAAATGATGCCGGATCCCGGGATGCAGAGAGATCCGGGTGCCATGAACGGTGGCCGCGGCGGAATGAAGGGCCCCGGCGGACGAGGCGGCATGAATGCGGGCCGGGGCGGGATGAACGCAGGTCAAACCGGCATGAATGCAGGTCAGGCCGGCAACGAATAGCACAAGCGGCCGGTAAAGCTAAAAGGCGTGGGCGCCCCATTCCCCACGTGGGCGGCTAAACAACCGTGTCAAGCATAAGGAAATGTGATATACTTATCGGCAGAGGCTGTCAGAGCATAAATCCGGAAAGGAAATATACATATGCAGATAACCGATCTGATGGTGTCGGGAAGTTATTACTTTTCCTTTGCCGCACTTATCTTCATGATCATGTTTTTCATGATCGCTTTTATCAATAAGACTGAGAATACCAAAACCCTCAAACTCCTCATCTGGGCTGCGGTTTTTGGTATTCTCGGATGTCTGTCGGAGTTTTTTGCCAACATAAGCATAAGACTCCCGGAGGTATCGGAAATGACCCCGGCAGTCCTTTATACGATAAATCTTTCTTCAATGCTTGTGTGTGCGGCATATTTTAACAAATATACCGTTACCTACATTATCAGGACCAGGAATGCCGCCCTTTCTTACAGACTGCAGGTTATCAGCTACAGCATCATCATTTCTTTCCATGTCCTGTTAGCGGCAAATTTCTTTGTGCATTTCATTTTCGACATTGATGAGAACGGTTTTGTATTCAAACCTTTAAATTATCTGTTTGCCTATATCCTTCCGGTGCTCTATCTGCTTAGCGGTATTTCGATAATCATCTATAAAAGGAATGAGCTTAACAAGCGTGAATTCAGCACTCTTTTCTCCACACATATCATAGTCATGGCCGGAGCGGTATTCCAGGGAATTATTGAGGACAGGGTGCTTCTGATCTCGTTTTTCATCACGGTGGGACTGTATATAGTGTATACCTTTGTTGAGTCCCCGGATTACAGAAAGCTTGTGGAAACAAGCAGGAAGTTCGAGGAGGCGGAAAAAAAGGCTACGGCAGCCAATGCGGCAAAGTCAGGATTCCTTTTTTCCATGTCCCATGAGATCAGGACCCCCATGAATGCGGTCATAGGGATGAATGAGCTGACCAGGCTGACACTTCTTGATGATACCATTTCCGATAAGGATAAGATAAGCAGGGCCCTTGAGTATTCGGGAAGCATTCAGAGCGCGGGAGAGTCCTTATTATATATCATCAATGATATCCTTGATGCATCCAAGATAGAATCCGGAAAGATGACCATTGTCGATGCACCCTATCATTTAATGCACCTTCTGGATGATATCTGCGAGACCTTTACCTATGAGGCCTCTAACAAGGATCTCATGTTCATATCGCACATCGATGGTGATCTTCCGGGCTATGTCAGGGGCGACAAGCTGAGAGTCAAGCAGATCATAACAAATATCGTCAATAATGCCATAAAGTATACCAAGGCCGGAAGTGTGTCCCTTGATATATCCGGAAAGGTAATGGGAGATACCGTCAGATATGATATTGCAGTGACCGATACGGGAATCGGTATAAAAAAAGAAAGTATTCCCCATATTTTTGATACCTTTGAACGGGTGGATGATGAGGATACTCATTTCATAGAAGGAACGGGACTGGGGCTTTCCATAGTAAAGAATCTTCTGGAGATGATGGGGGGATCGGTTGAAGTGGAGAGTGAGTACGGAAAGGGCTCGGTGTTTACGCTTCATATTCCCCAGACCATCCTTTCGAATGAAAAGCTTTCGGAGTACAACAGAGAATCGGCGAGACCGGAAAGCGCCGATGAACAGCACATCGTGGGCGGCGGGAATATCCTGGTGGTTGACGACACAAGATCGAACCTCGTGCTTGCAAGAAGCTTCCTTGAGAGAATGGGAGCGACGGTTAAGACTGTGACATCGGGTGCCGAGGCCCTTCCTCTTATCCAGAATGTAAAATATGATCTGATATTCCTTGACTTCATGATGCCCGGAATGGGCGGCGACAAGGTGCTTGAGGAAATAAAGAGCGATCCCGTCAAATACAGCGTCAACGGCAATACCCCGGTTATAGCCATGACCGCCAACGTTGCGGAGGGACTTAAGGAAAAATATATAAATGAATACGGCTTTACCGACTATATGACCAAGCCCTTCAAGTATTCCGAGCTTTTGGAGATGGTTTCCGGATATATGGATGTTGAATCGCATTCTGCCGCAGAGCCTTCGGATAAAAAGGCCGGGGATCATGAAGAAAGACCTTTGGCAGAGTCGCCGGAAGGAAAGAGCGATATAGAGGACATAGATCATATAGATGTTGAAGCGGGTCTTGAGTTATGCGGGGAGATGGAAATCTATAAGAGCATTATCGAGACTTACATAGAGGAATCGGACAGGTACAAAAAAGATCTTAAGGACTCTTTCGGGGAAAAGGACATGGAAAACTTTGCCATTACGGTCCATGCCCTTAAGTCCTCCTCGATGAGCCTCGGAGCAAAGAACTTTGCGGGCTGCAGTCTCGAGATGGAGACTGCGGCCAAAAACGGGGACACGGATTTTATCACAGGGAACTTTGAAGACTATTATAACTGTTATGAGAATGTTATAAACGGCTTTAAGAAGATCCTGTCAGCATGACTTAAGGCTCCTACGCATCATAGTTGAATTCGAGATCAAATCTGTCAGCCACTTCGCGCACCTCATCGATGGATTCGATGAATACCTCGGCAACCTTGGGATCGAAATGGGTTCCGGCATCCTTCTGTATTATCCCCATCGCCTGCTCAAAAGGCATGGCCGGCTTGTAGATACGTTTTGACACCAGGGCATCAAATACATCGGCCACGGCCATTACACGGGCAGACAGAGGGATATCTTCGCCGGATAATCCTCTGGGATATCCCGTGCCGTTCCATTTTTCATGATGATACATCGCAAGATTCTTGGCTTCACCGAAGTAATCCGCATTGTCAAGGGTCTGTTTTGCTTTTTCTATGATATTCTCACCCGCCAGGGTATGTGTCTTCATTATCTCAAACTCCTCAGGGGAGAGCTTGCCGGGCTTATTGAGGATGGCATCGGGTATGGAGATCTTTCCGATATCGTGAAGCGGGGCGGAACGTACGGAATCGGATATATAATCGTCGGTGATAAGATCTGTATAATATCCTTTTTTACGTAAGGCTTTTAAAATGATCTCCACATATGCCGCCGTTTTCTTGACATGGTTTCCGGTAGATTCGTCCCTGTTCTCAACGATATCCGCAAGAACTATCAGAAGACCCGTCTGCAGCTTGGTGAGAGCTACGGATTTGGCCTGCATTTCCTCGTAATACTGCATGCTTGTTTCTGTAGTCTTAAGCACTGCCTGATAGAGGTTTTCGACCTCGTCCCCTGTCTTTATCTCAAGGGATTTGAGTTCTTCGACGTTCTGACCTCTTTCCTCCTCGCTGTGATAGGCAAATCCGCCGGCAGCTTCCGCTATCGTATTCACGGGGAAGATGATATGGAATTTTGCCAGCCAGAGGCTGAAAGAGAGGATCAGCATGAAGAAACCGAGTCCGAGGGAAGTAAGCTTTAACATGAAATCCTGATTGTAAACCTTAAGATCCTGCATGGCCACGTCAACGCCGACATAGCAGACGCATCTGCCGCCGTCATACACAGGCTGGTATACCGTCAGGAGCCATCCGTACTTGTCGTTTGAGATGACGGGTTCTATTTCCTTACCCGCAAGCAGCAAGGGAAGATCGGCAGAAAAACTCTCGTCAAAATCGATGAGGGTGCCGGGCTCTTCACCTTCAAGCTCGGCGGTATCCAGATCGAATACGACATAGCACCCTTCCTCGGTGATCCTGTAGACATAGAGATACTCCACATCTGCAGATATGGCCTTTAAACGGTACAGTCTTTTTTCCGTTTCATCATAACCCTCGGCGGCAGATCCTTTTTCGATGAATTCATCAACCTTTGAGCCGTCTATCTCATCCGCGGCGGCCTTTGCAAGCTCGCTTGCGATACCGATATGCTGATCCAGAGCATAGTCCCTGAAGAGCTTCAGTGCTATGGTAGCTATGATCACTGCTATGGAAATACAGGCAAGGGATATAAGAAGAGATACCTTGGTCCTTAAGGAGGTTTTCATTGAAAGCTTTGAGAACCTGTCAAGTTCCTGAGTCTCGAGAGGTTTCTGTTTCCAGGTCACGAAATCGTACTCAATGGCCTTTTCTTTGGGGAACAGCCTGAATATCAGCAAGGCAATGGTGACGCTTATTGATTTGTCTATGAAATCAATGACAAAGGAAGCCAGTGTATCGCCAAGGAAAGCGCCGGTTTTAAACCTCGTATCAAAAAACGAGCTGAGGGTGTAGGTAAGGCCGCTGTCGGCGGGTCCGAACACGAACCAGGAGATGAAGCTTCCGTAAACTCCTCCTATTATGGAAAGAACCAGTATATAACGCAGAATATCAAAGAACCTTTTCGGGAAGCTTCCTCTTAAATAAAAATCAAAGAAAAAGTAGGAAGTATAGAGCGCTATCAGAACGTTCAGGATGCTGTAATATGCATTCGTGGGATCCGATATGCCCGCGATAAGATTGGTTGCCAGTGCCACAAAGGCTCCGGGGACATATCCGCTCATGGCGGCAACGACTATGGTTCCTATGGTGTCAAAATAAAAGGGAATACCGAATTTCGCGGTAAGAAAATCGCCGAGCATGTTGAGCAGGATTCCGGCGGTCACTAACAGGAGTATCTTTATATTTTTGATATGTTTTCTTTTATCGGTCGTCATTTTATCCTCCGTCCGGTGTGGCGGACTATAAGGGTACACTTCTGTATGGCTGTTTCGATGCTTTTCCCATAAAACCGTGCTTTGCGGCCACCTGAAATAACTGTTGAATAACAGAATAAGTATAAACCAAATTCGGAAAAACATCAATTTTTTTTGAGGTGTGATATAATATTCTAACAGGTTCGTTCAAAGGGCTTAAAAAGGCCGTTTTATGGCCGGAAAAACATGGACCGGCAGGGAAAAAACGGCTAAACCCGGGATTAAGGAGAAGGAGATTTATCATGGCTTCAGGAAAGGTCAGACACATAAAGGAATTGAAGAAGAACCGTTCGTGGTTGTTTGTTGTCATATATACGGTCATAAGCCTTGCGGCCATAGCTGCGATAGGCTTTTTCGTTTACTATATGACCGATTATATGGCAAAGTCCGAATTAAAGGCGGAGTATGATGCCATAAAATACATGGCTTCGATATATGAAACACCGGAAGATGAGGAACTGCTGATAAAATCCGGCAGGGATTATATCTTAACGGATAACGGGGGAGAGGTCATCTCCCAAAACGGGGAAGATACCTGTTCCGATAAAGGTTCCGTTCTGACGATGCCGTCAACGGGTGAGCAGGTGACTGTCTATACCGATGAGAAGAACGGGTTTTTACAGGTTGACCGTGCCGGAAAGATCGGGGTGGATTTTAAAGGTATCTTTCAGAGATTTGAGGAAAGAGGCTCCGAAGATGAGCTTGAAAACCTGGAGATATTCACGGACACCTTCGGGCTTGATAAAACGGATATAAGGATAGCGGATTTCGGAAGAAAACTGAATATCAATCTTGAGAGTGTTCTGCGTCTTCCGCTGTGGATGTCTGCGGAAACGGAAAGCGGAGGAAATGTCCTTACCGCCAAGGCATACTGTTCCGTGAGCATGCTGAATGCCGTCAAGTACCTGCTTTTCTGCCTGGTCATAACCCTTCTTGCCCTCCTCATATTCTGTTTTGCACTCGGTAATATCTTAAAGGGATTCAGGAATCAGAGAAGGACCATGAAGGTATTCTTTGAGGATGTGGTTACCAGGGGTCACAACTGGATGTGGTTCCTTGCCCGGGGCGATCACATGTTAAAGACATCTTCGGCCATGAAGGAAACCTTTGCCGTGATCAGTTTTTCCTTTGTAAAATACACAAATTACTGTCTGTGCCATTCCATGGAGGAAGGGGACAGGCTGTTAAAGAGGATCCACGATACCATAAGTCTCTATCTCGAGAGGAAAGAGCTGATAGCCCGAAGCCCTTCACCCTCCGATTTTGCCCTTATCCTTAAGTTTTCCGATGTCAACGCCCTGAGGATGAGGATAGATACCATTATTCATGAGCTGGAAAAAATAGACGGCGATCATATTTTTACCTTCCAGGCAGGCGTGGATGTCATAAATGCCGCAAGAGAGGCCAGGGAAAGATCCGACAGAAGAAAGCTTGATCTGGAGCGGGAATACAACAATGCCTGTGCCGCAAGAGCATCTCTTTCCGACAAGGATGCCACTGGAATGGCCTTCTTTGACAGTAAGCTGATGGAAGAGCAGATCTGGGAGGACAAGGTAAGGGAGAGACAGAGGACCGCCCTTGAAAAAGAGGAGTTTGTGGTTTATTACCAGCCGAAATACGATCCTTCAACCGATAAACTTAAAGGCGCCGAGGCTCTGGTCAGATGGAAGTCGCCGGAATTCGGTCTGGTGCCTCCGGGAAGATTTATCCCCATATTTGAAAAGAACGGTTTTATCACCGAGATCGATCATTACATGCTTGCTCATGTGGCAAGAGACCAGATGAAATGGCTCAGGGAAGGAAAGGAGTGCGTGCCTGTTTCCGTCAATGTTTCAAGGGCACATTTCGTTGAAAGCGGTCTTGCCGAGCAGATAAAGGATATCGTTGATTCGGAAGGAACGCCCAGAAAGCTTATCGAGATAGAGCTTACGGAGAGCGCCTTCTTTGACGACAAAAAAGCTCTTGTCAATACCATAAGCAAACTCAGGGAGTACGGTTTTACGGTATCCATGGATGATTTCGGATCGGGATACTCCTCCCTCAATTCACTTAAGGATATGCCCCTTGATGTTCTGAAACTCGATGCCGACTTCTTCAGAGGCGAAGACAATGACGAACGGGGCAGGATAGTGGTGACCGAGACCATCAGGCTTGCAAAGAGTCTTAACATGAAGACCGTTGCGGAAGGAGTCGAGGATAAGAAACAGGTTGAGTTCCTTGCAAAACAGGGATGTGACATGATACAGGGATTTGTCTATGATAAACCCATGCCTGCCGATGAATTCGAGCAGAAGATGCAGTCATAGGAATACACAGGCGGCGTCATTGTTTATGAGATCAAAACGCAGACGGGATCAAAAAATGAGATATAAAGAAGCCGGTTCATTCCCGAACCGGCTTCTCTTTGGATATTCATGATCTTAAGGGTTCTCAGAATCCGTGGCTTCCGCCGCCTCCGGAGAAGCCGCCGCCTCCTCCTCCGCCTCCTCCGCCGCCTGAGCTGCCGCCAGAGCTCTGATGGCGTGTTTTCTTTGAGTGTACCAGGGTCTTTGCAACGTTTGTTCCTATTGCGACACCTGCGGCTGCGGTTATTATGGCGATGTCCTCAGCCGATACTTTGCCCTTCTTTACCCAGACATAGATGAAGTTGAGCAGAAGTCCCAGAACCAGCGCCAGAAGGAAGTTTGAGATATATTTCATGGGCTGGGCGATCCTTCCGCCGGAGAGTATGGTGTATATCTCCGAGAAGCCTTCCGCGGCGCAGCCGAAATAGTTTTCCTTTGTGGCATAGGTATATATGTTGTCGGTGATGATGCTTCCGTAGTTATTGTTTATTCTGCTGTATATGGCACCCGAGCTCATAACGGAGATGAGCCTGTCACCCATGTCAATGCACAGGGTGGTGCCGCTGCCGTTGTTAAAAAGCTTATAGCAGTAATCCCTGGCCGTGGCTTCGCCGCCGTGTGTTGAGGTGCTCACAAAGGATACCCCGCCGTATTCCGTTATGGGGATCATATATTCCTCAAGCAGCATTCCTTCCTCATCATCGGAAAGAAGATCCTCCTCGTCGATCAGATAAGCTTTATATCCGGTGTCGGGATTCTCATAGAGTGCATCATAGGCGTGAACCGGAGATACACCGAATATTAAACATATCGCACATACCGCCGGTATGAGCAGAAGTTTTGCAAATATATTTTTTTCAAATGTTTTCTCAGCCTGCATCTCTGTTTCCTCCTTTCCTGTTGTGAAATTCGGGAATGGATCTTGTGGTCAGGAGATTGTAGTCATTTATCATGGACAGTGATACCACAAGCAGCACAAGGAGTGAAACTATACATCCGCCGTATATCTTCCAGTCGGCTATGGTGTGGGTGGACAGTATCACGAAGGCTGTAAATTCCGCAGCCACCGGCATTAAGCCGATAGGGATCATTCTTTTTTCCTTAACGCTTAACATGGGCTTGAGCGTCATTATAAGGAGCACGATGCCGGCTGCCAGAGTGAAGAAACATCCGCCCAGGGCATTGGCCGGTTTGAAACCGTTTGCGATGCTTAAGGAGATGGATACGATAACGGCGGCCAGCATTACTATGGTCATTCCCATGCCTTTTGCCTTGCCTTTCCCTCTTATAAAATCAAGCCTTGCCTTTTTCTGGTCATCCCCTTTTAAGGATCCTATGTCATTGGCGTGGGTCTCACGATCCCTTACGGATATTATCTCCTTACAATAGAAGAACTGTATTATCACGGCAGCGCAGGATGCAAGCTGCAGAAGAAAGTGCGGAAGCACCAGTAAACTCAGAATGTTTGCCAGGATAAAGAGTATGAGTGCGATGATCCCGGAGACGCTGAGATATTTTTTTATATCCACGGGGATCTCGGCGGAGAGCTTTCCGTTTTCTCCGTTTATGACACCGTAGGCAAGCCTGTCTCCCTTTCGCCAGGTTAAGAACCAGACGGGGAAAAGATTTAAGTGAGCTTCCTTTATTTTTGCACCGAAGATCGCATTGCGCTGATTAAGGTCCGTGGGAAGTGAGATACTGGCACCGGTTCTGAAATCTTTTTTCACGTTTGAGATAACAAGATCTTCGGCGGCATTAATGGCCTGTTCCCTGTATACGGATGAATCAACGTCCGCGGTGTCGGTGAAAAATCCTGCGAGGAAAGCGGGATTGAATTCCTTCATCTTCTCCTTGTGGAAGGGTGCTATTTCCGAGGCGATCTCGTCATCAAAGGCAGATGAGGCATCCCTCGGCACCGGAACGGTGAGCTTTCTGATCTTGGGCTGTACGTTGTAGGTGTCGGTATAATCGTAGTTTCCGGAGGTATATCTTTCTACCACCGTAAGCGAGGGGTCATTGTCGAATCCGACGTTTAACTCCCAATAAGGCATATAGATGCCCCTGAAGCCCTCAAGGAATGCGGGATCCGTAAATTCCTTCGGTGCATAGGGCTCTTTTTTTGCATTTTCGCTGTAGATCTTTTTACATTCTTCCTTTGTCTTGATAAAGGGGACGATATATTTCGGCTTCCGCTCTCTTGAAAGCCGCCCCTCAAGTATGGCCTGGGTGCCGCAGTAGCTGCAGAAGGTCACCGCGGTACTGTCGGTGCTTGAAAGCTCCGCACCGCAGGTGGTACAGGTGTAGATCGTGGTTTCATAGGTATCGTCACCGAAGCCTTCCTGCTCCTTAACCTCGTCCATGGCGTCATATTCGCTTACGGGGAAGGTGCTGCCGCAGAAAGGACATTTCAGGGTGGAGCCTTTGACATCAAGGACAAGGTCTCCGCTGCAATTCTTACATTTAAACATGGTCTTCCTCTCCGAATGGTAAATACTAAATGTTCAGTATCCGAAACATGTCAATTATATCACCGATTGACTGTTTTGACACTCTCTGATATCATAATGACCGCAAATTTATGATAACAGAGTCAGGGGTTTCCCGGAAAGGAAGATCAAGGATTAAAATGATACAGTCAAGAACGCATAACTGCAATGAACTGAGATTGGAAAATGCAGGGGAGAGAGTGACGCTCTGCGGCTTCTACGATAATCTCAGAAAGGTGAGCAAAAATCTCGGATTCCTTATATTAAGGGATTTTTACGGAGTTACCCAGGTGGTGGTGGAGACCGAAGAGATGATGGATGCCCTAAACGGGGTCAACAATGAATCGACCCTGTGTATCGAAGGGGTCGTAAGGGAAAGATCCAACAAAAACCCCGGTATCGCCACAGGTGATATTGAAGTGGTTCCGGACAGTATCACTGTCCTTGGGAAATGCATATATAACGAGCTGCCCTTCGAGATAAACCATTCAAAGGAAGCGGATGAGGCCGTAAGGCTTAAATACAGATATCTGGATCTTCGTAATCCTTCCGTAAAAGAAAAGATCGTGTTAAGGAGCAGGATCGTATCAAAGCTTCGCTCAAGCATGGCAGATCATGATTTTCTTGAGATCACCACGCCGATACTTACCTGTTCATCTCCCGAGGGCGCCAGGGATTATCTGGTTCCTTCGAGGAATCATCCGGGGAAGTTTTATGCCCTTCCCCAGGCACCCCAGCAGTTCAAGCAGATCCTGATGACCGCCGGTTTTGACAGGTATTTTCAGATAGCACCGTGCTTCAGGGACGAGGATGCAAGGGCTGACCGTTCACCCGGCGAATTCTATCAGCTGGACATGGAAATGGCCTTTGCCACGCAGGAGGATGTTTTCGTCGTTATAGAGGATGTGCTCCCGCCTGTTTTTGCGGAATACGGGATATATAAGGAAGCTTCAAAGGCACCCTTTAAGAGGATTGCATACAGGGATGCCATGGAAACCTACGGAACGGACAAGCCGGATCTTCGGATCGACCTGACGCTTTCGGATGTGACAGACCTCCTTTCAGACTGCGGCTTCGAACCCTTTAAGGGGAATACGGTAGAAGCTGTAGTCGTTACGGATTTCAATGCATCAAGAAAGGTAATCGACAAACTCTGCGCCGATGCCGAGGTGATAAGCGGCTTTAAGTCCTACTGGTTTAAGATCGATGAAAACGGTGAGATCGTCGGCGGTATCGCAAAGTTTTTACAGGACATAAAGGATAAGATCGTTGACGGTCTTTCCCTGAAGCCCGGATGCTTTGTGGGACTGACATCAGGGAAGAAGGCGGATGCCCTTAAGGCTGCGGGCGTACTCAGAAGGTTCCTCGGAGAGGCTTCGGAGACTCATATGAAGAAAGACTGCTATGAATTCTGCTGGATAGTGGATTTCCCCATGTATGAGATAGGAGAGGAATCGGGTGAGCTTGAATTCTGCCACAATCCTTTCTCAATGCCCCAGGGCGGAATGGAGGCTCTGTGCGCAAAAGATCCGCTTGATATACTGGCTTACCAGTACGATCTTGTATGCAACGGTGTTGAATTATCCTCGGGAGCGGTGAGAAACCATGATCCCGAGATAATGATAAAGGCTTTCTCCATAGTGGGACTTTCCGAGGAGGCAGTCAAGTCCAAGTTCCCTGCGATGTACAATGCTTTCTGTTACGGGGCTCCTCCCCATGCAGGCATCGCTCCGGGAGTTGACAGGATGATAATGCTCATAGCGGGTGAAGAGAGCATAAGGGAGATAATTCCCTTCCCCATGAACAAGATGGCCCAGGATGTTATGATGGGCGCCCCCTCAGAGGTCAGCGAAAAACAGCTTGAGGATGTCCACATAAGGATCGAGCTTCCGAAGAGTGAGGAAAACAGGTCTTGACTTAAAGGCTTAATTATCTTATATTAGTTTAGTGCTGTCGGACGGTACGGGTTTCCGGAAGTGTTCCGGATCTGTTCCGACAGCCCTGCAGGAATGGCGGAATTGGCAGACGCGCACGGTTCAGGTCCGTGTGGTAGCAATACCATGAGAGTTCAAGTCTCTTTTCCTGCACTTTGAAAACAGCGCATCAGGATATGAATTTGAGCATGGCATCGGGCTGTGCTCATTTTCTTTGATTGTAAATTATCTTTAACTATTGTAAAATTATCCTTGGTGTAATGTAACTATGAGGACTAGGGGAATTCTTAACATATCCAAATCAAATACCGATGACGTTAAGAACGGGATGGCGGAAAAAGCCAGTCATGTTCTGTCTTTTATTATGATCGTCAGCGTTCTTTCGATCGTCGCCTATGTCATTTTCTTTTTCTTCGGAAAAACAGATAATTATTTTGCGGGCCTCAGATGCAAAGAGATCACTGAGGGGTGGAAGATCATTTATGAAGACGGAAGCTCGGAGAACATCACCCTGCCTTTTTCAACGAAGGCAGAGAAGGGATCCGTCATCGTTACCGAGACCCTTATCCCGGATGATGTGACAGATAAGGATTATGTGGCCTTCAGGACCTTCAGGCAGAACGCGAAGATATATGTGGGAGACGAGCTTAGATGCGATTATTCCATGTATGAGGAGGAACCCTACAGGCGCGATCTTGTAAGCCTTTACATATACGCACCCATCAACAGTCATGATGCGGGCAGGACCTTAAGGATAGAATCCGTCAGATACGAGAAGGAAATCAGAGAGTACAGCAGGGTGTTTTACGGTGATCTTGCGGGGATAATAAGCAATTATCTCAGATCATACAGGACCCCGCTTCTGTTTGCGGCTCTGTTTCTGCTAATGAGTATCCTGTTCATCATAGCCGGCCTCGTGATCTATGTGGTACTTAAAACGGACATAAGACTTGATTATATGGGCTGGGCGCTCTTAAGCGTCGTTCTCTGGAATTTCAGCCAGTCCGATTTCAGGGATCTCCTCTATCCGAACATAAAGGCTCTTAGCATGGTGCCTGCCTTCGGGCTTATGACCATGCCGCTTCCCATCGGACTATATTACAACAATATCCAGAATAAGAGATATTACAGGGTGCATGTTGTCATGTTCGTCCTCTATCTTGCCCATTTCTTATACAGACTGTCACTGCAGCTTCGGCACACCTACGATTTCTATGACAGCATCTATTATGACTTCATGATGATAGGAGTATATATAATAGCCATAGGCTATACCCTGTTCATGGACTTAAAGAGAGGATTCATAAAGGAATATACGGCCTCCGCCATAGCGTTTTTAGTCCTTGTATTCGGGGCGGTGGGACAGATGGTATATTATATACTGAACTCAAACTACGCTTCGGCAACCTTCTTCTCATTCTTCGTAAGCATGGTGGCCGTACTCTCATTTTTTGAAGGGATCAACAGGATCAATAATGTCAGGACTCAGGCCAAGGTAGAGAATATGGCCAACAGCCTCAAGCAGGAATTCCTTGCAAATATGTCCCATGAGATCCGTACGCCCATTAACGGTGTTCTCGGAATGAACGAGGCGATCCTGAGGGAAAGCACAGAGAGCAACATCATAGAATACGCGACGGATGTGGATAATGCGGGCAGGCTTCTTTTATCCATAATCAATGACATCCTTGATTATTCCAAGCTTGATTCGGGCAGGATGAATCTGGTCAATGAAGATTACAACATCAGAAATGTCATAGCCACCTGCAACAGCATCATCGAAAACAAGGTAAAGGATAAGAACTTAAGTCTTGTGCTTGAGGCAGATCCGGAGATGTACTGCGAGTTTTACGGCGATGATGTGAGGATCCAGCAGATGATGATCAATCTTCTGACCAATGCCGTAAAATATACGGATAACGGAAGCGTTACACTTAAGCTTTCAACCGCCGATATAGACAAAGAAACCGCCATGCTGGATATCAGGGTTAAGGATACCGGCATCGGCATCAGGGAGGATGACAAGGACAAGCTGTTTACCGCCTTTGCAAGGATGGACGAAAACCGGAACAGAAATGTGGAAGGAACGGGGCTTGGGCTTAACATTACCGCAAAGATCGCCGAGCTTATGAACGGAAAGATAGAGGTGGAGAGCGAATACGGAAAGGGTTCCGAATTCATCATAAAGATACCCCAGAAGATCAGGTCCCTAAAGAAGCTCGGAAACGTGGATCTTAAGGAGGCCACCGTAAATGCCGTTGTCAAGTACATGGACGGGGGTATTTATGCTCCGAACGGAAGGATCCTTGTGATAGATGATGTTAATATCAACTTAAAGGTCATTACAAGTTTTCTGAGGAACTCCGGGATCTCCATAGATCTTGCCTCCTCGGGGGATGAGGGGATCGAGCTTGTTAAGATCTACAGGTACCATATGATCTTCCTCGATCACATGATGCCCGGAAAGGACGGCATAGAGACCCTTAAGGAAATAAGGGAGCTTAAGGATAATCCGAATACCACGATCCCCGTTATAATGCTCACCGCCAATGTTTCCGAGGGGCTTCGGGAAAAATACATAAGCTACGGTTTTGCCGATTATATAGCAAAACCCGTATCCTATACAGAGATCAATGCCATTGTTAAAAAGTATCTCCCGAATGAAGCCTACCTGCAAAATGACGACGGCAATAAAGCGGATGATAAGGCAGTCCCGCCTGCAGACAGAGGGACACCGGGGCCGGCCGTAAAGCCCGGTGACGGCAAAGAGGGGCTTATCGACAGGGAGACGGGTATTGACTACTGCGCGGGAGATCAGGATATCTATTATGAGACCCTGAAGGCTTTTCTTGAAGAAAATATGGGGGACAAACTGGATGCATGCTATAAAAAGGATGACTGGGATAATTACCGGATCACCGCACATGCCATCAAGTCCACCTCAAGATCCATAGGCGCCGTAAAGCTTTCCGAGTTTGCAAAACAGATGGAAGAATACGCAAAGGATGACAAGGTGGTGCAGATCGTATCCCGGCATGAATCCTTTATCTCGGACTATCGCGATGTGATCGGTGAGATAAGGGGAATGCTGCGGGACAGATTTCTTAATTCCGAAGACTGAAAGGGAGGGACGGGATCATGCCAGTGAATATACTCGTTGTTGACGATTCAAAGGTCAACCTTATGATAGCTAAGGCTGCCATGAAGGATATCGATGCACAGATCGATATGGCAATGTCGGGAGATGAATGCCTTGAGAAGGCAAAGGAAAAAAAGTACGACGTCATACTGCTTGATCAGCTCATGCCCGAAAAAGACGGACTGACGACCTTTAAGGAGCTGAGAGCAGATGAGGGGAGCCCGAATGCTTCCACTCCGGTTATCATGGTTACCGCAAGCGAGGAAGTGACGGAGGATGATTTCCTGAAAGAGGGACTCTCGGGATATCTGGCAAAGCCCTTCAAGGCTGCCGATATCGAAAATGCGCTTAAGGCACATCGGATCATCTGAAAGGTGTACAGTCATAGCCTGCGCAGGCATGAAAAAGGTGTGGACATGGAAAAGATAAAGAGGATACTTGCTCTTGCCGGGGCCGTTTTACTTGTTTTTATGTATATTGCAACCCTTGTGTTTGCCCTTCTTAAGTCCCCTTATTACGAGGGACTCTTCAGGGCTTCCCTTGCGCTTACGATAATACTTCCGGTGCTTTTATACGGGTATATCGTCATATACAGGCTGTTAAAAAACAGAAATGAAGATAAAG
Organism: Lachnospiraceae bacterium; assembly: GCA_024682555.1. Lineage (GTDB taxonomy): Bacteria > Bacillota > Clostridia > Lachnospirales > Lachnospiraceae > UBA2868. The sequence goes on along the minus strand of JAIKZD010000008.1, from coordinate 4,731 downwards.
AGACATTAAAAGATAAAGATTCCGAGGATTGATGTATGAAGGTTATAAAAGGGATCGGGTATGGACTGATAGGTCTGCTTGTCCTGCTGACAGGATTTATTATCGTCTGTGCGTTAAACCCGGATATGTCGCAGAACCTTTCCGATAAGCTTTACGGAAGGGAGAGGGCGGCTGCGGAGGAAGCAGAACCTGCTTCAAAGAAAAGACCGGATAAAGAAAAAAACGATCAGAGTCCGTTGGATGCGGCCTCCCATGATCTGCCAGAAGAGATGGAGAAAGAGGAGGAGACCCCGGATCCCCAGGATGATTCGAACATTCTCCCGCCCCAGTCGGACACCTATGTAAGCCCCTCCGAAAGCGATCTGGTGATCCCGGATAATGTTGCGGGCAAAGTGGGATATCAGCCCATCAGGGAGGATATTACCGATATAAGCGATGAGGAGGCGGAAAAGCTCTCAAAGGAGCTGGGCTTTGGCGAGACCGGCGACGGCCTTGATTTTGATGCGCTTTTTTATCCCTATTACAATATGCTTGACGATCAGGGCAAGCACCTCTACAGACAGATCTATGCAAACACCTTAGCCTTCAACAAGAGCTTCAGGCCCGTGGAAAGCCTCTCCCAAAAGGATATGCTTAATTCCTTCATGGCGGTCTTTAATGATCATCCGGAGCTTTTTTATCTGGATACCGGATACGGCTGTAAATTCAAGGGAGACGGGACCTGTATAGAGGTGGATCTTACCTTTAACAAAACCGCCGATGATTACAACAATGCCAAGGCCCAGTTTGACAATAAGGCCAAGGCCATAATAAGCGGAGCCGATGCCCTCACCACCGATTACGGCAAGGAACAGTATGTTCATGACAGGCTTATCGATGACGTGAGCTATCAGATATCCTCAAGGATGAATCAGAGTGCTTACAGCGCCCTGGTAAACGGTTCCACGGTATGCGCGGGTTATGCAAGGGCCATGCAGTATGTCCTGATGGAGCTTGGGATCCCCTGTTATTACTGCACGGGATTTGCGGGGGAAAACCATGCCTGGAATATCGTAAGGCTTGATGACGGATTCTATAACGTGGATGTCACCTGGGATGATAACGAGCCCGGAAAATACGATTATTTTAATAAAACGGATTATGATTATGCCACGACTCATGCAAGGAGAGATCTGTCGGTGAAGCTTCCGCCCTGCAACGGTACAAAATACCGGACGGATAATGAACAGAGCGATCAGGACACGCAGATGATAACCGGCATGCGCCGCCTCGAAGATATAGGAAAGACCGAGAATGACGTTATATATACCCTGAATGATTATTATTATGACTGTTATAACCAGATCGTTGATAAGGGAGCGGGTGAATACAGCTTCGAGAATCTGATAGGATCCGAGGCCCTGCTCAATGAGATATACGCCGCCTACAGCACAAAGGATTATATCCACGGATATATGGATAATGCGGTCCTTGCGGTGGGTGCCGGGACCTATGACATGGATCTTCTGGTGGAAGAGCTTGAGGGTCATATCTTCAGGCTCACCCACAGGATCAATTTGGGATACTGACAATGCTTTTTTTCGAATTATACAGGCAGCTTGACAACAGGCTGTACAGAACCATATCCACAATAGACAAAGATTTCAGATCCTGCGGCAAATACGTGATGGACGGAGACTGTCTGATCCTTGCGGGGACGGATCATTCCGTAAGGATAAATATCTGCGAAAAAAGGATCGTCATAGAGAGACCCTACAAGAATCTTAGTGAGGGAAAGTCCGATATAGTCTGGCTTTCCGAAGAGTCCGGGGGAGGATATCTCATCAGGATGATATGCAACAGCATCCGCGAATGGTATGAGATCGACCCCTTTAATTCTTTTATGGAATTTGAAGGCACCCTGATAGAGACCAACAAAAAACTCGGCGAATACGGGCTGTCCGTTTTCTGGGACAGAAACGGAATGACCGTCTATACCGAGGCGGGACAGACAGCTTATGAGGATGCTCTGTCACTCATCCTTGAAGGAGACGGTAATGCGGATGCCCAGAAGAGTCTCACGGAATGGATGAATGATGCCAGGTACTATAAGTCGGTGGGGCAGGAGGTTGAAGCCATAAAACAGTATGAGTCGCTGCTTCGATACCTCGACAGATCCATGGACATGTATACGGAAGCCGCCTTTGCCCTGGGAGAGCTGTACTATTTTAACAGTAATTACGAAAGATCGGTTGAAATGTACAAACGGTGCAATCTTTCCTTTATCGAGGATCTGAGGGATTTTTATGTTCATTTGGGCCATGCGCTCCTTGATGTAAAAATGAAGAACTATGTCACCGAGCTTAAGATATATTACAGAAGCAGGATAGACAGCGATTTCTGCGCAAGGAACAGAAGAGCGGTGGATGCCGTGGCTCCCGATCTTATAGAGAATTATCCCGCATACGAGGATACCTGTTATGAGGTGGGACTCAGAAAGTATGATGAATACACGGCTCTTATCCCCGTATATGACGTTCCCGATACCGAACTCATCGTCTCGGAAAAGGATTTTGAGCCCGTGATCGATCCTCCGAAGAAGAGATATGAGCAGATAAAGCTTGTGGAGCACACCCTTTTAGAAGGGAAGGAGTCGGACACAAATGACAGCCTTCTGAAGGAGGCCCTTGATGATCTGAACGAAGGTGAATACCAGAAGGCCTTCCAGATCTATCTGAGGCTTTTTTATGAATCCTCGGAAAATGATGACATCTATACCTGGGTGAGTCTGCAGATCGGAAAGCTGTATATCTTTTTCAACGAATTTGAGAATGCCATTAAGTATCTTGACCGGTGCAGGCCGGATAAATTCGGCGTCGTTTACAGAGCCGACGATCACAGGCTTTTGACCGCCCATGCAAGAATCGCGGCGGATGATTTTGAATCCGAACCGAGATTCAGGATACTGATACGGGGGAAATATGACAGTTATTTTGCAAGATATGACAGAGAATACTATTTTCTCAGACAGGATAAGGATCTCATGAGCGACTTTGTGCAGTATGAGGATGAATGCATAAGGGAGAGTGAAAACAGGCTGATCGCGGGAATGAGAAAGAAAAAAAGAAAGTCTGCGGAAAATAGTTATGACCATCTTTAAATTTACCGAGATCTGTGCTATTATGTTTAAGGTTTGGGTCGTTTTGTGACCCGATTCAGAAGAATATTCAGGAGGAAATAAAATATGGGACTGATTCAGGCTGCTATGGGTGCCGCAAGCGGAGCGTTAGCTGATTCTTGGAGAGATTTTTTCAGCTGCGAGTCTATTCCGGCGGATGTATTGATCACAAAGGGAAGCAAATCAAAGAATAACGCCAGAAGTTCAAATAACAAGGGAAACGACAACATCATCAGCAACGGATCGATCATTGCCGTTGCGGACGGACAGTGCATGATCATCGTTGATCAGGGCAAGGTTGTAGAGCTTTGCGCCGATCCCGGCGAGTTCGTATGGGACGCATCTTCCGAGCCCAGTATCTTCTACGGAAACCTCGGTGAGAGCATTCTCGCAACCTTCAAGCAGATAGGCAAGAGGATCGCTTTCGGCGGTGATACCGGAAAGGATCAGAGGGTTTATTTCATCAATACCAAGGAGATCCCCGGAAACAAATACGGAACCGCAAATCCGGTTCCCTTCAGGGTTGTTGACAAGAATATCGGTCTTGACGTAGACATACAGATCAGATGCCACGGCGAGTATTCCTATAAGATCACCGACCCCATTCTTTTCTATACAAATGTTGCGGGCAATGTTACTTCCGAATACAGAAGGGACGAGATCGATTCACAGCTTAAATCCGAGCTCATGACGGCTCTCCAGCCGACCTTTGCAAAGATCTCCGAAATGGGAATAAGATACAGTGCTCTTCCCGGTCATACCACGGAGATCTCCGATGTCTTAAATGACCAGCTTTCCAAGAAATGGGCAGAGCTTAGGGGAATACAGATCGTATCCTTCGGTGTAAGTTCCGTTTCCGCTTCCGAAGAAGATGAGCAGATGATCAAGAATCTTCAGAAGCAGGCTGTTTACAAGGATCCCACCATGGGCGCCGCAGCTATCACCGGTGCACAGGCCGAAGCCATGGTTGCAGCCGCAAAGAACCAGAATGCGGGTCCCATGATGGCCTTTGCCGGCATGAATATGGCACAGCAGGCCGGCGGAGCAAATGCCGCCCAGCTCTTCCAGATGGGTGCCGCCCAGGCCGCTCCCGCACCCGCTCCCGCAGCCGCACCGGCAGCCGGCAGCTGGACCTGCTCCTGCGGAACGGTGAATACCGGCAAGTTCTGTTCCAACTGCGGCACGCCGAAGCCTGCGGATGAGAGCTGGACCTGCTCCTGCGGCTCGGTGAACACCGGCAGGTTCTGCTCCAACTGCGGTCAGCCCCGTCCCTGAACGGATCTCTGACGCGGCTGTCTTCACAGACAGGATCAAATACCCCCGGTCATAAGGACCGGGGGTATTTCTGTCTCCGTGTTGTTATTTCCCGCGCGGATCCCGCCGGCTCACCGGTCTGTCGCGATCCCGTCCTCAAGCGTCTCACCGAGCAGGCGGATCGCCGCGCGGTGATCTCCTCCCGGAAAGCCGTAATACCCGGTCTGATCACCGGTCTGCGGGTAATAAAAGGTCACTCCTCCGACCTCATAGGATTTCAGCGGAAATCGCTCATAATCCTGCTGCCTGACCAGATACTC
>JAIKZD010000154.1 GCA_024682555.1 Lachnospiraceae bacterium | reverse complement strand
ACTTGTCAGACTCTTTTTCATCTTTAGACCTTCCTTTCCACAGTTTGAACTTCTTTTCCTCAACCACCTTGTTCTGAAGATGCTCTAACCTCTTGGTAAGCTCCTCGGCGTTGATGTTTGCGGTCAGTACTCCTCCTTCCGCCACCGATACTCTTCCGGTTTCCTCGGATACAATTATCGTCAGGGAATCCGTAGCCTCGGAAATGCCCACTCCTGCCCTGTGTCTGGTACCGAGCTCCTTCGACAGCTTCATGTTGTCGGACAGGGGAAGATAACAGGTTGCCGTGGTTATCCTGTTTCCGCGGATGATAACGGCACCGTCGTGAAGCGGTGTATTATGCTCAAAGATATTGATGAGCAGCTGGCTTGAAACCTCGGAATCAAGAACTATTCCGGTCTTCTCATAATCGGAGAGGGAGTCGTTGTTCTCTATGACGATAAGGGCACCGGTTCTTGCCCGTCCCATTTCATAACTGGCTCTGACGATCTCAGAAATGGTATGATCGCTGAACAGTTCCATTATCCTGTTTGAATCAAAGGGAAGGAGCGAGGAAAACATCCTTGTCTTTCCGAGATGTTCCAGAGCTTTACGAAGCTCCGGCTGAAAGACGACCACGATAGCCATGATCGCGACCGAAAAAATGTTTTTTACGATCCATAGGATCGTAGTCATGCTGAAAAGAGCCGCTATAAGAATGAATATGAGGATTATGGACAGACCCTTCATCAAAGACCATGCCCTGGTATCCTTGATCCAGGCAAGCACACGGTAGATCAGAAATGCGATAATGATGATCTCGACGATATCCGTCCACATAATCTTTGGAACCGTGAGCAGGGTACGATATCTTTCTGAAAATGATAAAAGATTATCTATGATCTGAGACATCTGTTAATCAATCCTCGTCGGAGTCATTTACATAAACCTTGGGCAGCGCCCTGACATAATAATAATACTCATCATCCTGGAACTGAACATTTTCCGCTCTGGAAAAATCCACATGGAACATAAAGAATTCCATTATCAGGCCGATCAATACGGCAAGAAGTATCGAAACAAGGGCAAACCCGACGGAGACCGAGGTATCGAGGATGGAATTGCCTCCGATGAGCAGTATCACCTCTATTATGGATCCGCCTGCGATGGCGATCTTCCATGCATGATCCACTTCCAGTCTTTTAACGACATATATGATGACGGTGGTTATGGCGAGTACAGCTGCCATAAGGATCATCTCATCATTTTTAAGCATGCCGTTTATCACCGTTTTGAAGCCGGATATGGCCTGTGTCAGTTCCGGTGAGCTTCCCGTGCCTATGGCTTTTGCATTGGTTTTGGCATAATCGATGATATAATAAGTCACCACACCACAGGCAACGGATATACAGGAAAGAGGCGAACCCGAAAGCCCCATGATCACCGGGATCACGTGGGGGATCCTTAAAAAGAAGCAGATCGGAGTAAGAAGCACCGCCGCCGAATCATCGGGAGAGAACCTGAAGTAGATAAAGAACATTATCATGAAAACAAATAATGCTATCACGGCACACTCTAAAGACAGTTCATACAGATGAGCCGTTATGATGATGGCGATCAGTATCACCGAGGCATTCATCGGGAGAAAAGAACCAAGGAGTGCCACTATCAGCACAATAGCCGGATTCTTGAGCTTACTCATGAAACCGATGTTTTTGTTGATCAATAACATCGTTATTAATACAAGAACAAATCTGATGACCGGTAAAATATAGCTTTCATAACGGGAGTAGATCTTTGCGACCTCTTCCTTTAATGAATAAAGAGTTTCCAATTTTTCCTCTCTTCCTGGTGTTTTTTTCTATCCCTTACTTCCTTCGTGCCTTCACACCATACATGTTATAAAGCTGGTTCAATGCCCTTACGTACCTCTTCAGATGAGTCTTGCATTTGTTATACTTATAGAGATACACAAAATACGAAAAGACCAGATAGATGCCGGTAACGGCCGCATATTTTGTCAGCAGGTCCTTAAAATATGCAACAAGATCCATTCTGTAAAACTCCTCAAGAAAAGTCTCCAGATCATACAGAATGGTCATTGCCACATATATCAGAAATCCGGCGGTTGCGTATATCGCGGATTTCCACAGCTGAAAACTTATATAATCGCCCCTGAAATAATGAGAGATGCTCACATCTTTTCTGCCCTCTCCCGTCTCATAGGCAGCCATTTTCGTCATCAGTCTGATTCTTTCTTCATTCAGCATAATATCACCGATAAAAGCAGAGGGGATAAGATCCCCGGAATTTTATTTGTTGTCAAGGAATCTCATTCTCGGAGATTCTCTTTCCTTCTTCTGCTGTGCCGGAGCTTCAGGCTTCTTAACGGCCCCGTTTAATGAATTGATAAGATTACCCTTACATTTATTGCAATATCTTCCGGTGGAGATCGGTTCACCGCAGGATTCGCATACTATTCCCGACGGGCCGGCATCAGAGAAGACGAGCCTTTCCTCACGTACCCACTGTCTGATCTGTCCTTCGTCAACCTCACATTCCTTTGAGACATCATGAACCGATGCGCTTCCGTGTTCGCTGATATATTCCTTTACCATCTGAAATATATCTTCCATTTCCTTCTTGCAATCATTACAGATAGGCTGCCCCGAAACATAATTAAATATCTTCCCACATCTTTTACAGTTACGTACGTTCATAAAAATCCTCCTGTACCCGCGGCTATGACATATCTGCAATGCTTAATACAGCAAAAAAGATGTTTGCGACCCCGTTTTCACGCAAACATCTGGCAGCGGAATCCATGGTGCTGCCGGTTGTAAATATGTCGTCCACTATAATGACTGTTTTTAATGATACATCATTTCTGCCTATTTTAAAAGCATTTTTTAAATTGTTTTGTCTTGCCTTTTCCCCAAGATTTTTCTGTACTTTCGTGTTTTTTTCCCGTATCAGAAGGTCCTTTATAACGGGTATGTGCACAAGCTTCGAAAGACCCTCCGAGATGAGCTGTGCCTGGTTATATCCCCTTTTTTTCAGGCGGCTCTTATGAAGCGGGATCGGAATGATGGCATCGGGCCGTACCCGTTCTATGAAGGGGCCGAGGGCCAGGGCCATCTCCTTTGCGTAGAATTTTGCGTATTCCTGCCTGTTTCCGTATTTAAAGCTGTATATGCTCTTTTTTATCACATCATCATACAGAAAAACCGCTCTGCCTGCGTCAAACTCATGTCCTGTTCCGATGCACTCCGTACAAAACTCCGCACCGGGATCAAAAAGGGGTCTGCCGCACTTAAAGCAGAACGGCTCCGTCACGTATTTCAGAAGGGGTCTGCACTCATCACAGCACAGCCTGTCCCTGGGATAGACCGCATCATGACATACGGGACATCTTGCGGGGAAAAAAAGACCTGTAAGAGATTCCATCCTCATACACCGTAAACCTCCTTTATCCTGTTCGTCATTCCCGTATATCTTCTGTTATCATCCGTGTTCTCTATCATGGAATAGATCTGATCCCTGTTTCCTATAAGGGTGACGCATTTTTCCGCCCTGGTAACACCCGTATACAGAAGGTTTCTGTTAAATAAGAGCCTCGGGCCGTTTAATACAGGTATTATCACCGCCGGATACTGACTCCCCTGGGATTTGTGGATGGTCACGGCGTAAGCAAGTTCGATCTCGTTTAACTGTCCATAGGTATAATCAACTCTTCTTGATCCGTCATATTCAACGGTCACTGTCTCAGACAGGTCATTTATGGATACTATCACTCCGGTATCCCCGTTGAATATGCCCTCACCCTTATCCACCAGTATTCCGTATCCCGAACGGATCTCCCATACCAGCTGGTAATCGTTCTTTATCTGCATGACCTTATCGCCCTCGCGAAAGATCGTGTCTCCGTATTCCTTTTCTTTTTTTGACGCATCCGGCGGATTTAAGTATTTCTGCAGTATGGGGTTTAAGGATTCCACTCCCAGGATCCCCTTCCTCATCGGTGTCAGCACCTGAAGTTCATAGGGTGCGGCTCCCACAAACTTCGGAAGCTTGTCCCTTATTAACAGGATTATATTCTTGAGTATCAGGTTTACATCATTTCTTTCCATAAAGAAAAAATCACTGCTTTTATTATCAAGGGCTATTTTTTCCCCGTTGTTTATCCTGTGAGCATTGACCACGATATCGCTCTGCTCGCTCTGTCTGAATATCTTCCTGAGCCTGACGCACTCGAAGACACCCGAATCTATCAGATCCTTTAATACCGTTCCGGGACCTACACTGGGAAGCTGATCCGTATCCCCTACCATTATGAGCCTGGTACCCGGGACCAGAGACTTAAGCAGTGCCGTGAACAGGGAAATGTCCACCATAGACATTTCGTCTATAATGACCACATCAGCCGAAAGAGGATCGTCTTCATTTTTTTCATAATAAAAGCTTCTGTCGTCAGCCCCCGTATCGGTACTTCCCGGCCGTAAATGAAGCATCCTCTGTATGGTTGAGGCTTCATACCCCGTTGCCTCACTCATCCTCTTTGCCGCACGTCCCGTAGGGGCCGCCAGCAGTATGTCCATGCCTTCATCCTGATAGTATCTTATTATCGCGTTTATTATGGTCGTCTTTCCGGTTCCGGGACCGCCGGTTATTATTGTGATGCCGTTCATTACGGCTTTTTTCACTGCCTCTCTCTGTATATCTTCAAGATCTATGGAGAGTTCTTTTTCAATGACGGAGATCCTTTTCTCAACCTGTTCCCCGTCCTTTTTCAGTATCACATCCAGATCATGGAGAAGCTTTGCGCACTTAAGCTCCATATTGTAATAAACCGGCCTGTACACTGCCGTCAGACCGTCCTGAACCTTCATCACCAGTTTTTTATCCATGCACAGGTTCATCATATGTGTTTCCACCACATCCTTCGGGATATCCAGTATGGCCGAGCTTCTGTCAATGACCTCCTCCCTCGGGATATAGAGATTCCCGTCAATAACAGCCTGATTCATGGTATAGATGATCCCGCTCCTTATCCTGTAGTCCGAGTCCACCCTTATTCCGATCTTTATCGCTATCTCATCGGCTTTCTTAAACCCGATGCCGTCTATGTCCTCTATGAGTCTGTAGGGATTCTCCCTCATCATTGCGTACAGTCCGGTACCGTATTTTTCATGGATCTTCATGGCAAGATTGTTCGAGATCCCGAAATCCTGCAAAAATAGCACGGCCTTTCTCAGTTCCTTTTTCTCCATGAGACGTTCCGCGATCTCTCTTGCCTTTTTATCGCTTATCCCCTTTATCTCCGACAGTCTTTCGGGCTCTTCCTCGATGATCCTTAAGGTGTCCCCCTTAAACTTCTCAACTATCCTCTTTGCAAGGGCAGGTCCCACTCCCTTCACCATCCCGGAACCGAGATAGCGCATTACGGAAAGCTCGTCATCCGGAACGGCAGGCTCATGAAAGTCAACCTTAAACTGCTCCCCGTAAACCGGATGGGTCACATAGGTGCCTTCAAGCCTCAGGGTCTCGCCCTCGTCAACGTCCGACAGATTGCCTACGCATACGACTTCATCCGGACCGTTGGCAAATTCAAATACCATGTAGCCGTTTTCACTGTTCCTGTATATTATATGGCTTATGTATCCTCTTAGTTCTTCTCTTTCCATTACCGGTATATTTCCCCTCTGATCAACATTTTCTGAATTCACTGTCTGACCGGATGTCAGATCGGATGTCTGATATGTGTTTAAATGTGTTTTGATTCTGATAGCAAAGTGGTATGAGGTGCAAAAGCCACATGGCACAAAGTGCCATGATGAATTTGCTTAAATATCGGGATGGAAAGCTTGCTTTCCACTCCGATATTTAAGCAAATTGCACAGGTGGCTTTGCCACCTGGCGCTTTTGCACCCGATATCACATATCACAAAAAAGTCAAAATGCGGGACATTTTGACTTTATTTATCCTGTATTGCCTGTGTTTACCCGGAAAGTTATGATCCCCTATGGTACTCACCCCGGATCATCAAAGACCGTAATTCCTCTTCATCTGCTCATAGAGCATCTTTGCCAGACCGTTTTCCTGCTGGTCCGCCGCAGATTTGGCATATTCGCTCAGCAGATTGTCCCCGTAATAATCCAGAACACTCTGGGTGGCTTTGTCGGAGGCTTCGGTTATATTAACGGACTTTTTCATTTCCTTAAAGACCTGTTCGATAAAATAGGCTTCAAATTCCTTGCAGACACCCATAAGCTCCTCATCGGTGGCCTGTGATCTGTCCGACTTGAGCTTTTTTTCGATGTCATTACCGGACGAGACAGTCCGGTTTGCCTGATTTAACATGTCCAGATATTCGTTGCCCAGTGATCCTATATCCATATTATCCCTTATCTCCTGAGTTCATTTGCCTGCTGCATCATGGTGTCGGCCGCCTGTATCGCCTTGGAATTGAGCTCATATGCTCTCTGCGCTATGATCAGGTTTACCATCTCATCCGCGATCTGCACATTCGACCCTTCCAGATAACCCTGTCTGATCTCACTCTTTTTAAGATTTGCGTTGGTGGCTTCATTTAAAGCCTGCCCCGAGGCTGCCGTCACGTCATAAAGAGAATCTCCCACCTTCTCAAGACCTGCGGGATTCTGGAACTGGAAGAGACCTATCCGCATTCCCGGGATCCTCTGCATATTGTTTCTGTCATCGGGGTATGTAAGATATCCGTCGGCGTCGACCTCTATCTTGTTTGTAATGTACTGGTTGGAATTTAAGGTGATGGGATTTCCTCCGCTGTTTAAGACCGGCAGACCGTCCGAGCTTGTAAGCATCATCGTATTATTTCCGCCGATGGCAAATCTGAAATCACCGTTTCTCGTGTAATGGGTAGTGCCGTCCTCACCCTTTAAGGCAAAGAATCCGTCTCCTCCGATGGCAAAAGCCGTGGGACTTTCGGACTCCAGATAGGCACCCTGGGTAAACTGCGAAACTATGGCCGCATTTCTCACACCGAGTCCTACCTGTGCACTGGTGGGTTTCTGCTCTCCGTTTGCAGAGGTGGTCTTTGTCTGGATATTCTGGTATAAAAGGGATTTAAACTCGTTGGTCTCGGTCTTATATCCCACGGTATTAACATTTGCAAGGTTGTTTGCTATAGTGTCCACATTTATCTGCTGCCCTATCATTCCCGATGCAGCTGTCCATAAAGATCTGACCATATTTTTCCTCCTTAACGATCCCTTCCGGTCATGAAATACTTATTACTGTTCCGGGCCTTTACCTCTTATCCTGCCCGCTTAAACTCTTCCAAGGTTATTTACCGCAGTATCCAGAGTCGAATCGTATGCCTGGATGATCTTCTGATTGGATTCATAGGCCCTTGTAAAAGCAATCAGGTCTACCATTTCCCTTACTGTCTGAACATTCGAGGCTTCCAGATATCCGGAATATACCTGACAGTCAGAGGGCGCAAACTCAAAGCCTTCAACGGGTTCGAAATATGTCTCCCCGTATTTTATGAGGTAATCATAATTCTCAAAATCCACTGTCTGGATGGTTGCAAGAACGGCTCCACCCTCAACCTGCCTGACATTTCCCATCCTGTCCACGGAATATGTCTGCAAAGGATCCAGAACGATGTGATTTCCCGCGGTATTTAAGAGATAATCACCGTTTCTGTTAACTAACGCTCCGTCAACGTTTAACTGGAAGTCACCGTCTCTTGTATACTTTACCGAGGTCTCCCCGGCCTTGTTTGTGAATTCTACGGCAAAGAAACCGCTGCCCGAAAGGGCAAGATCAAAAGTATTCCCGGTTTCATGGAAAGGTCCCTGACTGTAATCAGTGTAATTTTCGCCGATCTTGACGCCCAGGTTCATGTATCCGAGGCGCCTTGCAATATTTGGTTCAGATGTGTCCTTGATCTTTAAAGCCAGCACATCATGGAAGGCTTCTGCCGTTGTGCCTTCCTTTTTGAATCCCGTGGTGGCTGAATTAGCCAGGTTGTTGGTCATGACATCTACCCTCTTCTGTTCATTGACCATGCCTGTGCTTGCTACATAGAGTCCCTTTAACATGTATACTCCTTATCCCGGCGCGTCCCCCTTATTCCACCTCGCCGTCATAACCGGCCAGGAACTCGACAAACTTGCCTGTGCCGATGGCGACCGCCGTCATGGGATCTTCCGCCGTTACCGTATTGATACCTGTTTTATAAGCTATCAGATCCTCAAGGCCTCTTAAAAGGCTTCCCCCTCCGGTAAGGACTATTCCGCGGTCGGCAATGTCTGCCGCAAGTTCCGGGGGAGTTCTCTCAAGCACTCCGTGTATCGCCTCTACTATCTGGGAAGAGGTCTCTCTCAGTGCCTCCTCCGTATCTTCCGATGAAACCTTAACGGTTCTGGGAAGACCGGTAACAAGGTTACGCCCCTTTACCTCAAGGTAATCAACCTCTGAAAGCTTATAAGCCGTTCCTATCTTTATCTTGATCTCTTCGGCTGTTCTCTCGCCGATGAGAAGGTTATGCTTTTTCCTCATGTATCTGACGATGGCTTCGTCAAAATCATCTCCGGCCACTTTGATGGAAGTGCTCACAACCGTTCCGCCGAGAGATATCACAGCTATATCTGTGGTACCGCCGCCTATGTCCACGATCATGTTGCCGCAGGGCTTGCTGATATCTATTCCCGCTCCGATGGCTGCGGCAATGGGTTCCTCTATGATGGCAACTTCTCTTGCACCTGCCTGATAGGTCGCATCCTCAACCGCCTTTTTCTCAACCTCCGTTACACCGCTGGGAACACATACACTGATCCTGGGTTTACGGAAGGTCTTCTTGCCTATGGCCTTCTGCATGAAGTATTTGAGCATCTTTTCGGTGACGGTATAGTCTGATATAACTCCCTGTCGTAAAGGCCTTACGGCTACGATATTGCCCGGTGTCCTTCCAAGCATCAGCCTTGCCTCTTCACCTATTGCCTTTATCTTGTTTGTATCCCTGTCAAAAGCCACAACGCTGGGCTCTTTCAAAACAACGCCTTTTCCCCTTATGTATACCAGGATACTTGCAGTTCCGAGATCTATCCCTATATCTGTATAAACCATATTCGTATTCCCCTTTCCATGGTTTAAAAATCATTTATCATGAAATGTCGGATTTTTTGCATAAAAATACGGATATATTATACTCCAAAGGATGACCTTATTCAAAGGGTTTTATATCATATTTTATTAAATAATTATTAAGGAAAAACAAAGCGCACAAGACGGAACGGTTCCTTCCGTTTTATGCGCTTCCCTGCCATACAATCTATATATCGGCAGAATTTTTGATTTCTTAACCCCCCTAAAAAATGTCATAACATTTTTTTGATATACTGCCCCGTAAATGAGGCTTTGTTCTTTGCAACCTCTTCGGGAGTTCCCGTAGCAACGATACATCCTCCCCTGTCTCCCCCTTCGGGGCCTAAGTCAATGATATGATCCGCGGTCTTTATAACATCCAGATTATGCTCTATGACAACAACGGTATTCCCGCCTTCGGTAAGCCTCTGGAGGATATCGATAAGCTTGTGCACATCCGCAAAATGAAGTCCCGTGGTAGGTTCATCCAGGATATAGATGGTCCTTCCGGTGCTTCTTTTGCACAGTTCCGTGGCCAGCTTGATCCTCTGGGCCTCGCCTCCCGAAAGGGTGGTGGAAGGCTGTCCGAGCTTTATATATGAAAGCCCCACATCATATAAGGTCTGCATCCTTGTCCTTATCATCGGTATATTGTCAAAAAAGGACAGAGCTTCCTCCACCGTCATATCAAGCACGTCGGAAATGTTTTTGTCCTTGTATCTCACCTCCAGGGTCTCCCTGTTGTAGCGCCTGCCGCCGCATACCTCACAGGGCACATAGACATCCGACAGAAAGTGCATCTCTATCTTGATGATACCGTCTCCCGAACAGGCTTCGCATCTTCCGCCCTTTACATTAAAACTGAACCTGCCTTTACTGTAGCCCCTGGCCCTTGACTCTGCGGTCTGGGAAAAAAGGTCTCTTATCAGGTCAAAGACTCCGGTATAGGTTGCGGGATTTGACCTCGGTGTCCTTCCTATGGGTGACTGGTCAATATTAATCACCTTATCAAGTTTCTCGTAGCCCTTTATGGAAGAAAAGCTTCCGGGTATGGTTCCCGCCCTGTTAAGCTTTCTTGCCAGGAACTTGTAGAGTATCTCGTTTATGAGTGAGCTCTTGCCGGAACCGGATACCCCGGTAACACAGGTAAAAACGCCAAGAGGAATATCCACATCTATATTTTTGAGATTATTCTCCGCTGCACCCTTTATCTTAAGATATCCCGAGGGTTTTCTCCTTTTCTTCGGAACCGGGATCTTAAGCTTACCCGAAAGATACATTCCGGTCACGGAGGTTTTTTCCCTGATGATATCCGAAACATCTCCCTTGGCGACGATCCTTCCCCCGTGTTCCCCGGCTCCCGGACCGATGTCAACCAGAAAATCCGCCTCTCTCATGGTCTCTTCGTCATGTTCCACCACTATAAGAGTATTTCCCAGATCCCTTAAATCCTTAAGGGCCGAAAGGAGCTTTCCGTTATCTCTCTGATGAAGCCCTATGCTGGGCTCATCCAGTATATAGGCCACCCCCACAAGACCGGAACCGATCTGGGTGGCGAGCCTTATCCTCTGGGCCTCACCTCCCGAAAGGGAAGCTGCGGATCTTGTCAGTGTCAGATAATCAAGGCCCACACGCACAAGGAAGCTGAGCCTTGCCTTTATCTCCTTTAATATCTGCTTTCCTATTATCCGTTCATTCTCGGTAAGCTTATAGCCTTCAATAAAGGGGAGCATCTCATTTATGGGCATGTCGGTCAGTTCATGGATGTTCTTTCCGCCTACGGTCACAGCCAGTGAGGTTTTTTTAAGCCTCATGCCCTTACACTCGCTGCAGGGTGTTATCCTCATAAAAGCTTCGTACTCTGCCTTCATGGAATCCGAAGCGGTTTCCCTGTACCTTCTCTCCACGTTTCTTACAAGACCCTCAAAGGCCACATCGTAGACCCCTGTGCCTCTCTGCCCCTTATAATGTACCTTTACCTCTTCACCGTCCGTTCCGTGAATGAGGACTTGTTTTATTCTCTCCGGATAATCCTCAAAGGGAGTGTTTAAATCAAATCCGTATTTCTCCGTAAGGGCTTTTAAGGTGGCATAGGTGAAACTGTTCTTATCGGTACAGCTCTGCCAGCCCGTTACCCTTATGGCACCTTCCATGATGGATAGGGAGGGATCCGGTATCATCAGATCCGCGTCAAACTCCATCTTATAGCCTAACCCCGCACATACCGGACAGGCTCCGAAGGGATTGTTAAAAGAAAAGCTCCTGGGCTCTATCTCATCAATGCTTATATTGCAGTCGGGACAGGAAAAATGCTCCGAAAAGGACATTTCCTCTCCCCCGGGAATATCCACCGTAATAAGCCCGTCCGCAAGCTTAAGGGCATTCTCAATGGAATCCGTGAGCCTTTTTTCAAGACCCTTCTTTATCACAAGTCTGTCGATTATTATCTCGATGTTGTGCTTGTTATTCTTTTCAAGTTCTATTTCTTCGGACAGATCATACTGGTTCCCGTCGATCCGGATCCTTACGTAACCACTTCTTTTCGCGCTCTCTATGACCTTTTCGTGACGCCCTTTCCTGCCCCGCACCACCGGTGCAAGGATCTGGATCTTTGTGCCCTCCGAAAGAGACATTACCGTATCCACCATCTGGTCAACGGACTGCCTTCTTATCTCCCTTCCGCAGTTCGGACAGTGGGGAATACCGATCCTGGCATATAAGAGTCTCATATAATCATATATTTCCGTTACGGTGCCCACCGTGGACCTGGGATTTCTGTTGGTGGATTTCTGATCTATGGATATGGCAGGCGGAAGACCTTCTATGCTCTCAACGTCGGGCTTGTCCATCTGTCCCAGGAACTGCCTTGCATAGGAAGACAGGGATTCCATGTACCTTCTCTGTCCCTCCGCATATATCGTATCAAAGGCCAGGGATGATTTACCTGAGCCGCTTAAGCCCGTGAGGACCACAAGTCTGTTTCTGGGTATGTTTATGGACACATTCTTGAGATTGTTCTCCTTTGCGCCCCTTATCACTATCTCTTCTTTTTTACTCATTGTCTTTTCTTCTTTACTGATCATATCTAACCTCAAAAGTATCGATGAGATACTCTTCTTCCGTATTCCTGTTCACCGCTATCAGTGAGATCTCCTCCTCCATCAGGTACCGTCTCTGGACATTGACCGAGAATTCCCGGGATAATGAGGGATCCGTCTGGTAATTCAGGGCAAAATAATCGCATTCCAGGATCGCATCCTCGCCTATCTTTGCATATACATAATAGTCGGAGGAAGAACCCTCTTTGGGGCTTAAATATCCCCTGATGCTCACTATTTCATCCCCGCCGTTTACGTTAAGTAAAAGGTCTTTATCCCTTAAGGTCAGGCCGCTTACATTTTCAAGGGTATACCCGATGTCTTCGCCGGATCGTAATGAAGATAAATCTCCTTTATACGGCGGCTCATAGAACAGCCCGTTAAAGTCTGCCTGCCCTGCCATCTCCCCCGTTATGCTCCTTTCGGCCGTTTCAAAGATCACCATATCCGGGAAGAAGAGATTTACATAGTACTGAAGATAGGCATAATTCTGTCTGTGGACAAAATATACCTCGCTGAACCTGTTCTGATAAAACTTGTGGAAATTTCCGAAATAACTGTCGGTAAACACAAGGAGCTTCCTGTTATTCCCGCACTGCGGGTTATTAAAATGGGAATAAAATGTCAGGGTGGAATAATTGAGATACGGATACAGAAGCCCTGTCAGATTGCTGCTCTTATCATCCCTTATTTCATAGGCGGGGACCGCCTCTTTGATCGGGAAAAGAGAAACATCAAGAGAGGTCTTCAGCTCCATGGTACGCTCAAAATCGTCCTTTGACAGAGGCGGAACATCATCAAACCATTCCTGAACCTTTTCGTCTATGAGCTCATGTCCCAGAAAAGCCCCGTCCTCGTTCCAGTGGGTGGCATCATAAAGCCTGTTGTATACAACCTCTGACTGTTTCGCCTTAAGAAGCTCATCCACCGGGATGATATATTCAACCTCCGTCTTCTCAAGGTTGTTCTCAAGATATTCGATAACCGGCGTGTTGTTTTCATTTACATGAATGCAATCGGGAAAATACTCGGAATAGATCGTCTTTTTGTCAGGGCACAGATAATACAGGAATTTTATATCCTTACTCTTCAGATAAGCATCCGTATCCTTAAGAAAGCCGGTAAAGGAATCCAGCCATTCCTTATCGGTGTTCAGCCTCTGATATGCTCTTATATAGGCATCGTCCTTGAAAAAAATGTGACCCTGCTTACCGTACATGAACAGAGGATGGACCATGACATGAAAAAGTCTGTCATTCAGCACTATATACGAGGAGATCATCTGCTCCCTGAATCCGATCCTCTTGTTTACATACTTCTCTATGGAATCTATATTTGAAAGCCTTGCGTCAAAACCCGGCCATTCCGGCAGGATCTCATTATCGATGACGGAGATCTGCTCACTCTTCCTGTTTATAAAGACTGCAGGAAGGATAAGGATCAGCATAAATATGCTTATAAAGATAACGTTAGATATTTTATGTTTCATCTGTTTAAAACATCCCCGGAAGTTTCTTTTTCTTTACTAAAAACGGAAATATATGAAAGGATTGTAGCTGCTGTTTACTATGAACATAAATGAAACGGCAAGCAGAAGAAGCAGCAGTGTCCTTTTTATGACCACCCTGACTCCCGTGCCTTCATCCATTGAAAACGAAGCAATAAAGGCCGCCGCATGCCTCGGAAGGACCTGTGCCCAGGGTATGGCCGCGAGTATCGCAACGATAAGGATAAAGATCATCTTGTTATCAAGGTAAAACCTTACGGAGAACTCCGTATAGCTTTCACCGTCAAAACCGAACATCGCTTTTATATATTCGAAAGTCTTTGCGATATCTTCAAGCTTGAACAGTACCCATCCAAGCATCACCACCAGCATGGTATACAGCCATTTTACCGCTTCGGGAAGTTTAATCCTGATTTTATTTTTTTGAAACGCCCTTTCCGCAAGGATAAACAGGCCATGCCAGATACCCCATATGATAAATCCGTATGCGGCTCCGTGCCAGATACCCGTAAGCAGAAATACGATGAACAGATTCAGATACACGTTGCCTTTTCTGTTTCCCCCCAGGGGAATATATACATAATCACGGAACCAGCTTGACAGTGAGATATGCCATCTGCGCCAGAACTCGGATATTGATCTTGAGATATAGGGGTAATTGAAGTTTTCCATGAATTCAAAGCCGAATATCCTTCCAAGACCTATTGCCATATCCGAATAACCGGAAAAATCATAGTAGATCTGCAGAGTATATAAGACCGCCCCCAGCCATGCGACGGGCACTCCCATATATGAAAATTCGGAAGTGAATATCTTATCCGCGCATTCCCCGAGGGTATTGGCAAGTATCGCTTTCTTTGCAAGCCCGATTATGAATCTTTCCGCGCCTCTTATGAATTTTTCGCCGTTAACCTCTCTTTTTTCAAGAAAGGGTCTTATATCCGTATATCTGACGATGGGTCCCGCAATGAGCTGCGGAAACATGGATATATAAAGGGCAAGATTTAAGGGATTCTTCTGGACCAGAGTCTCCCTTTCCTTTTTACTGTCATTAAATCCCAGACCCCTGTATACATCTATCACATAGGACATTCCCTGAAAGGTATAGAAAGATATGCCGATGGGAAGGGTTATCTCCTTTATCGTAAGATTCGGTGCAAAAAGATCATGGACCGTTGTAAGCACAAAAGTAAAGTATTTAAAATAAAAGAGTATCCCAAGATTGTAGATAACTGATAGGATCAGAAAGATCCTGCCCGTTGTAAGCCTTTTTGTACCCGAAAGCCTGCTGCCCGAAAGGTCTATGAGAATGCCGAAGACATAATTCCCGATGATGGACGCAAGCATGATGAAAACATACCCCGGTCCTCCCCAGGCATAAAACAGTAGACTTCCCAGTATAAGAAACAGGTTTCGAAACTTTTCGGGAAGAATATAGTACCCTGCTATCATCACGGGCATAAAAAAGCATAAAAAAATAATCGAACTGAATACCATAGAAGTTCTCCATCCTGTTCTTATCTGTTCCGGATATATAGTAAGAGCGTCTTTCCGATATAATCAAAAAACACGCTCTCAGTATCTGTAATTCCCTTGATCAGTTGTTGATTATGGCCTTTGATCCGTCTGAATAGGTGATCTCCCAATAGCCCGTATCCATTCCGCAATCCTCTATGTATACCCGGCTGACTTCCGTCTTTCCCGCAGGGGCCTGAGCCTGGGCGGCCTGAGCATTTGCAAGGGCCTGAGCTTCCGCAAGAGCCTGGGCATTTGCAAGGGCCTGGGCTTGAGCAAGAGCCTGAGCCTCCGCGAGAGCCTGGGCCTGGGCTTCCGCAAGCTGTTCTTCGGGGGTTTTGGTCTTTACCTGTTTTTTTGGTGCTGTCTGATCCTTTTTTGTTTCCTTTTTGACGGGAGCTTCCTCTTTCTTTTGCTCCTCATCTTTCTTTTCTTCCCCTGAAGTATCTTCCTTCTTTTCCCCGGACTTTTCTTTGTCTTCCTTCTTATCCTTATCTTCGGTCTTTGTTTCTTTGTCCGCGGTCTCTTTACTGTCAGGAGTTTTTTCTTCTTTTATCTCTTCCGCAGCGGGCTCTTCTACAGCTTCATCTTCCGATACCGCCTCTTTTGCCTCTTCCTCTTTTGTATCCCCGCTTTCCGGGACAGTTTCCGTTTCGGCTATTTCTCTTGTACTGCCTGTTTTTGCGGCGGATGCACATCCCGCAAGCATCACCGAAACCATGACCGCTGCAAGTATGATCTTCAATCTCCGGTATTTCATTGCTGATCCCTCTTAAAAATCTGTTTAGATATTTACCCTTTTCCCTTATCCGGTTACCCCCCCGTCAAAGAAGGGATCCGGACACCGGTACTTAATCTTACTGAAAAGCCACGCCCCACTCAAGCTGTTTGATAAGCGGCTTCACGGGATAGTTGGCATAGGTCTTCATATAAAGATCACGGCCCTTTGCCATCTGAAGCTCCGGATCGCAGATATACCATCCTCCGTTGTAGAAGATCTCAACCCAGCTGTGAGGGGTCACTCCGCCTCTTGCAGCCTTTACGCTTCCTGTTATGACCTTAACCTCATATCCGAGGGCTTTTGCAAGATATGCAAAACCGCAGGCAAACCTGTAACAGTTACCATATCCGTTTGTGAAAAGCTCGGTGGCATACTGTCCCGTCCAGTTACCCGACGGAGTCTCATAGGTCCTGTTGTATCTGTAGTTTCTTACAACAAACGAATAACAGGCGGCCAGCTTCTGATCCTGTGTCATGGAAGGATTGGTAACACTGTTTATGATATTCATACAGTATTGCGAAAGCATGGAATCCGGATATATCTGAGGTTCGGCAACCACGGGCATTGTCGGTATAACGACCCTTCCGTCGGGACCGATGGTAAATCCGTCAACCACCGTGTTTGTCACCATTGCCCCGTCAGGACCGAAATAAAAGATCCCGTCTCCTATCTGGGCCCATCCGTTGGAAAAGATTACCCCGCCCGTGCTGATATAGTAGATCTTCCCGTTTAAGTTTACGGGCATGAACGTATCTGCCTCTACGTCGGTCTTAAGTACCATAACCCCGAAAAACATGAGAACCGCAGTCATACATACCAGTAAAAATCTTCTTTTCATAATACCTTCTCCCAAAACATATGCAATTACTTCTTTTTTACCGTCCTTCTCCAAAAGGGCATACAACATACTAATTATACTTAAACTATGGAATCTTGCAATACCCATAAGCGTCAAAGCTATATTTTTTACCGTCGATGGTCTTTTCTTCCCCGGTCACGAATGAGCCGTCGGGATTCTGATACTTAAACCCATTATCGTCCGCTTTAAAGCCTTCCAGGGAAACTCCCTCCTCCAGATAGGTGGCAAGCTTTATCTCATTTCTCGTTATATCATCCTGAAAATGCCACCATTCCGAGGTTAACCCGTTAAAACCCTCGGCCTTCATATAGCTTTCCAGAAGCTTTGCGTTGTCATTATTTGCCGCAGAGACCGAATGATAGCTTAGATCGTGGATTTCGGACTGCATTTCAAGATCTTCCCCCGTTTCCATCGATCTGAGAGTCAGATCCAGGGCTATCCCTCTGTTATGCGCACTAACCTGTTTGGCCAGAAAAGCCGAAAGCTTGTGAGTTCCGTTGGTCATCTCCTCCTGATAAGTCCTTACGTGCGTATAGGTCTGTGCGGTGATCTTTTCCGTGTTGTCCAGATAGAACTGCACTATCGGCAGAGCCTGTTCGCTTGCGGGATCTATCCCCTGTGCCATAAGAAACACCTGAGCCTGCGCAAGGCTTTCTTCCAGCTTCTGCTGATTTATGGCATCCACCTCTGCCTGGGACATTGTCCTTTCCTCCTCCTCCGCATCCGGAAGGGGTTCATTTAAGAGAAGCTCCACCGTATCATAAAGATATCTTGTGGCCTTATGGGGCCTGAAGGATTCATAGATATTCAGCACATAACCGTCTTCCCGCGTCTTTTCGGCGGCCTTCAAAAGCCTGTTTGCACAGGGATATAAATAGGGAACCACAAAGCTTCCCGAAGCCGGATCCAGAGCCGTCTCC
Organism: Lachnospiraceae bacterium; assembly: GCA_024682555.1. GTDB lineage: Bacteria > Bacillota > Clostridia > Lachnospirales > Lachnospiraceae > UBA2868. The sequence continues at coordinate 5,419 of JAIKZD010000154.1, read as the reverse complement.
TCAAAGCCGGGTATCACGGTCCCCGTCACTTCCGGGATGTCATATTCATGTATGCGGAATACCGAATCATAGCTGTTGGTGATGCTGTAACTGCACAGATCCTTCAGGTATTCCGAAAGATTGATCATGCAGAATCTCTCATCCACATATCCGGTATTGAAATCCCCGTCATAACAGACCTTAAAGCTTCCGTTTTCCTCGGACAGAACGCACAGGGTCTGCCCCCCTTTTACCGAACCGGTCTTTTCCGTGAGTCCGGGGTCGTTATATACGGTAAGATCCTGTATCGGCCATATGGTGCAGTAAACAGGATCGCCGTAACTCAAATCCTCTCCGGGATCTTCCTCCACCGGTTCCTCTTTTTCTTCCGTCATTTCATTCAGACTCTCCGATCCCGCATCCGGAGCAGGGTAAGTTCCGTCCTCTATGGTTATGACGCCGGTAAAGCCGTTTTCCGATACCGATCCCCCCGAAGATCCCCTGCGGCTTAAAGATCCGCTCCTTAAGATCGCACAGCCGCCCAAAAGGATGAGCAGCAGCACTCCCGAAAGCATCAGAGCCAATAATAAACTTTCATTCATGACACGACGGTCAGAACGCTTCTTCCTGACTTTCCTCAAAATATGAACCTTCCGATCCCAAGATAACCGTAAAAACACTTTCAGGCGCCGGTAAAGCCGAAACAGGTATATAGCAGGTAAAACCGGACCCTTCCGTCTCCGTTTCCGTTAAAAACGCTTCATAAGCAGGTCCTTCATCCGGATCTGCGGAAATATATATCCTTGAATCATTTTTTATTATATCAGTATCCTTAAGCCTTCCGGATACGGTGCAGAACACTCCGTCATCTGATACCCTGACCGGTCCCAAAAGAAACTCCGCCTTCTCCGTTTTCCCCTCTATCACTCTTAAAGGGGCACTCATGATTGGCGGGACCTGGGCAAATGTCGGCAGGTGTCTTTCCGCCTTTTCAAATATCACATAATCCGGCTGTCTTACAACAAGATCTGTCATATTATAGGGAACGGTTTTTGTGTAATAGGCATAGGAAAAGGTCCGTGACAGATAAGGGATAAGCGAATTGGCATAAGAATCCCGATACATCAGCAAATTTCCCTTCCCTTCGGGATTCACGGTCTCGACCTCATTTTTTTCAACCATTTCACTGTCCGGTAACCGTTGGGCTCCGCCATCTACACAGTAAAAATAGGTGATATCCTTTATATAATTAAGCTTCTCTTCGGGTCTTGCGGCCATTCCGTAAAGCATTTTGTTCAGATCTCCGGTGAAATCCACGGATATTTCGGGTGAATCCCCGTCAAAATCCGCAGCCCCGGCTCCCGCCTGCTGCATGAGCTGCCTGTATACGAGGAGAGCTCCCTTATTATTCCAGTGGGAATCCTTCTTATAATAGAGAGTTTCATTCTGAGCCTCGAACAGGCCTTTAAGGTCTGCGAAATTCACCCCTTCCGACACAAGAAAGGGGACAAGCCGTTCCAGATCGCTTTGCTTTGTCTCTGACCGTTCTCTTGCATCCCTGTAAGCTTTGGGCATGTGCTCACCATAAAGGGTGTTTTTATTGGGGGCAATGGCAAATACCGCTTTTTTCCCCAGTAATTCACAATACTCCTGTATCAGGGCCATGTTGTGGGCGGCGGCAAAGAGCATCCTGTCACTTGCCGGATCCTTATGAAGATAATCATCCGTCGTGGCGGTGTAATAGAGCCAGTCATCCTCACCGAGTATCACGTTCTGCCTTGCGGAAACGGAAAACATTCCCGCATTCATAAGTGAATACAGGGCTGCGGTCTCATTTCTCAATGCGATATGATCCGATACATAATCGGAAACATCATCAAAGTACCGCATATTAAAGCTTCCGTCCGTCATACGGACTTTCGGAAGTTCTTTAAGCTCCCTGTTCTCATAAGAAACCGTCGTCGGATGAAAGATCATCCCGACGGAAGGGATAACAAGGACTGCCATCATGGCAAGTATGAAGATGATGTTATGTATTTTTTTTCCTGATCTCATGACGGTGCAGTTTTACAATGGTATAGTTTTGCGACGGTGCAGTATCGCGTGAAAAAACCGGACATAGCAAATGCCGCATCCGGTTTGTGATCATATGTTATCCTTAAGGCTCTTCACCCTGTCTCCCGACATCCGGACAACCTTTGATGAGGACTGTTTTTTTCCGCGCGTCATCAGCCCTTTTACCTGTTTTAAGTACTCCAGGGTAACCTTTGAGCTGAGTTTTGATTCCCCCGCGGGCCTGGCCTGAAACTTATAGGGTATCTCCGCAACCGAATCATAGTTCCCCATTGCAAGTACCTCTATCAGGATCTTCCAGCCTATGGGCTTAAGATCCGCATTTCTTATGACCTCTTTCCGAAACATAAACAGACCGCTTGTGGGATCGGAGATCTTTCTGAGGCAGGGAAGCAGGATCTTTCCTATATATCTGGCCACGCCTGACACTAATTTCCTGTAGGGTCCCAGCCCTCCGTCGCTTCCTCCGGGAATGAACCTGCTGGGAACGCAGACATCAAAACCGTTGTTTATCACCGCATACATGGACCTCAGAACAGCAGGCGGATGCTGAAGATCCGCATCCATGACCGCGATGAGATCGCCTTCTGCAAGCTCAAAGCCCTTAAGGACTGCGGTAGCAAGACCTGTCTCACCTTCTCTGTGGCAGAGCCTTACATTCGGATTTTCGTCCATGACCTTCTCAATGACCCTCGGGGTATCATCATTACTGTCATCAACGAATACCACCTCATAGGGGATTCCCTTTAAGGCATAATCTATCTGATTAACAAGATTCCCCACATTTTCCGATTCGTTGAATGTGGGAACTATTACGGAAAGCCTGTTCAATCTGCTACTCCTTACGGCTTATCAGCCATTTCCTTAAGACTCAGCATCTGATCCCTTAACTCCTTTGCCGTTTCAAAATCAAGTTCTGCCGCAGCCTTTCTCATATTTTTCTCTATCTTCTTTATAAGCTTCTCAAGTTCGGCGCTGCTCATGGATTCGGGATCCTTTGCAAACCGGAGCTCTTCTTTTGCTATCTCCTTTTTAACGCTTATCAGATCCCTGACCGCCTTCTTTATTGTGGTAGGCGTTATTCCGTGCTCTTCATTGTACTTTTGCTGGAGCTTTCGCCTTCTCTCCGTTTCCCCGATGGCATTTTTCATTGAATCCGTCATCATGTCGGCATACATGATGACTCTGCCCTCCGAATTTCTTGCGGCCCTTCCTATGGTCTGGATAAGTGAGGTCTCCGAACGCAAAAAACCTTCCTTGTCCGCATCAAGTATCGCAACAAGAGCGATCTCGGGAATATCAAGACCTTCCCTTAACAGATTGATGCCCACCAGGACATCGAAAACATCGAGCCTCATATCGCGGATGAGTTCTGCTCTTTCAAGGGTATCTATGTCGGAATGGAGATATCTGACCCTTACATCGTTCTCCTTAAGATAATCCGTCAGATCCTCGGCCATTCTCTTGGTAAGAGTAGTGACCAGAACCTTGTTTCCGGCCTTTGTCACCTTTCTGATCTCCGAGATAAGGTCATCTATCTGGCCCTTTGAGGGTCTTACGTCCACTTCGGGATCTAAGAGCCCCGTGGGTCTTATTATCTGTTCGGCCCTTAACAGTTCGTGCTCGGCCTCATAGGTTGAAGGCGTTGCGGAAACGAACATCATTTGATTTATTTTACTCTCAAACTCGGTAAAGTTCAAGGGACGGTTATCCAGCGCCGAAGGCAGTCTGAAGCCGTAATCCACCAGTGTGGTCTTTCTGGAACGGTCCCCCGCATACATGCCTCCGATCTGGGGAATGGTCATATGTGATTCATCCACTATTATCAGATAATCATCGGGAAAATAGCTCATAAGGGTATAGGGAGTCGCTCCCGGTGCCGAGCCGTACATATGTCTTGAATAGTTCTCGATCCCCGAGCAGAACCCGGTTTCCTTTAACATTTCCACGTCATATCTGGTTCTCTCGGCTATTCTCTGAGCCTCTAAAAGTTTTCCCTCGCTTTCGAAATACTTTATCCGTTCATCAAGCTCTGCCTCAATGGTTTTTGCCGCCTGCTCGATCTTTTCGGGAGGAATGACATAATGTGATGCGGGAAAAATGGCAACATGCTTGAGTTCCGCCTTAACCTGCCCCGTAAGGGGATCCGTCTCCACTATCCTGTCTATCTCATCACCGAAGAATTCGATCCTTACGGCCTTTTCCGTCTCCCAGGCGGGAAACACCTCGATCACGTCTCCCCTGACCCGAAAGCTTCCTCTGGAATAATCCATCTGGTTTCTTTCATAATTGATCTCTATGAGCTCCCTTATGACCTCATCCCGGTCCTTCGTCATCCCGGGCCTTAAGGAAACGATCATATTGACATAGTCGGAAGGGGAGCCGATACCATAAATGCAGGATACACTTGCAACAACTATTACATCCCTTCGTTCTGCCAGGGAAGCGGTAGCGGAAAGCCTGAGTTTATCTATCTCGTCGTTTACATCCGAATCCTTTTCGATATAGGTATCGGTGGAGGGAACATAGGCCTCGGGCTGGTAATAATCATAGTAGGACACAAAATACTCCACCGCGTTCTCGGGGAAGAATTCCTTCATTTCCGAGTAGAGTTGCCCTGCCAGGGTTTTATTGTGGCTTATGATCAGTGTCGGCTTATTCAATGCCGCTATAACGTTCGCCATGGTAAATGTTTTTCCCGATCCGGTCACGCCAAGCAAGGTCTCAAACTGGTTGCCTGCCTTGAAACCATCTACTAATTCTTTTATTGCCTGAGGCTGATCGCCGGTAGGCTTGTAATCTGAGTGTAATTCGAAGTTCATTTTATTAACAATCCTTTATGCCTTTAGAATTCTAAAACCTGTTATTTCATCCTATTATTGCATCATGTTATGGCATCCTATTATTACATCCTATAGAGAATCATGAATAGTATTGATTTTGTACCTAAGCCGTATCATATGTCCGAATATAGGCACACTTTTTCCGTGTAAGATGGTATTCGTGCCGCGATTTTGTACCTAAATTATATAGTTTATCTTATTTTAGATACATGTCCTTATCAAAAATGTGCAAGCCAAGGTCAAATCGGATATGATTTTGTATCTAAACCATATCATTTAACCGAAATTAGGTACATACTCCCTTAACTAAACGAAGAATCTGTCGAAAAATCGTACCTAAATTACAGGATCAAACCGGATTTAGGTACAAATATCATTTCATATTCTATATGTCCCAACATAAAATAACACAATAATTCACTGTCTACCATCATCTATTAACCGCACGCTCTGTAATCTCAAGCAGTTCCGAGGCGGCCTGTTCATTTTCCACTCGGATGAGATTATCATAAACATCTGCTTTT
>JAIKZD010000121.1 GCA_024682555.1 Lachnospiraceae bacterium | reverse complement strand
GCGATCTCCCCGTATCCTCCATCCATACCAAAGAGATGGAATCCGTCGCCGAAGAGTCCGTCGTTAGCCCAGTCTGTAGCAGGCGCCCCGACTGCCACCATGGCGATCCAGTAAACTAAGAACATAACGATGGCGAATATCGGAAGACCAAGCCATCTGTTGGTCACTATCTTATCTATCTTGTCCGATGTGGTAAGGGCTCCTGCGTTCTTCTTTTTGTAGCAGGACTTTATCACCTCTGCGATGTAGATATAACGCTCATTTGTGATGATGCTCTCTGAATCATCATCCAGTTCCTTCTCCGCGGCTTTGATATCATTTTCAATATGGCTCATCTTGTCTGAAGGTATTTTCAACTGCTCGAGAACCTTATCATCACGCTCAAAGATCTTTATGGCATACCATCTCTGTTGCTCTTCCGGCATATCATGCACAACCGCCTCTTCTATATGGGCAATGGCATGTTCCACCGGTCCCGAGAATGTATGAAGGGGTACGGTCTTTACGTTTTTCGCAGCGTTTATGGCTTCCTCTGCGGCTTCCATGGTACCGTCGCCCTTAAGGGCTGATATATCCATTACCTTGCAGCCAAGCTGCCGGGACAGTTCCTCTGTATTGATCTGATCCCCGTTCTTTTTAACTATATCCATCATGTTGACGGCAACAACCACCGGTATCCCAAGCTCTGTAAGCTGTGTGGTAAGATACAGGTTCCTCTCAAGGTTTGTGCCGTCTATGATATTAAGGATGGCGTCGGGCCGCTCATTTATAAGATAATTCCTGGCCACCACCTCTTCCAAAGTGTAAGGCGACAGGGAATAGATTCCCGGCAGATCGGTGATGGTCACATCATCGTGTTTCTTAAGCTTACCTTCCTTCTTTTCAACTGTTACCCCGGGCCAGTTTCCAACAAACTGGTTTGATCCGGTAAGATCGTTGAACAGTGTAGTCTTTCCACTGTTAGGGTTTCCTGCTAATGCAATACGTATACTCATTTTCACATCTCCTCCACTCTCATGTGAACTGCCCCTCCCTTTCTTGAGAGCCACGGCATTAAAATCCGCTTCGCCCCTCGCCGGGGTGGCAGCAACCGGCCGAAGCATCAGATCACGCTTCCTCCACCTCTATCATTTCAGCATCCGCTTTGCGGAGCGATAGTTCATAATTCCTCACTGTAACTTCGATGGGATCTCCCAATGGCGCAACCTTACGCACAAATACCGCAGTATTCTTAGTGATACCCATGTCCATGATCCTGCGCTTTACAGCGCCTTCGCCATGAAGCCTGACTACTGTTACCGATTCTCCAACATTCACATCCCTTAATGTCTTCAATGATCATTCCTCCTCTTAGATGATTCTTATGGCAGCGCCGTTTCCATGGTGCGGCTAAACCATTATTTTCCTTGCCAGCTCATCGCTGACGGCAACCCTGCTCTCCTTAACCTTCACGATCAGGTTCTCTCCCAATGAGCTTAAAACACTTACCTGCCCACCTACATTAAAACCCAGGTCCTCCAGATGTTTTTTAACTTCCTGGCTGCCGCCTATCTTTTTAATGATCTGCGGCTGCCCTGATTCAGCATAGATCAGAGGCATCATACTCTCCCTCCCGTTTCATGTCTTTTTTGATTAGCTTGAGCTAACCTTTCCCTAAAAAGAACGGTTAGCATCTACTAACCGATACATAGTATAATTAGCTTACGCTAACCTGTCAAGTACTTTTTTCCCCTTCTCTCCCTTTCGCTTTCTTTCCCGCTTTTCCGCCTCTCTCCCTTTCCGCTTCTCTCCCTTTCCTGCCTTTCCCACTTCTTCTCTTCCCACTTTCTTTCCCGCAATCTCGGAAAAAATGAGTTTTATGCCTAAGGAAAGAAAAAAAGCCTGAAAAGGGCATAGATCCAAACCGGAGGCTCCTCCCTCTGCAGAGAAAATATGCCTAAGGGCAGAAAAAATGTCTGAAAAGGGCATAGAATTGCGGCAGTAGCGTGGGTGGCGGAGCAGGCCTTATGCCTAAGGGAAGAAAAATGATCTGAAAAAGGCATAGAATTGCGGCAATAGCGAGGGTTATGGAGAAGATTTCATGCCTAACGGGAGAAAAAATGTCCGAAAAGGGCATAGATTTCAGACAGAAGCTTCTTCCACTTCAAGATGAATATGCCTAAGAGAGAAGTTTCTCCTCCCCTTAGGTATAAGCAAGGAAAAGGCTTGAAAAGGGCACGGAACTCCAACAGGAGAAAAGGACGCTTAACTAAAGGTGCTGAAGCACCGCTATGCGGCTACGGCCTCGACAAGCCCTAACAGGCAGATTACAACGAAGCAAAGCGCAAGCAAGTGTAATGCTTACCTCAGCTCTCCGCATTATCACCATTCAACTCATCGTTTTTGATAAGAGATATCATCACGTCCGCGATCTTGGGATCGAACTGCTTGCCCTTGCAATTCTCGATCTCTTCGAGAATGTGCTCTTTCGACAGCTTATTCCTGTAAACCCTGTTGGTGTTCATGGCGTCATAGGAATCAGCCACGCAAATGATACGGGCAATAAAGGGAATATCCTCCCCGGCTTTTCCTTCGGGATATCCTCTTCCGTCGTATCTCTCGTGATGATAAAGAGCTCCTTCGCCGGCGTTTTCAAGGCTTTTGACCTGAAGACTGCCTCTAAAGATGATCCGGTTCCCACTCAACCTATTGTACCACATCCCTTTACTATCTGCTCTGAATTTTCAGTGTTTTCAGATAGGCCTTTTTCTCATCCGTTATCCTGTTGCTTTCCACGCACTTCTGAATGGTTTTGTTGTGCGTCCAGGTATCAAGCCTTTTCTCTTCGATATAAGGGATCACCTGCTCATACTGCTTCGCCATGGCAGTGGCGAAATACCAGGCGATCATCATATTGATGTAGTATTCTTCGGATCTGAGCTTAGAGACCATCTCCGGATATTCCGGTGCAAAATCCTCATCGAGGAAATGCTCCATAAGCATTCCCACGCCAAATCTCACAGTGTAGGTTTTACGGGACTTGATCCATTTTTTGATATGCTTAAGCAGCTCTTTCCTGTTTCTCTTAAAAGCCTTCGGGGACAGCTGATCGCAGGTGGCCCAGTTATCGATATAAGGAATAAAGGTCTCCACCTCCTCCATGCATTCATTCAGGTCCTTAATACCCGAAATGATAAAGGCGTGCAGCTGGTTTTCCTCAAAATATTCATGTGGAAGCTCTTTCAGAAAATCTTTATAATCTCCGGATTTATAGATCTCCTTTGCCATGGATTTAAGCTCCGGGGTTCTTACCCCGATGATGGTTTCAGGATCCACCGAAGGAATGATCTTTATCTGCATATCACGATATTTCAGATCCTGACAGCTTTTCAGCTTTTTATACAAG
>JAIKZD010000064.1 GCA_024682555.1 Lachnospiraceae bacterium | reverse complement strand
GAAAAGGGTATAAGGGATATCTGGATAGTGAACGTAGGGGATCTGAAGCCCCAGGAGCTTCCCCTTTCATATTTTATGGATCTCGCCTATGACTATGACAGATGGGGAGAAAAAAATCCCGACAGTCCCGGGACATATCTGAAGAAATGGATAAAGGACACCTTCGGACAGAATCTGCCCGAGGATATGAGGGATGCGATCTTTTATCTTCTCGACGGATATACATATTTAAACAGCATCAGAAAACCGGAGTCCCAATATCCGGACACATATCATTATGCGGATTACGGCGAGGCCGATGCCATTCTTTCCTACTGCGAGGATCTCAAGAAAATGGCTGAGTGTGTCAGAAACTGGTTTGAAAGCTCGGGGGAAGAGGCCTGCTTCGAAAATCCGGGGTCAGGCAAAAAACGGCTCCTTGACTGCTATGACGAGCTTGTGTGGTTCCCGGTTCTTGCAACGGTAAACCAGCATGAGATGATGATAAGCGCGGGAAAAAACGATGCCCTTTCAAGGCAGGGCAGATTCAGCGCAAACCGCTATGCGGACAGAATTGACGAATGCGTAAAGAAGGAAAAGGAGCTTAAGGATCATTATCATAAACTTAACGGAGGCAAATGGAGCGGGATAATGAGTTCGGAACATGTTGGCTTTGAGTTCTGGAACGAGGAAGAAAACAGGTATCCCGTAAGGAAATACGTCTACAGGGCAAACAAGGAAAGGATCATCGTATCGCTGCCATACTCGGATGTGTACACCATGGGAGGCGATTGGACGCGAAAGAGTCTCTGCATCACCGATTTTCTGATGCCTGACAGGGATTCCTCCTTCTTTGTGATGGAAAATTCCGGAGACAGGGAGATCAGGTGGGAGGCTGAGGCAGACGCAGGCTGGATTGAGATTTCAGACGGCAGACAGACCTGTGCAAAGATAAGCGGACTGCTGGGAAAACCCTGCTATAGTTCTGATAATTCTGTGGGGGCGGATCTCCGGGATGCCGTAAATAACCCCGTCTGTGAAGACCAGGGAGATAATTCAGTATTAAAGATAGATGTCTGTATAAACAGAAAAAAACTCACGGAAGCTTATGCCGCAAAGGAGACCTGCGGGGAAAAATATCTAAAAGACAGGGAAGCCCTGTGCGGATCCATAACCGTAAGGACACCCCTCAGAAAGATCATTATTAAAGTTTTTGCATACCCCTTCACGGAGGAGGAGCTTAAAACCGATCATGTTATCCCGGTCATCGGTGAAGGCATAAACGGTCTTCTCCATCCCTCTTACGATCCGGGGGTTCTTCCGGGACTTATGAGAAAGGATCCTGCAGGTGATGATATCGGTCTGTGCATGGAGATAAGCGAATATGACCATACGGAGGATACGGATAAGGGAAGCTTCAGGCTTTTTGAGGATTACGGCAAATACGGAAAAGGTCTGAAAGCCTATCCGACCGTCGCCTATACTCCCGGAAAGGATGCACCCTGCGCGGTCTTTAACGTTCATGCCTTAAAGAGCGGAAGCTATGACCTTACGGTCATAACGGCCTGTTCGAATCCCATTGACGGCCGCAATGAGCTCTCCTTCGGCCTTCGGGTAAACGGCGGAGAGATAAGATGCGTGGATCTTATAAGTAAGGAATTCAGGGGAGGCGACAGGGCGAATAAGGCCTGGTCCGAAGGTATCATGAGGGCAGCCCATGAAGCCGCGGTGGAAACGGCCCTTAACGAAGGTTCGAATGAAATAAGGATCTATGCAAAGGATCCCGGGATAGTGTTTGAACGGCTTCTTTTAAGGGAAGCGGGGACAGAGTGGGCTCCGGGATTTTTGGGAGTTCTTCCGGAAAGGTTTAGGTAGAGGGCACAGAGGGCATATTTCACAAAAAACCTTTACAAAAATGTCCGAAAGTAGTAAATTTATACATAAGTACACTAGTATACATGTAGACAAGCAACAGATCGGTTATGACATGGCATTTTAGGACAGGGGTATTTGTACACAATGTTCATTTTGGACAGACTTCCGCAGGAATCGGCCAGAGATTATGCGTTAAGGGTACTCAAGGAGAATATAGTTTCTCTAAGGCTTAAGCCGGGAACGCAGATTTCAGAGAATGAACTGGCCATGGAACTGGGACTCAGCAGGACCCCCGTCCGGGAAGCCATTATAGACCTTTCAAAGGTCATGATCATAGAAACGATACCTCAGAAGGGCTCCTATGTAACCCTCATAGATTCCAAGATGGTTGAGGAATCCAGGTTTTTACGCCGGGTCCTCGACAAGGCGGTTATCGAAGCCGCCTGCGTATCGACGCCGGGAGCGGTAATGGATGCTCTGGAAGAGAATGTACATCTCCAAGAGTTTTATCTTGAAAAGGAAGCTACCGACAGGATATACGCACTCGACAATGAATTTCACAGGCTGATCTACACTGCGGCCCAAAAGGACATCATATATGACATGATGTCCACCATGATGCTTCATTTCGACAGGGTCAGAGTCCTGTCCGTGGAAGCTGTAAAGGACTTAAAGATAGTAAACGACCACAGAGGGATGTTGGAGGCCATCAGGGAAAAGGATAAGGAAAAAGCCCTGGCACTTGTGGAGAAGCATCTGAACAGATACAGCTTTGACGAAGAACAGATAAGGGAACGTTTTCCCGAGTATTTTAAATAAAGGAGAAGCCGTATGGCAAAGGAAAAGGCTTACAAGGCTCCCAAATCAAAATTTGGCGCTGCTTATCTTAAAAGGTACTGGCAGCTTTACGTTCTTTTACTGCTTCCGGTCCTGTACCTTATCATATTCAAGTATCTGCCCATGTGGTATGTTCTGATCGCTTTCAAGAAGTACAGTATAGTCCAGCCCGTACTTCAGATGCCCTGGGCCAAGAACCACGGTTTTGAATATTTCATCAAGGCCTTCAAATCGAGAGATTTTATCAGGGCTCTGCGTAATACCATCTTTCTTAATCTTAAGGACCTGATCTTCGGATTCCCGGTTCCCATAATGTTTGCCCTGATCTTAAATGAACTGAGGCTCAAGACCTATAAAAAGGTCATCCAGACCATAACCTATATGCCGCATTTCCTTTCATGGGTCATCATATACGGTCTGGCACTTCAGCTTTTTGCCCCCACCACGGGCTTTGTAAACATCCTTATCACAAAGCTCGGTTTCGATGTTATCCCGTTTTTGAATGATGCAAAGACCTGGGTAAAGACTTATATAGGACTTGGGATCTGGCAGAGCTTCGGATGGAATTCCATAATCTATCTGGCAGCCATAGCCGGCATATCCCCCGAACTGTATGAAGCGGCCAGCGTTGACGGTGCGGGAAGATTTCAGAAAATGTGGCATATCACCCTGCCGGGCATTAAGCCTACCATAGTGGTACTGCTCATCATGGCTCTCGGTAACATCATAGGATCCGGCTTTGACAGGCCGTTTGCTCTGCAGAACAAGCTGGTAATGGAAACCGCCGAGGTTATCGCCACTTACGTATATAAAGCCGGTATTAAGGGACTTCAGTTCTCGCTTACTACCGCCATTGGACTGTTCCAGTCGGTGATCAACGTATTCTTCCTGCTTGGCGCCAATTTCCTTTCGCGCCGTATGGGCGAACGCGGTATCTGGTAGGAGGTGGATGACATGGAAGAGAACAGAATGATACATTCCGGAAAAACAAAGATAGGCGACGGGATCTTCGTGGTATTGTGCGCTCTCATAGCAGTCATATGCCTTCTGCCTATGATCAATCTTCTGGCAAGATCTTTGTCGGGAACGGAATATCTCATAAAGCATGAAGTATATCTTTGGCCCAAGGGGTTTAATTTCAGCGCATACAAGACCGTTCTTTCGGATGTGAAATATATAAAGGCTTTTGTATGGACGGTATTCCTGACTGTCATATGCATGCTGCTGTCGCTGACAATGACGGCTCTGTGCGCTTATCCGCTCATATACGAACAGCTTAAGGGACGGCGTCTTATCAATATCCTGATAACCATCACCATGTTCTTCAATGCCGGAACCATCCCCAATTACCTGCTGATGCAGAAGCTTAATCTTCTGGATAATCCGCTGGTTCTCATTATCCCGGGCTGTCTTTCGGTTTATAACATGATAATAATGAGAAGCTTTTTCTACGGGATTCCTGATTCTTTAAGAGAGTCCGCACAGATCGACGGGGCAAGCTTTTTCAAGATACTGACGGCCATATACATCCCGCTTTCCAAGCCCGTCCTTGCAACCCTTGCTCTTTTCTATGCCGTCGGGCGGTGGAACGGATATTATGATGCCTTAATGTATATGAAGAACAAGGATTTTTATCCTTTGCAGCTTCTTCTTTACAATATCCTCAACAATATCAATTCGGTTGAGGTTTCCACCCAGGAAGGATTTTCCGCACCGGGTCTGTCCGAGTCATTAAAGGCAGCGATAGTCATGTTTTCGACCATACCCATCCTCTGCATTTATCCTTTCCTGCAGAAGTACTTCATCCACGGCGTGACCCTCGGAGCCGTAAAAGAGTGAGGATTACCGTAAAGGAGCGGGCATTATACGGGTAACTACAGCCTCAGGCTGTGTTATATAGATTCACCAGACTAAAACGGGAGGTAGAACATGAAAAAAAGAGTATTATCAGTAGTACTTGCATGCACGATGATCTTTTCATTGACGGCATGCGCAGGTTCAGGCGGAGCTGCCGATGCAGCTGACAATTCCGCTCCTGCAGAGGTTGCTTCAACGGAGAGCGAAGCTCCGGCGGAAACAGCCGATGCATCGGAACTCGTAGACGGCAAATTCGCTGAGACCAGACACATTACGGTCGAGATCTATGACCGTAACAATGACGGTGGTACGGATCCCACCAACAACATGTACACGGATTACATCAAACAGGGAATGCTCGACAAGTACAATGTAGAAGTTGAGTTCGTGGCAGTTCCCCGTTGGACAGAGGTTGAGGATATCAACAACCTTCTTGCAGCCGGAACGGCACCTGATATCTGTGTATCTTACAGCTATCCTACGGTTCTTACCTATGCGAACATGGGCGGTATCGTAGACCTTAAGGATTATGTTGAGCAGTACAAGGATCTTACTCCCAACCTTTGGGACTTCCTTGGCGAAAAGAACATCCTTTGGGACAAGGATCCCAAGACCGGTTCTTTATGGGCTATCGAAGGCCGCAGAGTAGAGCAGGGCAGGATCAATACCTTTGTTCGTAAGGACTGGCTTGATGCACTCGGACTTTCCGCACCCACAACCACAGCTGAGTTCCATGACATGCTTGTGGCCTTCAATGATAATGCGGATAAGCTTCTCGGCGCAGATGCTTCCAAGATGGTTCCTTTCTCCATCAGCTATGATGTAGGCTGGAGAGCAGCAAACCTTATAGGATCATTTGTAGATCCCGCAATCTCTGACAAGGAATTCTATGTAAACGGATTCGATGACAGAATGGCAACACAGACTTCCACCAAGGAAGCCATCAGACTTCTCAATGACTGGTACAACGAAGGACTTATCTGGAAAGATTTCCCTCTGTATCCCAGCGGAGATTCAACGGAAGACGATATGATCAAGGCCGGTTACGTTGGTGCTTTCATGCATAACTGGGATTATCCTTTCAGAAACGGTGAAGACAGCATCAATTCAAACCTCAGAAGAAATGTTGGCGAAGATGCAGCATTCATAGCAGTAGATCCTTTTGAGAATTCCGACGGAAAGCATGCTAAGTGGCTCTACAGCTCGGCAGGCGACAGAAAGACCTTCTTCCCTACCACAAACGATGAGATCCTTGCTTCATTCCTTTATCTTGATTTCATTTCAAGCCCTGAGGTTATCAAATATCTCCAGGCCGGTGATGAAGGCGTGACTCATGAGGTTCTTGACAGCGGCGCTATCTCACTTATCGCAGCAACAGGCGATGCTATCCAGAACTCAGGAAAGAACATCGACTACACCATCACATGTAACGGAACCTATTACGGAGACATGGATCTTGCAGCTCTGTCAATGGCATACGGTTACGGCGACCAGGATCCCGAGCTTGTTGCACAGGCAGATGAGATCGCACGTTCAGAGGGAATCGAGCCCAAGAACGTAAACGTAGGTGAGATCTCGGCAGAAGCTGATGTAGGAGACACACTTACTTCCAAGAGAGACGAGCTTTATGACAATGCAGTTGTTGCAGCACCGGATGAGTTTGATTCCGTATGGGACAGCTACATGGCAGATTATCTCTCCGCAGGCGGACAGGCCATCATGGACGAGCGTGCCGAAAAGTGGGAGGAATACTTCGGCGATTCGGATATGCTTCCCTGATCGGTTGTTTGCCGGTATCATAAAGATATAAAGAACGAGGCCCCGTCGGTTTATGACGGGGCTTCGTTTATGTCATGCCGTATGTCAGACCGGGGACTCATATTGAGGCTGTTTTTATTTGGCGGTTTCATATATAATTAGGGAAGGGTCTGAAGAGGAATACTAAAAAAGCAGATCCCGGAAACGGGGAATGAACAAATGAACTCAGGTAAGCCGGTGGCACCAAGGGATCCCGAGAAAAAGAGACCCTGGTATCTGTTGATGAAGGATAAGGGGATCTTTGCCTATCCAAAAGAGGGAACGGAAAAAGGTGCGATAGATATATACATGAGCCCGGACAGGCTGACAGAGGCAAGCAGGTTTGTGGGCCACATCGAAGATGAGAAGATCCTTTCGCTTCTTGAGAGTGCGGAAGGGTTTAAAAAGCTTGTCCACAGTATCGGGATCATCGTGGAAGGATGCGGCCGGGATGAGATCTGTAACTTTATCCTAAGATTTCACGGAAAGACCGACCCCGATGTAACAGGAAGCATTTTCAACATGGATGTAAAATGCGACGGATCGGAACATCTCCTTCCTCTTTATGATATGGAACTGACAGATGAAGACAAGGATATAGCCGCCATGACTTTTGAGTTTGACAGGGCAGGGATACAGGCGCAGACGACGGTAAAGCTGTATTTAAACGAAGGCTTCAGCGCGCCTCCCCAGACGGAGGATCTGCCCTGCGATACGGATTCGGATGCTTTCAAGGCATATGTGAAAAAAAGCATTATGAATACGGGTAACTCATACAGGTTAAGAAAAGCGGTGGAGAAGGCAAAAAGGGGAGAGGATACATGTATTGCTTTTATCGGCGGATCCATCACCCAGGGTGCGGGAGCCATTCCCATCAATACACAATGCTATGCATATAAGACCTATGAAGCCTTCTGTGATCTGTGCGGGGTAAGGGATAACATATCCTATGTCAAGGCCGGGGTCGGAGGTACACCTTCGGAGCTCGGAATGATCCGATATGACAGGGATGTAAGAGCTGGCGGCAGGATCGAGCCGGATGTTGTCATCGTGGAATTTGCGGTAAATGACTGGGGCGATGAAACGGAGGGTGTCTGCTATGAGAGCCTTGTCAGAAAGATCTTAAAGGCTGACAACAAGCCTGCCGTCATACTTCTTTTCGCCGTTTTTGCAAATGATGATAATCTTGAGGAAAGATTACTGCCTGTGGGACTTAATTACGACCTGCTGACGATAAGCTTAAAGCAGGGATTTACCGGACAGTTTTACAAAAAAGCGGATACCGGAAGGGTAATGACCAAAGCGCAGTATTTTTATGATATATACCATCCGACAAATCTGGGGCACGAAACAATGGCCCTGTGCCTGATAGAAGGCATGGAGGAGTGTCTCAAAAACGAGAGTGACCGGGATCTTGATCCCTCAGATATAAAACCTGTCATCGGTAACGATTTTGATGATGTGATGCTGCTCGATGATAAGGATAACAGTGCCGGTGCACTGACTGACAGGGGTGATTTTGATTCCGCGGACACCTGCCTTCAGAATGTGGAGAGGGATCTGGATCTGGAAGGAACACCGCAGTTTCCCCACAACTTTATGTTTGATGCATCAAGGCATCCGGAGGGTTTTAAACATCCCTTTGTACTGGAGCTTGATGCAAAAAGAGTCCTTGCGGTATTTAAGGATTCCTCATCCGTAAATGACGGAAAGGGAGATGTTTATGTGGACGGGAATCCTGTAAAGACCTTTGATCCCCATGTGAACGGATGGATACACTGCAATGCCGTGGTGATCCTTAATGACTGCGAAACATCGCATCACCGCATAGAGATAAGGATGCATGAGGGTGATGAGCACAAAAACCTCACCATACTGGGTTTCGGTATCGTTAAGTGAGGTTTATGACCGGGATCAAATGAGGTACATAACGTTGAACAGGGACAAAGCGGGATCTTTGAACGGATTTAACGAACATATGAGGGTCCTTGCAAAAGATGAAAATATAAAGAGGATGAGGGAATATTTTTCCCACGGGACCATTTCCACCTACAAGCATTGTCTGAGGGTTGCCAAAAAAAGCTATGAGATAGCGGAAAAGACCGGCATAAGGCTCAGCACGAAGGAGATGTTAAGGGGAGCGATGCTGCATGATTATTTTCTCTATGACTGGCACTTTAAGGGTGACAAACTGCACGGCTATAATCATCCCCATATCGCCCTTAAAAATGCGGCAGAGGATTTTGACCTTACGGAGATAGAGAAGAATATCATTGAGAGTCATATGTGGCCGCTGACCCTTTTAAGCATACCGAAATGCAGAGAAGCTGTCATAGTATGCATCGCGGACAAGCTCTGTTCCATGGAGGAGACTTTCAGGATGAGAGAACCGGGACAGAGGCTCCTTTCTTCGGAGACAATAAAAGAATATATCAGAAGGATAACAGTGAAAAAATGAAAAGCAGGGTAATAATACTTTCGCTTTTTGCGGCTTTTGCAATAACAACGGCGGCTCTTTCCGCCGTATTCATCAGATCAAAGGGGACAGCTGTCCCTGCGGATAAAGCCGGCGTTTTGGAAGCGGAATACAGCGTACGGGAGGATTCGGAACTCTCCGGTATATACGGGGAGGAAGCACCGGAAAACATGACATCGTCAGAGGGACTGAATGAAGATGATGCCGTAAAGACAGAGGATCTTTCGGCTCAGAACACAAAAGAGGGGGAACTGCCCCTTGCGGAGACCCCGGAAACGGGAGAAACAAGGGTTCCGCTTGAGAAATATAAGGATATCCTTTCCGTCAATCCCTATGTGAGCGGCTGGCTTACCATAGAGGGCATCTCCCTTGATGAGCCCGTTATCTATACCCCCAAGAGTCAGAATTATTTTCTCCACAGAACTCCTGATGGTGCGGAGCATGAGAGAGGAAGCCTGTTCATAGCGATAAACTGGAAGGATAACTATGGAAACACCCTGATATACGGACACAATATGAAGGACGGGACGGCCTTCGGATCGCTCCAGAGATTTGCGGATGAGAATTTCGGAAAAGCCCATCCCTATATGTGGTTTGATTCTCTGTATGAGGAACATGAATACGAACTGGTGGCTGCCTTTTACTCACAGATCGACGAGGAGGAGCTTGAGACCGCAGATGACAGGGAAGAAAAGGATATGATCATCATGGCGGAGGGTCTTAAGAACAGGCAGAAAAAACAGGAAGAAGAACAGGCCCTGACCGAGTATCCCGCATCCGAAACCGAACCGGGGGCAGAGACGGCCGCGGAACCCGAACCGGAACTCCCTCCGGTGACGGAAGCCGATGTTACCCTGGCGGATCTTGACCTGTACACGGATATGGGAGATATAGATATTTACAGGCAGGAAAAGGATGAGGACAACGGAAGGTTCAGGTATTATTACTACACGGATCTGTCCGATAAAGCGGACTTTGATTATTATGTCGAAAACGTTAAGGCAAGAGCCCTGTATGATACCGGGGTGGATGTGAATTACGGAGATCAGCTCATTACCCTTTCAACCTGCAGCTACCAGGTGAAAAACGGAAGGTTTGTGGTAGTTGCAAAGAGGATAAACTGACAAAGCTGACGGGGAGATCCTGAGGTAAAAATGCAGCGGACATAACCGCATCGGAAAACCATAACAGAAAAAACCGCACCACTGATTTCGGGTGCGCAGAAATTTTATAAAGGAGGAAGTAAAGTATATGAGTGATGAAAACAGTAAGTTAACCTGTGCCGAGAAGGGCCCCATTACAGAGGAACTTCTGGAGAAAATGAATGCATACTGGAGAGCGGCGAATTATCTGTCGGCTGGTCAGTTGTATCTTCTGGATAATCCCCTCATGAGGAGACCGCTTAAGTTAAGCGATGTCAAGAAAAAGATAGTAGGCCACTGGGGAACCGTTCCGGGCCAGAACTTTGTATTTGTTCATCTGAACCGTGTCATCAAGAGGTATGATCTTGATCTCATCCTTCTGTCGGGTCCCGGGCATGGCGGCAACTTCTATATTGCCAATGACTGGCTGGACGGAAGCTATTCGGAGATCTATCCCAACATTTCGGAGGACGAGGCCGGAATGCAGAGGATGTTCAAGCAGTTTTCATTCCCGGGAGGAATGCCCTCGCACTGTGCACCCGAAACGCCCGGTTCCATCAATGAGGGCGGCGAGCTCGGGTATTCCATAGCTCACGGTTTCGGCGCGGTATTTGACAATCCGGATCTTATCGCCTGCGTTACCGTCGGTGACGGAGAGGCGGAAACGGGACCGCTTGCAACCTCATGGCAGAGCAATAAATTCTTGAATCCCATTTCGGACGGAGCTGTCCTTCCGATCCTTCATTTAAACGGGTACAAGATAGCAAATCCCACCCTGTTTGCAAGGATGAGCCATGAAGAGATAGTTGATTTCTTCCACGGGTGCGGATGGGAACCGTATTTTGTGGAGGGTTCTGACCCCATGACCATGCACCGTCTGATGGCGGAGACCATGGATAAGGTTATCGAATCCATAAAGAGCATACAGAAGAAAGCAAGGGAAAACAATGATCCGACCCGTCCCGTATGGCCTATGATAGTGCTGCGTACACCCAAGGGATGGACAGGTCCCAAGATGGTAGACGGTCAGAGGATAGAGGGCAATTACCTGGCACATCAGGTACCCATTATGATGGACAAGCCGGATGAGCATCTTGAGATCCTGAAGGAATGGCTTGAAAGCTATCATCCCGAGGAGCTCTTTGATGAGAACGGTACGCTTATTCCCGAACTTAAGGAACTTGCCCCCAAGGGTGACAGGAGAATAGGCGCAAATCCTCACGGTAACGGCGGAAAACTCATTAAGGATCTGAGAATGCCTGATTTCAGGGATTATGCGGTAGAGGTAAAGGAGCACGGCGGAGCTGACGGTCAGGATATGACCGAGCTTGGCAAGTTCATAAGAGACATATTTAAGCTTAACGCCGATCATAAGAACTTCAGGGCGTTCGGACCCGATGAGACTGCCTCCAACAGACTCAATGCGCTTTTCGAGGTGGAAAACCGCGACTGGAATGCGGAGCATTACGATACGGATGATTATCTATCGGCAGACGGAAGGATCATGGATTCCATGCTTTCCGAGCATATGTGCGAAGGCTGGCTTGAGGGATATCTTCTTACGGGAAGACACGGATTCTTTGCAACCTATGAGGCCTTTGCAAGGATAATCGATTCGATGGCTGCCCAGCATGCCAAGTGGTTAAAGGTCTGCAATCAGTTAAACTGGAGAGAGGAGATAGCTTCTCTCAATCTTATCATGGCCTCCACCGTATGGCAGCAGGATCATAACGGATTTACACATCAGGATCCCGGATTTATGGATCACATTGCAAACAAAAAGGCAGACGTGGTAAGACTCTATCTGCCGCCCGATGCCAACTGTCTGTTATCATGTTTTGACCACTGCATCAGAAGCCGCAATTACGTGAATGTCATAGTTGCCTCCAAGCATCCCCGTCCCCAGTGGCTTACAATGGACGAGGCGGTTAAGCACTGTACTCAGGGTATCGGAATCTGGGACTGGGCTTCAAACGATCAGGGCAAGGAGCCTGACATAATCTTTGCCTGTGCGGGCGAGACGCCTACCCTTGAGGCACTTGCCGCAGTATCCATACTCAACAAGGAACTGCCGGAGGTAAAGATCAGGTTTATCAATGTTGTGGATCTTTTCAAGCTTCAGCCGGATAACGTGCATCCTCACGGACTTACGGATGCGGAATATGATATCCTCTTTACCACCAACAAGCCCGTGATATTCAATTTCCACGGCTATACATCCCTTATCCATGAGCTTACCTACAGGCGTCATAATAACAGACTCATGCATGTCAGGGGTTACAAGGAGGAAGGTACGATAACGACTCCCTTCGATGTCCGTGTCCAGAACGATACCGACAGGTTCCATCTGGTAATGGAAGCCATCAAATTCCTGCCTTCACTCGGAAACAGGGGGGCTTATCTTTATCAGAAGATGAACGACAAGCTTGTGGAGCACAAACAGTACATTCACAAATACGGTCAGGACCTTCCCGAGGTTGCCGGCTGGAAGTGGGGAGAATAAATAAGACACGGTATCAGAAATAACCGGGATCGCATGGAGGAAATATAATGAGTGAACTCATCATTAAACTTACTGACAGGATCGATTCGGTCAATGTGGAAGAGGTCAGGGAAAAAGTGAACGCACAGATCGCTGAGGAACATTCCGCGGTGGTCTTTGACGGTGACGGGTTATGCTATATTTCCTCCGTCGGTCTCAGGGTGCTCCTTAAGGTAATAAATGATGAAAAAAAAGCCGGAAACGAACAGGTCCGCTTTGTAAACGCTTCACCGGAGGTCTATGATATACTGGCGACTACCGGATTTGATATGCTGATGGATGTTACCAAAGCATACAGGCAGCTTGATGTTACCGGCAAAGAGGTGATAGGACAGGGCTTCTACGGGATCGTCTACAGATATGATGATGATACCATAGTAAAGGTATATAAAGGGGAGGACAGCATTCCCCTTATCATGAACGAGAAAAAAATGGCAAAGCTTGCCTTCGTGAAAGGGATACCCACGGCGATCTCCTACGATATCGTTAAGGTGGGGGATGATTACGGATCCGTATTTGAGATGATACGCTCATCAACTTACAATCAGAGGATAATCGATGAACCTGACAATACCGACAGGATAATCAGGGAATATGTGGATCTGATAAAGCAGATACATTCTACCGAAATGGAAGAGGGGGACATCCCCGAGGCGAAGGAGATCTTCATGCGATATCTGTACGATTTAAAGGACATTTTATCCGTGGCACAGATCGGCATGATACGAAAACTTCTTGTCTGGCTGCCGAAGGATCTCCATGTTGTACATGGTGATCTGCAGATGAAGAATGTCATGATCAGTGACGGTGAACCCATGATAATAGATATGGACACGCTGTCTTCCGGCTCCCCTATATTTGATCTTCAGGCACTGTATGTTACATATATGGCCTTTAATGAGGATGAGCCCGATAACTGCGAGAAGTTTCTGGGTATATCGGCTGAAATGGCTGTCCATATCTGGAACCGGATAATGGAGTATTATTTTGATACAAAAGATCCGGAAACCCTTGGTAAACTCGAAGATAAAATAAGGCTTTTAGCCTATATAAGATTTATGTACATTCTTACAAAATCCGACCATAAGAACAGTGAGCTGTATAAGATAAGGATAGAGCACTCCATCCGGCATATAGAAGAACTTCTTGAAAAAGTGGAGGACCTTTACCTTGAGATCTGACCGGGGCCTGAGATCTGACCTGAAAGCCATCCGGAAACTGTGATGGGCTGCTCTGTCGAGGCATGTATTGTGCTTTTTGAATACCCTGGCATCGGGAAAGAGAAAAAAATGAAATCCCGATGCCAGGCGGAAAACAAACGGGGTTATTTACAGGTTTATGTTTGTGAAGGATGAAATAATAAAGAGTGAAAGTTTTTCTGTAAAAAAGATATCCTAAATTAAAAGCCGTATAAAAATAAACAATATAGTAGGTGTCCGTTACGCCGAACTTATAAGCTTCACGCACTGTGAAAGGTGCTAAAGAGTCATACAAACCCGATTAGCAGATACATCATAAAAG
>JAIKZD010000005.1 GCA_024682555.1 Lachnospiraceae bacterium | reverse complement strand
AACGCTCCCTTACCGTTCCTGTGACCTGAAGAGTGGATTCGGAATTGATGCCGGAAAGCTTTTCCATTATCTCCTCGGTCTCTATAACGATCTGGGTCTTCCCGTAAAAATCACGGAGGACCAGAAAGCCCAGGTTTTTCCCGACCTTTCTCATGTTTTCATAGTAACCGCAGAGGGTCACCTTCTTTCCCGCATCGCTTAACCTCAGCTCATCGCAGGTATGTGTCCTTGACTGAAACATTTTATTCTCCTCTTTTTCAAAGATTTTTATTCAAAGATTTCCTTTATTTCGGTATATCCGGCTGCAGCCAGATTGTCCTTCTGAAACTTCTTGTTCTTCATCATCTTGGATACAAGAACAGTATCCCCGTTCTTTCTCAGATCAGCCGCTTCCTTCATAACAGCCGCAAGCCGTTCTCCTCTGATCTTTTTATCAACCAGGATCGCGGTCTTCCCCTTCTCTCCGGATACCGTAAATCCCCTGTCAAGAAGCATGGTGATTATCCTCTCAAAGCCTATGCTGAAACCGCAGGCCGGTGTCTTTACACCCGTAAAACGCTCGACCATTCCGTCATATCTGCCGCCTCCCGCGATGGAGGAACCGAATTCATCTATGGTGATCTCGAAAATCGTGCCCGTATAATAGGACATCCCACGCACCAGAGTGGGATCAAAGACTATCGCAAAGTCCCCTGTCTTTGCAGCATTGACACAGCTGATTATCTCTGCAAGGGATTCCGCGGTTCCTTCGGGAAGCGCATCACCCAGGGTCTCCTTTAATTCCTCTATTTTCTTTCCGGCATCGGAGGATGTGTTGAATAACGAGAGATATTTATCAGCTTTTTCCTCCTCAAATCCGGATTCTATAAGCTCCTGCCTTACTCCGTCCACGCCTATCTTGTCCATCTTGTCGAGGATGATAAATATCCTGTCATATTCCTCTTCGGGAAACCCGGACCAGGCTGCCATGGCCTTTAAAAATCTCCTGTCTGAGATCTTCACGGTGAAGCCTGCAAAGCCGGTTTCAGCAAGTAATGAAGTCGTTGCAAGAATGAGCTCGATCTCTGCAAGATTTGTTGCATCTCCCAGAATATCAATATCACACTGCATAAACTGGCGGAATCTTCCCTTCTGGGGCCTGTCAGCCCTGAATACATTGCCCATCTGCAGCGCCTTGAAGGGGCTGGGAAGGTCATTCGCGTGATTCGCGTAATATCTGGAAAGAGGAAGGGTAAGGTCATAGCGCAGGCCCGAATCCGTCAGATCCGACGAATCCTTTGCTGTTTCCAGATTCAGCTTTTCGCCCCGCTTCAGTATCCTGAATATGAGCTTTTCATTCTCTCCTCCCTGATTGCTTGACAGATTTTCTATGTGTTCAACAACAGGTGTTTCTATTTCGGTAAAACCGTATCTTCCGTAGGTTTCCCTGACCTTCCTCTGAACAAAGTTCCTTATCTCCATTTCCCCGGGAAGAATGTCCTTCATTCCCGTTACGGGTTTCTTCGGTAGTGACATTTATTTTTTATCTCCTTAGCAATAATTTACTGTTTGGGACGATACGGTCATCTGAACCAGGGATTGTACTGCATCTCATCCCTGATGGTGGTCTCGGGACCGTGTCCCGGCAGAATGTATGTAAACTCCGGCAGCTTCATGATCTTTCCGGATATTGAGCGCTGCAGCTCAGCGTCCGAGCCCGTGGGCAGGTCGGTCCTTCCGACAGAACCCTCAAAGACCGTGTCCCCGCAGACCAACATCCTGTTATCCTCCATGAAGAAGGACATGCTGCCCTCCGTATGCCCCGGTGTCTTAATGCATTTGATCTTCAGTCCGGCAATTTCCAGTATCTCATCGTCCTTAAGCCATACATCGGCGTCAAGTGATATTCCTCCGTCATAGGACATGGCGGTACCGGAACAGTTCAGCACCGGATCCTTCAACAGTTCCTTTTCATCCTCAGAAGCGTAGAGGAGAGGGGAAAAACCGTTATCCTTTGAAAGCCGGAGGAGCTCCGGCACCCCGGTAATATGGTCGAAATGTCCGTGGGTAAGGATAACCGCCACGGGAGCATACTCCTTTTCCGAAAGATACTCATATACCTTGTCGCCCCTGTCTCCGGGATCGAAAACCACAGCTTCCTTACTGTCTTCATTCTGGAAAATATAGCAGTTGGTCCCCACGGGGCCGAGGACGATCTTTTTAATGGTAATAGCCATACTTAAGCACCCGAAGTCCTTTCTATGTCAAGCACACCGTCTATGGATCTGAGCTTCTGGATGATGCTGCCAAGCTCCGCGGTGCTGTGGATATTAAAGGAGATATAGAGGGTCGCGATATTCTGTTTGTTCACCCTGCTGTTGATCCCGATTATCCCTATGTTCATTTCCGTAAACATTCTGGAAATGTCAACAAGGAGACCGTTCCTGTTATTGGCGAAGATATTGATATCGGCCACATATTCTTCGTTGGTATCCTCAAGGCCTCTCTGCCACTCGGCCTCTATGAGCCTCTCACGGTCATGCTCCGCCATGTTCATTATGTTTATGCAGTCCGTCCTGTGGATGGAAACCCCCCTGCCTCTTGTGACATAACCCACTATCTCATCTCCGGGAAGAGGGTTGCAGCACTTGCTGAAATGAACCGAAACGTCTGTTATTCCTTTGACGATAATCCCGCCCTCACTCTTGTGGAAAACGTTTTTCTTTGCTGTTTCGTCCATAGAGGCAAGCGCCTCTTCGTCACTCATGTGCTTCAGGTGGTCAAGCTCATATTTCTCCACCATCCTGTTTACGACCTGGCCTTCCTTCAGGCCTCCGTGTCCGATAGCCGCATAAACCGCATCGAAGTCCTTGAAACGGTATTTATCCATGACAGCCTGCTGATACGCAGGCTTCATTATATCTTCCTGTTTTATGGCGTGGGCTTTGCAGTATTCGGCAAACTGGGCCTTGCCCCGGATGATGTTATCTTCTTTAAGCTCATTCTTAAACCACTGGTTGATCTTTGACCGTGCCTGGGTGGATCTCACGATCTTCAGCCAGTCCCTGCTCGGTCCGTGGGAATTCTGGCTTGTAATTATCTCAACCCTGTCTCCGTTCTGGATCACATAGTCGATGTTAACAAGCTTCCCGTTCACCCTTGCGCCCACCATCCTGTTTCCCACAGCACTGTGGATAGCGTAAGCAAAGTCCACCGGCGTGGAACCGGAGGGAAGGTTTTTCACGTCCCCCGTAGGGGTAAAGCAGTAAACAAAGTCCGAGAAAAGATTGAGGTCGCTCTTTAAGAGGCTCATAAATTCCTGATTGTCGGAAAGGTTTTTCTGCCACTCAAGTATCTGCCTGAGCCAGGACAGCTTTTCCTCCTCATTTTCGTCAGGATGCCTTCCGTCAGAGGTCTCCTTATATTTCCAGTGGGCCGCTATACCGAATTCCGCGGTCCTGTGCATATCATAGGTCCTTATCTGTATCTCAAAGGGTGTGCCGTTGGGCCCGATAAGGGAGGTATGAAGGGACTGGTAGTTATTTGCCTTCGGCATGGCGATATAGTCCTTAAACCGCCCCGGAATGGGCTTATACATCTCATGTATTATGCCCAGTGCTGCGTAACAGTCCTTCACATCCTTAACGATCAGACGCACCGCAAAGAGATCATAGATCTGGTCCAGATTCTTATTCTGGTTCACCATTTTCTTGTAAATGGAGAAGAAGTGCTTTATCCGGCCGCTAACGGAGGCATTTATTCCGGCTTCATCCATTTTGGCCGACACTTCCTTTACGATCCCCTCCACAAACTCTTCTCTCTCTTCCCTTCTCTGGGCTATCTGGAGCTTAAGATCGTGGTAGACATCGGGCTTAAGATATTTTAAGGAAAGGTCATCAAGTTCTATCTTTATCCTGCTTATACCGAGCCTCTGGGCAATGGGGGAATAAATATCAAGTGTTTCTCTTGCTATCTCCTGCTGCTTTTCCGGCGACTGGAACTGAAGGGTCCTCATATTATGAAGCCTGTCTGCAAGCTTGATGATGATCACCCGTATATCCTTTGCCATGGCAAGGAACATCTTCCTTAAGTTATCCGCCTGGAATTCGGCCCTGTTCCCGCGGTAACGCAGCTTATTGAGCTTCGTGACCCCGTCCACAAGCTCTGCAACATCGCTTCCGAAGTCACGTTCCAGATCCTCCTTTGTCATGATGGTATCTTCCACCACATCATGAAGGAGTCCTGCAACTATGGTTTCCTTATCCATCTCAAGATCGGCAAGGATAGTGGCCGTACTTAAGGGATGTATGATGTAGGGCTCACCACTGCGGCGGAGCTGGTCCCTGTGGGCTTCGTCAGCTGTGTGGTAGGCCTTTTCAATAAGGCTTATATCATCCGAGG
>JAIKZD010000022.1 GCA_024682555.1 Lachnospiraceae bacterium | reverse complement strand
ATCGTTATCGACCGTACTATCGAAGATTCTGACAAGTATGTTTCATGGGTAGGCTCAGACTTCTTAACAGAAGGTCTTGCAGCAGGTGAATGGCTTAAGGCTTATGCAGATGCTCAGGGCATCAGCGAGATCAACGCTCTTATCATCCAGGGTACAATCGGTTCTTCCGCTCAGATCGGACGTACAGATGGTTTCCAGCAGATCGCTGACAGAGAAGGCTGGACAGTACTTGACAAGCAGACCGGTGACTTCACAGAGGCAGGCGGACAGGAAGTTATGGAGTCCTTCTGTAAGTCTTATGAAGGCAAGTTCAACGTTGTTGTTTGTGAGAACGATAACGAAGCATTCGGTGCTATGACAGCTATGGACAACGCTGGTGTTAAGTATGGTCCTGGCAACGATGTAATCCTTATCTCCTATGATGCTTGTACAGCAGGTCTTAAGGACGTTCAGGCAGGAAAGATCACAGCTGATTTCGAGTGTAACCCTCTTGCAGCTCCTACAGTTGAAGAAGTTATCAAGACTCTTGAAGCCGGCGGAACACCTGAGAAGCAGATCCTTGTTCCCGATAACTGGTATGCACTTGCAGATCAGATCGTTGACTTCTCGGTTAACGGAAATGCAATGTCTATGATCGAAGTTACCGACGAGGTTATCGAGGCTCAGTACTAAGATAAAGACAATGGTTTGCGGTCACACCGCTTACCTTAATAAAAAAATGTAAGATCAGGGAGGGAGTTGTTGCTCCCTCCCGATTTTATAATATGAGGAAGATATTTAGACAGGGAGGAATAAAACGTGGAAGATAATGTTGTGCTTTATGCCAAACAGATATCCATGACATTCACGGGTGTTAAAGCACTGAGTCATGTGGATTTTACCCTCAGAAAGGGCGAGATACACGCGCTGATGGGAGAGAACGGTGCCGGAAAATCAACCCTCATCAAGTGTCTTACCGGAATCAACGATTTCGAGGAAGGTGAGATCTACATAGACGGCGTTGAAGGAAAGGTAAAGAACCATTCGACAAAGGATGCCCAGAATGTCGGAATATCAACCGTGTATCAGGAGGTCAATCTCTGCCCGAACCTTTCCGTGGCGGAAAATCTCTTTATCGGAAGGGAACCTCTTACAAAGATAAAGACCATAGACAGAAAGAGCTATACAAAAAGAGCTCAGGAGATCATGGATGAACTTGGTATTTCCGTGGATGTTACCAAGAATCTTGAAGAATATTCGCTTGCCATACAGCAGATGGTTGCCATAGCCAGAGCTGTTGATATGGAATGTAAGGTGCTTATTCTCGACGAACCCACATCTTCCCTGGATGATGAAGAAGTATCAAAGCTTTTTAAAGTTATGAGGATGCTTAAGGAAAAGGGAGTCGGAATCATATTCGTAACGCATTTCCTCGAACAGGTATATGAGGTATGCGACAGGATCACGGTACTCAGAAACGGCCTGCTTGTAGGAGAGTATCCGATAGAAGAACTGCCCAGGTTAAAGCTTGTTGCGGCCATGATGGGTAAGGATTTCGATGATCTTAAATCGGTTAAATCGGAAGATGCCGGAAAGACCTTTGATGAGCTTGAGATATCCGCAAGAGGCCTCGGCCACACGGGTACCATAAAGCCCTTCGATCTTGATATCCATAAAGGAGAGGTTGTCGGTGTCGGCGGACTTTTGGGAAGCGGCCGTTCGGAGCTTGCAAGAGTGATCTACGGTGCAGACAAGGCCAATTCGGGTACCCTTAAAGTCAAGGACAAAGAGGTTAAGATCAATCAGCCCATAGATGCCATGAATCTCGGAATGGGAATGCTTCCGGATGACAGAAAGGCAGAGGGTATCATAGCCGATCTTTCGGTCCGTGAGAATATCATCCTTGCTCTTCAGTCAAGAAGCGGAATGTTCAAACTGATGCCCTATTCCAAACAGAATGAGCTGGCTGACAAATACATAGATCTGCTTTCCATAAAGACTCCCGGAAGAGAGACTCTTGTAAAGCAGTTATCCGGCGGAAACCAGCAGAAGGTCATACTCGCAAGATGGCTTGCGACCGACCCGGATTTCCTCATTCTTGATGAGCCCACAAGAGGTATCGACGTAGGAACCAAGACGGAGATACAGAAGCTTATCCTTGAGCTTGCATCCGAGGGAAAGAGCATCATGTTCATTTCTTCCGAGATCGCCGAGATGATCCGTACCTGCAGCAGGATGATCATCATGAGAGACGGTAAGAAGGTTGAAGAACTTACCGGAGAACTTACCGAAGAAAGAGTAATGAAATCAATTGCAGGAGGAGACAGGGATGAAAAATAAGAATTTAATCGAAAGGATCAAAAAGTCTCCGCTTCTTTTGCCTATCGTGGCTATGATCCTTGTCATGGCGACAAATATCATTCATGATGCGGCAACCGGAGTTGCTCCGCTTTCGTTTTTCAAGATAACGCTTCAGCAGTCTACCAGTAACGGTACGATCCTGTACGGAAGAATAATAGACATACTTAACAGAGGATCGGAGGCAGCTCTTCTTGCCCTTGGAATGACTCTGGTTGTATCGGCTTCCGCAGGAACCGATATCTCGGTAGGATCGGTAATGAGCCTCTGTGCTTCCTTCTGCTGCATGCTTCTTGCAGGATACGGCGTATCCTCCACAAACGAACTTGCGGTTCCCCTGATAGTGGGTGTTATCGCAGGTATACTTATGGGATGTCTCTGCGGTGCCTTTAACGGACTGCTGGTGGCGAGGTTAAATATCCAGCCCATGGTGGCGACGTTAATATTGTATTCGGCGGCCAGGGCCATAGGGCTTCTTCTGTGTAACGATCTTATAGTGTATGTAAGAAACGGCACCTTCGGCTTCTTCGGAAGTTTCCTGGGGCCCATTCCCACTCCTATAATCATTACGGCCATCTTTATAGCCATTCTTTCGGTTATCCTTAAAAAGACGGCTCTCGGAATGTATATCCAGTCGGTTGGTATCAACTCAAAGGCCAGCCGTATCGCCGGACTTAATTCCAAGCTGATAATACATGTAGCCTATATTCTTTGCGGAATGTTCGCGGGAATAGCCGGAATAGTTGCTTCTTCGAGGATAACCTCTGCGGATTCCAATAATATCGGTCTTTATCTGGAAATGGATGCGATCCTTGCGGTTGCTCTCGGCGGTAACTCACTGGGAGGCGGTAAGTTCAATCTCGCCGGTTCCATTATCGGAGCATATACGATACAGGCTATCACCACAACACTTTATGCCCTGGGTGTTTCAACCAACCAGGCGCCGGTGTTCAAGGCAATAATCGTTATAATCATTGTTGCAATTCAGTCACCTCCGGTAAGGGAATACATACGTAAACGGAATCTGAACAAAGCAGCAAAGGGGGTGGCATAAATGAAAAGTAAATTAAAGCTTAACAGCAATACTCTTTTGCTCGTGATCACCATACTGCTCTTCATAGTGCTTTACAGTCTGGGATGTATCTTATACAGGAACAAGGGATTTACCCACCTTCAGACTTTCCTTAACATTCTGATCACAAATGCCGGTCTTATCTGCATTACCTGCGGTATGACCTGCGTAATGCTGACAGCCGGAATAGATATTTCGGTCGGCGGTCTTGTTGCAATGGACTGTATGCTGCTTGCGGTGGGCTTAAATAAAGGTATACCGGCTCCCCTTATGATACTGATAGTTCTTGCTGTCGGAATCCTTTTCGGTGTTGCACAGGGTTTCTTCGTAGGTCATATGGAGATACAGCCCTTCATTGTATCCATGGCGGGAATGTTCTTTACCCGTGGTATGACTGCCGTCATATCCACCGATCAGGTTTCCATTACCCAGGAAAGCTCACCTTTATACTATGCGTGGGCCAACTACAAGATAAAGCTCCCCTTCGGAGGATATACGAATAATAAAGGCGTTTACAATGCTCCTTACATACGTGTGAACGTTGTGATAGCCCTCATCGTGCTTGTCATCATATTTTTCATGCTCCGTTATACAAGATTCGGCCGCAGCCTTTACGCCATCGGCGGTAATGAGCAGTCGGCAGCCATGATGGGTCTTCGTACAAAGAGCATCAAGATGAAGGCATATATACTCTCATCCTTCCTCTGCTCCATCGGCGGCATCTGCTTTTCACTGAATACGATGTCCGGTTCGGTTCAGCAGGCTCTCGGACTTGAGATGGATGCGATCTCCTCGGCAGTTATAGGTGGAACGCTTCTGACAGGAGGTGTGGGCAATGTCATAGGATCCTTCTTCGGTGTGCTGATAAACGGTACCATATCTTCGATAGTTAAGACGAACGGTAAACTGGCAAGTTCCTGGCCGAACATCCTTACGGCCGCCCTTCTGTTCTTATTCATAGTAATACAGAGCATATTCGCCTCACTGAGGTTAAAGAAGAAGAAATGATGTGATACAGATGAACAGACACAGACCGGGAAAATCAATATATATAGTCTTGACATTTCTCCTGTGTATACTGTGTGCCTGTGGCGGGAAATCAGACCAGACCGGAAGTGAGACCGGTGAAGCCGTCGATGAGATCACGGAAGAGGAAGACAAGGGTCTTATCAGTGTTGGTTTTTCCCAGATCGGGGCAGAATCAGACTGGAGAAATATAAATACTGCCTCGATGAAGGAGGCTTTATCCGCGGAAAACGGATACGATCTGTCATATTCGGACGGACAGCAGAAACAGCAGAACCAGATAACGGCAATAAGGACCTTTATTCAGAAAGAGGTTGATTACATCGTTCTCGCTCCGGTGGTGGAGGACGGATGGGATACCGTGCTCTGTGAGGCTAAGGATGCTTCGATCCCGGTGATCATCGTAGACAGGATGGTCAATGTGGATGACAGCGGGCTGTTTTCATGCTGGGTAGGCTCCGACTTTGAGATGGAAGGCGTAAAGGTCTGCGAGTGGATAAACGAGTACTGTAAGGCAAAGGGGATCGAAGGCTCGGAGATCAATATCGTAAATATCATGGGCACGGAGGGCGCTTCTGCTGAGATTGGAAGGACCAAAGCCCTGAGGGAGGCGGTGTCGGAGTACGGCTGGAACCTTCTCGGAGAAGAATCCGGAGATTTTACAGTTGCAAAAGGCCGGGCAGTGATGACCAAGTTCCTGCGGGAACATGACAATATAAATGTTGTCTACTGTGAAAACGATAATGAGGCCTTTGGAGCCATTGAAGCCATAGAAACTGCGGGGAGAAAGGTCGGCAGCAACATAAAGGACGGCGAGATCATGGTAGTGGCCTTCGACGGAGCCTGTGACCAGGCCATAGAGGAGGTCATCTCCGGAAGGATATCCTGCATTGGCGAATGTAATCCCCTTCACGGTCCCAGGGTATCCAAGATAATCAGGAACCTCGAGAGCGGGATAATCCCCGACAAATATGAATATGTCGAGGAGGGCCTGATAAGCGCGGATGATACCGTAAAGACCGTATTTGCAGGCGGAAAGCCCTGCGAGGTCAATATAATCGAAAAATAGAAGAATAGAACAGCGCCCGCGAATAGAACAGCCCTTGCGGGGTGATACAGGAAATTTAGCTGTGAAACAGAACAGCCCCTGCGGGGTGAAAACACAGGCGTAAATATTTGGTGTCAATATAGGATCCGGTTTCCCGCCGGGTCCTTTTTTGCTATAAAACGGCAGCCATAACGGCGGCCATACACTAAAAAAACAACAAAGTCCGGAAATTAGTGTCAGGGAAAGGGCAGCGATACACTAAAAATTCAACAAAGTCCGGAAATTAGTGTCATGGAAAAGGCAGCAATACACTAATATTTCAACAAAGTCCGGAAATTAGTGTCAGGGAAGCGGCAACGATACACTAAAATTTCAACAAAGTCCGGAAATTAGTGTCAGGGAAGCGGCAGCGATACACTAAAAATTCAACAAAGTCCGAAAATTAGTGTCATGGAAAGGACAGCTATACACTAATATTTCAACAAAGCCCAGAAATTAGTGTCTAAAAGAAAACCGGGCAGTTTTTCATGAATGCTCAGACCAAAACGCAATGAGCAGACAGAAATAATAATAGATATAACCAACATATACTGCGCAGGGAAGGGATTTTGAATATAATGCAAACTATGATAAAATATAGAATCAGAGTGGGGAGGTCTGTATCGGATGGCGGAGAAGAAGGGTCTTAATGATCCTGTAATGAGGGATATCCTGTTTGAAACGATAGAAGGCGGCTATGAAGCTCTTCACGAGCCGGTGAGGGTGTTTGAGGAACTGGTAATTGGAAAGAGCAGGGCAGATGCCATTATAGTTACAAAGGATAAGATCCTGGGATTTGAGATAAAGAGCGACAGGGATTCCCTGGTCAGGCTTGAAAAACAGGTGAAGAATTATGACAGGTTCTGCGATTACTGTTATATTGTGACGGGGATCCATTTTCTGGATAAGATAGAGGAGGCAGTGCCTGACCACTGGGGCATCTATGATATACTGAAGGATGATGAAGGGGGACTTCATCTGGAAGTATACAGGGAGGCACGGAAAAATCCTGCGGAGAGACCGCTTACAAAATTGAAAAACCAGATGAACCTGCTTTGGCGGATGGAGCTTATGGAAATCATCCATTCCAATGCCATCAGAGGTTATAGCAAGAAAAATAAACATAAGCTCAGAGACCTGATAGTTGATAAATTAGGCTGGGAAGAATCCAAGAGGCTTACCTGTAATACCCTGCTGAACAGGGATTACAGTATATTCAAGCGGGAAGAGGATGAATAAAGAACGGGCAGTATGACCCGCCTGTGAAGCGGAGTCAGGTATCAATGGAAGGTACCAAAAAAGGTATTAAAGGAAGATATCAAAGGAAGGCATCAAAGGAAGATATCAAAAGAAGATATTAAAAGAAGATATAAGATAAAGATATAAGTCAGAGATTAAGGAGGGAAAACTCATGGCACAGAATCCTGTAGTAACGATAACTATGGAAAACGGAGACATTATCAAGGCGGAATTATATCCCGATATCGCCCCGCAGTCTGTAAGGAATTTTATAAGTCTGATAAATAAAGGCTTTTATGACGGCGTGATCTTTCACAGGGTGATAAAAGGATTCATGATACAGGGCGGGGATCCGGACGGAATCGGAACGGGAGGCCCCGGATATTCGATAAAAGGAGAGTTTTACAGTAACGGTTTTAGGAATGATCTCAGACATGAGAGGGGTGTTCTGTCAATGGCAAGGAGCATGATGCCTGATTCTGCAGGAAGCCAGTTCTTTATCATGCATAAGACATCACCTCATCTGGACGGTGAATATGCTGCCTTCGGAAAAGTCATCGAAGGTATGGAAGCGGTAGACAGGATAGCCGAAACCCAGACGGATCGTGCCGATAAGCCGGTTAAACCTCAGATCATGAAATCCGTAACCGTAGACACCTTCGGGGTGGAGTATGATGAACCTGAAAAGCTGTAAGCGATCATTTTTTACTTTAACGTCGGCCGTCATCCTTATTACGAGTCTTGCTCTTTCCGGCTGTGTTTATTATCTTCCGGAAGAGACGGGTAATACGGGTGCGATTAATACCGGCGCAGATGAGAAAGAGAAAGCAAATTCAAGCGCAGAGGATACCGGTGCAGAGGATATCGCCGCAGAGGATCCCGGCGCATCTAATAAGAATGCCGGTGATATCGATGGCGATACGGGAGAATCAGAAATGTCCGGGAATAACGCTGATGACGCTGCCGGTCACGGTTCGGTGGAGTTTGCAAAAAAACTAAAGCTTGGCTGGAATCTGGGAAATACACTGGATGCTTTTGATGATAATAAGGTCTTTGCGGATGATCTGAAAACCGAGAATTGTTGGGGGAATCCCACGACCACCAAAGAGATGATAGATTATCTCAGGGATCAGGGCTTTACCACGGTAAGGATACCCGTAACCTGGCATCCGCATCTTGAGGATCCCGATATAAACAGCGGATCCGGTATCAGGATCAATGAGGCATGGCTAAAAAGAGTAAAGGAAGTGGTGGATTACTGTATCGAAGATGATCTTTATGTGATCATCAATATCCACCATGACAATTCAAAAGAATACTATTATCCGGATACGGAGCACAGGGAGCAGTCCCTCCGGTATGTGGAGGCTGTCTGGAAGACTGTGGCGGAATGCTTTAAGGATTATGATGAGCATCTGATCTTCGAATCTCTTAATGAGCCCAGGCTTGTGGGAACGATCTATGAATGGAAGATGAATTATTTTGCGGATGAATGTCTGGACGCCGAGAAGATAATTAATGAGTCAAATCAGCTTTTTGTGGACACGGTAAGAGCTTCCGGGGGGAAAAATGCGGAGAGGTATCTCCTGATCCCGGGCTATGATGCTTCTTCGATACCCATTCAGTCGAAGAATTTCCTGATCCCCAGGGATACCACAGAGGGTAAACTGATGATCGAGGTCCATGCTTATGTTCCTTACAGCTTTGCCCTTCAGGAGTTAAGCAGTGCTGAGACCAACAGGTATTTCGATCCGGAAAAAAGTTCAAGCACCTATCAGATAGATGATCTCGGAAAGACCCTTGATGAAAAGTTCTTGTC
The DNA here is from genome assembly GCA_024682555.1 of Lachnospiraceae bacterium. GTDB lineage: Bacteria > Bacillota > Clostridia > Lachnospirales > Lachnospiraceae > UBA2868. The sequence continues at coordinate 78,599 of JAIKZD010000022.1, read as the reverse complement.
AAAGGGCGTAGGCGTGGTCGTAGACGAATTCGGTGCGAGAAACAAAAAAGACAACGATAAAGACCGGTCAGCCTATTACAAATACTTCATAGAAACCATGGGAAGCTACGGGATTCCCTGCTGTATCTGGGATAACGGCATAGCTTCATCGGACAATGAACAGTTCGGCATTGTGAACAGGAGAGAGCTCTCCTGGTATTTCCCCGGGGTTGCGGAAAGTATAATGAGTGCCGGCAGGGAAGGCTACGGCAACTGAAAAAAAGCGGAGACTTGTAATGAACGATTTTGAAGGACAGATGAATGAGCTTTTTGGCGGAAACAGAGCCAATTATTCCGTAGAGGATATAGAGGCAGCAAAAAAGAGGCAGAAAAAGTACGGCGGCACTCTCTATGAGAATCTGACTCATATTACGGAAGGCAGAAATGGTGAAAAACCTCTGTCCTATATGAAGGGGGATCAGGATCCGTTTAAACCGGAGGGTATCTTAAACGGAACATCCGGTGATAAAATGCCGGGAATTCAAAACCCGGGGCTTACAGAGACGGGAATTCAAAATCAGCAGCTTACAGAACAAAGAAATCAAAAGCCGGGACTTGAGGATATCAGCTCGACGCTTAATGAGCTCAACAGGAATTTAAAGAGTGATTTTAAGCTCGAGGGTACCGGGATCATCGAGGATGGAAATTCTTTAAAGAGTTTTGACGGGCTCAGGGAAAAGCTGCTTGAGAAGATCTATGGCGAGGATGAGTACATTAAGAAGCTTATCATAGCTTTCAAGCGCCCGTTTGTAACGGAAAGGGATGAAAACGATGCGCTGAACGGCATATATATTTCGGGTCCCGAAGATACGGGGAGGCACTATTCCCTGACACTGATAACCAAAGAACTCTCGGACAGAAAGCTTCTTGTAGATCCTTCGATATACAGGATGGACCTGTCGCTGTATCCGACACAGGCTGAGGAAAAACTGTTCATCATGGATCTCTACAGCGCATTAAACAGCATCTCACCCGTCATTTTGTTTGAGAACTACGCAAACTGCAATGTTGCATTTCTTGGCCGCCTTTTTGATCTGGTAAACAAGGGCGAGACCATGTTAAATGAAAGATATACGATGCAGAACAACCAGCTTGTGAGCGTAAATAATGCGCTTGCGGGAGATACGATATCTTCACTGACCGCAAAGGGAAAATATCTGGTGTTCATGGGCACGGAATCTCTTACAAAGCTTGCTGATATAATGGGGGCACCCTTCATCAATTCTCTTGGGGATATCTGTGTCACCGAGGCTCTGTCATCGGATGCCGTCGAAAGGATAGCAAAGGAGCAGGAGGAGCTTTTAAGGACCAGGGTAAAAAAACAGCTTGATTATGAGCTTTCGATCGACGAGAGCTTTGAGAAGCATATCCTCAGCCAGACCTCAAAAGGAAGGGCTCTTAAGGGTGTTATAGATGCCTGCGAGGATGCTTTTAAGGCTTTGACGGAATACAGGCTTGAGAGTGAAAATGATGCTCTGAAGGAGATCACACTTAAATGTGACGGTGAGATACCAAGGATCGTTTCGGGGGAAAACAGTGTTCCCCTTACGGATTTCCTGCAGGTAAGCTATTCGGGAGAGCTTGCCGAGGTCGAGGCGGATCTTGAGAACATCGTGGGTCTTACAGAGATCAAGAAGTATATACGCTCATTAAAGGAATATTATGAGATCCAGAAACAGAGAAGGGATCAGGGATTAAAGGCCGGTGAACTTAACAGGCATATGATATTTACCGGAAATCCGGGTACCGGCAAGACCACGATAGCAAGGATAGTCAGCCGTTACTTAAAGGCCATAGGGATACTGTCGGGGGGACAGCTTGTTGAGGTATCAAGGGGCGACCTGGTAGGACGTTACGTGGGTCATACGGCACCGCTTGTGAATCAGGTGGTCAAATCCGCTCTCGGAGGCGTCCTGTTTATAGATGAGGCATACAGTCTCTACAGAGGCGGAGAGGACAGTTTCGGTCTTGAGGCTATCGATACTCTGGTAAAAGCGATAGAGGACAACAGGGACGATCTTGTAGTGATCCTGGCAGGCTACAGCAAGGAAATGTCGGAATTCCTTGAAGCAAATTCGGGTCTTAAGAGCAGATTTCCGAATATAATAGATTTCCCGGATTATACGGCTGAGGAACTGCTTGCCATAGCCCATATCACGGCAAAGTCCAAGGGTTATGTGATAGATAAGGATGCGGAGGGACCCCTCAGGTATTTCTTTGCCGAGACCCAGCTCTTAAATGCCAGGGAGGCCGGAAACGGTCGTCTTGTCCGCAACAAGATAGAGGAAGCGATCCTGAACCAGTCAAGAAGGCTTATAGCCGAGCCGGATGCGGATATCTCCCTGTTAATGAAGGGAGACTTTGAACTGCCGATAAATGAGGAAGCACAGGCAGATACGGAAGAAGCCGGAATCTCAGAAAATCAGACGGGCACGGAAGAAAACGGAACAAAAAAAGATCAGCCGGCCACGGAGGAAACCGGCATCCCTAAAGAGGCGGATGATAACGGGGATACGGAGGCTTAAAAAAATGACGATCCGCGGTAAATAATCAAACTTGAAAAAAAAGATCATAAAGATCGGGGATAATACAGGAGGACGAAAATGGTTTTATTTGTTGGAATAGTGGCTATAGCCATAATAGCAGCGATCGTGATATCTGCGGTAATATCGGTGTTTTCCGGCGTGATAGCCGCCGAAGAGGATTCCGAGGGAGACGAGTAAGCCGTAAAAAGAGGTTAAACAGACCGTCGAAGGGGGACAGAAATGCTGTCCCCGGTGGTTTGGCAGGCCGTCACAGGTGGAAAACATGTATGCAAATAAAAAGCCGCCTTATTGTACGGGGCGGATAAACTGCGGTCTTTGCAAAGACTGTGTATTAAGTCATATTTCAAGGGAAACGGAGATCTTAGCTGATTATGATAAGACCTCTGTTTTTTACAGGTCCGTAAAAAACGATCATTTCATAGTGGATATAGGTACTACTACCCTTGCCTGCGAACACATAAAGGACGGCAGGGTTATTTTTTCCTCCACACGTCTCAATTCCCAGTCTGTATACGGAGCGGACGTTGTATCCAGGAGTGAGGCTTCCATCAGGGGAAAAAGAGAAGAACTGGCAGATCTCTTAAAAGAGGATCTGAGAGCACTTCTTAAGGGATCCGAAAAAAGACCCGCTAAGATCCTGATAGCGGGAAATACCACGATCATTCACCTTCTTCAGGGCTTTGACTGCAGCGGGCTTGTCAATTACCCTTTCACGCCGGTAAGCCTTGAGAGACAGACTGGTTATATTGATGATATACCATATGAGACTTTTCCGGGGATTTCTGCCTATATCGGCGGAGATATCGCGGCCGGACTTTATGCCCTTGGCTTTCATCTGAACGATAAGGTCTGTCTCTTTCTTGATCTTGGAACAAACGGTGAGATGGCTTTAGGAAACAGGGACAGGATCCTGGTCGCCAGTGCTGCCGCAGGACCGGCCTTTGAGGGAACCGGACTGTCAAATGCTTCCGATGTGATAAGTATGATCGCCTCACTCGTGGAAAAGGGGATCATTGACGGGGAGGGGCTGCTTAAAGAGGAATACTTCGATGAAGGATTTCCTTATGAGGTATCCTCTGAAAGGCTACCGGGCCGCCCCGGAGCTGCCGAAGGAGGGGATGGCTCCTCTGTTCTGATCACCCAGAAGGACATAAGGGATATCCAGATGGCAAAATCCGCCATCTATGCCGGTGTGGAGCTTCTTATTAAGAACTACGGCATTTCATATGATGATATCGATAAGGTGTACATTTCAGGCGGAATGGGGCATTCTCTGGATCTCAGGGCTGCAGTGACCGTGGATTTTATTGACAGGGAGCTCCTGAAAAAGACGATAATAATGGGAAACACTTCCCTGATGGGGCTTGCCAGATATTCCTGTGAGGGTGAGGACAGAGAATCCGCGGACAGGATAATAAGATCATCCGATGAAGTGATACTTGCAAATGAACCGGATTTCGGAGCACTCTATTTTGAACACATGTCATTCGGCCCGCCGGGGGAATGATCCGGATCTGGGAAAAGCCTCAGAAAGGATATTTAAGCTCAGCCCGGGCTTTCTGTCCTATGGAATCACTTTTTGAGTACAGAAGGACAACGTCTCCGGCCCTTATCACGGTGTCCGCATCGGGTACCATCACATGTCTGTCTCTTTCGATCATGGTTATGAATTCCTGTCTTGAAATACCTAAAGACTTGATGGGAATATCTGCCCAGGGATGTTTTGCCCCTATCTCTATTTCACGGAGTTCGATCCGTTCCCTTTTTATTATCTCATTTTCGGCATCCCTTCTGTTCTGGGGGCCTGATCGCTCGTTTGCTATGATAATGAGATCGGAGGGCTTAAGCTTAAGGTCATCATTCGGGAGAAGCTCTTCCTCATCCCTTACAACGAGAAGGGGTATGATTCCCGGAGGAAAGGTGAGATCCCGTATATATGATCCGTTATAGGGATGATCCTTTGTAACGGTGGAGATCAGAAATCTCAGGCTGTTTTCCTGACCGAGGGTATCAAGGGCCTTGATCCTCGTATACTGGCCCACAAAACCGGCGCTTATGATACCGGTAGGGATGGCGACCATTCCCACACCCAGAAATGATATGATAATTGCCATTATCCGCCCGCCGATGGTTATGGGATAGATATCCCCGTATCCCACGGTCAACAGAGTGGATACGGACCACCAGATCCCGGAAAAAGCATTTTTGAAGTTCTCGGGCTGGGCTTCATGTTCGAGGGAATACATGCACAGGGAAGATGCAAGCATCAGTATCAGGATCATGCACATCGAAGAGATGAGCTGGTCCTTTTTTTCCCTGAGTACGTCCGAAATAACGTTAAAGGCGTCATAGCTTGCGTTGATCTTGAAGAGCCTGAATATACGGAAAATACGGAATATCCTGAAGGCCACCGCACCCTGGGGGAATACTATGGGAAGATAGTAGGGCATGAAGGTTAAAAGGTCAACCAGTCCGTAGAATGAAAAGACGAACCGAAAGACCGCCTTTCCGGATGAAAGTCCGGGATAAAGGAATTTTGCTGTCCATAATCTCAGGATGTATTCGACGGTAAAAATAAGGATCGTTACAAGCTCCGCAGCATCTATGGCCGTGCTGTATCTTACGGATTCCTCAAAGGTAGAAAAAAAGGTACAGAACAGGTTTATTAAAATAACAATCGTTATAAATATATCAAAGGCCGTGCTTGCCGTATCTTCACGTTTTCCTATCTGGATGATGTCAAAAATTCTTTTCTCTGTTTTTTTCATTGCCGGCTCCGGTATTCCGATTTTTCTGTTATATGGGTATTGTATATCAAAATCACTCTTCCATAAAGCATAAATCGTACCGTAAAAAGCATACGGAAAAGCATAACGTTTTGACTTTTTTTCATAATGGTCTATACTTATTTGAACAGGATATATTGACTGAGTCCGCTGCGGAGTGGGTCAATGTTTCCGGCTGTCAGACGTTTTTTATCATATAAAAGCGGTATGCAGGAAAAAGGATACAGAAATGTATATTATACTGGTTCTTTTGTGGATAATCTTTAACGGCCGGTTTAGCCCGGAAATACTTATTTCCGGACTTATCATGGCCGGACTGATATATTTCTTCATGTGCAGATTCTTAAATTTCAGCCTGTCAAAGGACTTACTGAAATTTAAGAGATTTTTTCTTATCATCTGGTATATCCTGAACCTTGTCGCCGAGATAATCAAAGCCAATATAAGCGCCTTCAGGCTGATAATGAGCAACAGATATGAGCTCGAGCCGGTCCTTGTGCATTTTACGACGGATATTAAGACAAATGCCCTGAGGGTTCTTCTTGCCAATTCGATAACACTTACCCCCGGTACCATAACCGTTTCCCTTGAGGGCAATGACCTTTTGGTCCACTGCCTTGACAGGGAGCTTGCAAAAGGGCTCGATGAGTCCTCTTTTGTGCATATACTGAGAAGAATGGAGGAGGTCATGAATGATAAGTAATTCGGTTACGGAAACGGCCTTTCCCATTATCCTTTCCATACTGGCGGTGTTTTTGTTCTTCTGCCTCATCAGGGCGATAAGGGGACCGAAGATCGCGGACAGACTGATGTCCGTAAATATGATGGGAACCATAGTTATGGTTATGATCTGCTGCCTTGCCCTCTATCTTAACGAGGGATATCTTGTGGACGTCGCCCTGGTATACGCCATGATCAGTTTCCTGGCAGTCGTCCTCATATCCAAGCTTTATATGGGTATATATGCGGAAAAAAAGAACGAGCAGGAGATGCAGCAGGAAGACCTCTTCATGGAGGATTATCTGGAAAGGTCGGAATTTGTAAATCCGGATGATTATATCGGACCATACGGAAACGATCCGGGAGAAAAATAAATGTATGAATGGATAAGACTGATCCTGGGGCTTTGCCTTATTGCGGCAGCGCTCTTCATATTCGGATCGGAGATAGTCGGCATATTCAAGATGAAATATGTCCTTAACAGAATGCATGCGGCGGCCATGGGTGATACACTGGGGATCCTGTGCGCGCTTTCGGGCCTGATGATCATATCGGGGCTTAATTTCACGACCCTTAAGATGGTGCTTGTGATCGTTTTTCTGTGGATAACCTCTCCGGTTTCGAGTCATCTTATATCGAGGATGGAGACTTATACCAACGAGAGCCTGACGCATTATCTGAAAAAAGCGGAGCTTTCCGAGCTGGAGGGCGAAGCAGGGGATGATAAAACGGTGGATGGTAGAACAGTGGATGATAAAACGGTGGATGAAACAAAGGATTCAGAGTCGGAGCCTAAAGATCCGGAGGGAGAAAAATGACGGTTTTTCAGATGATCCTGTTTGTTTTTCTGATAAGCTGTGCCGTGGCGGTCAGCTTTTCAAATAACCTGTTAAATTCGATACTTATCTATATGTCCTTCAGTCTCATAATGTCAATGATCTGGATGTGTTTAAAGGCTCCGGATCTTGCCATAACCGAGGCTGCGGTCGGTGCCGGAGTTACTACACTCCTGTTTTTCGGGTGTTTTAAACGTATCAAGGCCATCGATCCGGAAAAGGATCCCGCCGAGAAGGAGGAAGAAGCCCTGAAAAAAGAAAGGGATGAGATCCTTTATGAGACCGTATCCCTTAAGGAGGATTCCGATGAGTAGGAAAAAGAGCAGAGAAGAATACGAAAAGACCTTTTCCTACAGGTACTTTAAGTGGCTTAAGGGAGAAGAGGATCCTTATATAGGGAAGATCGAACAAAAGGCCCAGAAGGAATACGAAGAAAGCGAGGAAGCTTTAAACGAGCGCCTGCGCGAAAAACAGATGATGCTTGAGCGTATTTATGATACGGATAACAACAGGCTCATAATAAGGTTCCGGAAGATCTATAAGTTTATCTCGATCCTTTTCTGTCTGACCATGTTTGTCATACTGTTTGTAAATGTTCTCTATCTTCCGCCGGTGGGAGCTCCCGACAATCCGGCAGATAACGAGGTTCCGACAAGATATATAGAAAAGGGGCTTGAGGAGACCGGGGCAACGAACATAGTGTCAGGCATGATCCTTGATTACAGAGCCTTTGATACCTTTGGAGAATCAAATGTTCTGTTCATAGCAACGATAACCGTTCTCATACTGTTAAAGGTCGATTCTTCCCTCAAAAAGAAGGATCCGATGAAATACGAGGAAGTGACTAACGACAGGCGTCTAGAGCCGAAAAATGATATCATTCTGATGTTCTGCGCAAGATATTTAATGCCGGTGATAGTGCTCTTCGGCAGCTGTATCATCTTAAACGGACATCTGTCTCCGGGGGGAGGCTTTTCCGGAGGGGCTGTCATAGGTGCGGGACTTATCCTGTATCTTAATGCCTTCGGATTCAACAAGACCGAGCGTTTCTTTGTGGAAAAGACCTATAAGATCGTCAGCGTCACCGCTCTGACATTTTATTGTCTCGCAAAAAGCTATTCTTTCTTTACCGGGGCAAATCATCTGGAAAGCCATATTCCAAAGGGGATACCCGGTGCTATTTTAAGCGCGGGGCTGATACTTCCCCTGGATATCTGCGTGGGACTGGTGGTTTCCTGCACAATGTACACGTTTTACTGCATGTTTCGTAAGGGGGATTTCTGAATGGAAGCGGAACTGTTTGCAAATTACGGTGAAGCCGTTGCCATGCTTTTGTTTGCCATAGGCTTTACGAATCTGTTGTTACAGAGAAATCTTATAAAAAAAATAATCGGATTCAATATCATGGATTCCGCCATTTACCTGTTTCTTACGGAAAAAGGCTATATCGCCGGAAGAAATGCGCCGATCATCACCGACGGCATACAGGAGGCGGAAGCCTATGTCAATCCCATTCCCGCCGGTCTGGTGCTTACGGGTATCGTTGTGTCCGTATCCGTTACGGCGCTTATGCTTTCACTTGTTTTACAGCTTTACAGGCGGTTTCATACCCTTAATCTTGATGAGATATCCACGAGACTGAGAAAGGAGAAAAGATAGTGAGATTTATCGACAATTTTCCTTTCTTTTCCATAATGCTTTCGATGCTTTCGGGGATCATTACCTCCATCCTGCCCAAAAAAGCGGCAAAATGGCTGAACGGGATAATGATATCCGTTGTCTTTTCCATGTCCTGTGCTCTCCTTGTGAGCCTGCATAAGAGGGGAGAGAGTGTTGTCTATATGATGGGTCATTTTCCAGCTCCCTTCGGTAATGAGATACGTTTCGGCCCGCTTGAGGCAATGATGGCGGCCTTCTTTTCGATAATAATGCTTTTGAGTGTTGTAGGCGGTCATCAGAAGCTTGATGATGAAGTGGACGAAGACAGGCATAATCTCTATTACATACTTGTGGATCTGATGTTAAGCTCGCTCTTAGCCCTTGTTTATACAAATGACCTTTTCACCGCCTATGTTTTTGTGGAGATCAATACCATATCAGCCTGCGGCCTCATAATGATCAGGAGGATCGGAAGGACCTACATAGCCGCGGTGAGATACATGATCATGAGCCTTATCGGATCGGGACTCCTGCTTTTGGGGATCTGCATGATCTACGACATTACGGGGCACCTTCTTATGAGCAATATAAAGGAATCGATAGCGGTCCTTCATAATTCGGGGGAATATAAAATGCCCCTGCTTGTAATGATAACGCTTATAAGCGTGGGTCTTGCGGTAAAAAGTGCCCTTTTTCCGTTCCATGCCTGGCTCCCGGATGCATACGGATATTCCACGGTGAGCTCTGCAGCGATCCTGTCTTCCCTTGTATCCAAGGGATACATCTTTTTGCTCATAAAGATAATCTACAGGGTCATAGGTTATGATGTATTTGTTTCTTCACATATCCTGGATGTCTTTTATACCTTCGGACTGACGGCTATGATAGTGGGATCCGTGCGGGCCATAAGGGAAAATGATATCCGAAGGATGATAGCATATTCCTCGATAGCGCAGATCGGCTATATCTTCATGGGATTCGGTCTTGCCACGGAGCTTGGAATGGAAGCCAGCATCTTCCATATGCTGTCCCACGGGACAACAAAATCCCTTCTGTTCATAGCAGCCATAGGACTTACGGATGTTTCGGGATATAAACGGGAATTTGTTCATGTTACGGGGGCAGCCTTCAGAAACAGGATCGCAGGTATGGGATTCTTTGTGGGAGCGCTGTCAATGGTGGGAATACCGATGCTGTCGGGCTTTATTTCAAAGCTTCTTTTTGCGGAGGCAGGTATAAGCGTGGAGGGAAAATCGATCCCTACCCTTGTGGTATTGGCCATAAGCGTTATATTAAATGCCATCTACTTTATGAAGACTGTCATAAGGATATATACACCCGCTCCGGAGAGTCCTTATGCCGGTCAGGATTTCAGCTTTATGGACAGACCGTCCTACGGCTTTACCATAATCGGGTTTATACTGGTAAACCTGACACTGGGAATGAGTTCGGAAGTATTCAATCATCTGATCCATGAAGGATTAAGGCTGTTTTCGTGAAGGTGTTAAAGATGCAGGAATTGTTTTACTTTAAACCGGATGAAATGGGGATCATGTTTGCGGTGCTTGTCAGTATCGTCTTTATTTCCGTGCTCGTATATACTCCCGTATACATGAAACATGAAGAAAACAGACCGAGATACTATATCTTTTATTCTCTGGTCTATTTTGTGCTGATAGGCATGTCGTTTTCAGGAAGTTTAATCACGTTTTATCTTTTTTATGAGCTGATGACTCTGTGCTCGGTTCCGCTTGTAATGCACGAGCAGTCTCATGAAGCCGTTATGGCAGGGCTCAAATATCTGTTCTATTCACTGGCCGGTGCATATCCCGTACTTCTTGGAATATTCTTCCTGAATAAGCATGCGGAAAGCCTGAGATTTGCTTACGGCGGTGTTCTTTCGGATATGGGGGCGGATGAAAAAAAACTGCTGCTAGTCATATTGTTCCTGATGCTGACAGGATTCTCGGTCAAGGCGGGAATGTTTCCCATGCATGCCTGGCTTACCACGGCCCATCCCATAGCCCCCGCTCCGGCATCGGCTGTCCTTTCGGGAATAATAGTAAAAGCGGGAGTATTCGGGATCATCCGGACCCTCTTTTATATATTCGGTGCTGATCTCTTTAAAGGCACCTGGGTACAGAAAACAGTACTGATATTAAGTCTTATAACCGTATTTATGGGTTCTGCCCTGGCTTACAGAGAAGATCTGATCAAGAAGAGGCTGGCCTATTCCACCGTAAGCCAGGTTTCCTATATCCTGTTCGGACTCTTTATAACCGATGAAGCATCGGTTACAGGGGCTTTGATGCATACCTTCTCGCATGCCTTTATAAAGAGCGCACTATTCCTCATAGCGGGGATTTTTATCATTAAAACAGGATTTAACAAAGTGTCGGATTACACCGGAATAGGGAAAAAGATGCCTGTCACCCTTTGGTGCTTTACGCTTTGCTCCCTCGCCCTTATAGGGATTCCTCCCACGGGCGGTTTCCTCAGCAAATGGTATCTGGCGACGGGGGCAATTGCCTCAGGCATACCCGTTTTCAGATTTCTCGGCCCGGTGACTCTGCTGGTCAGTGCCCTTTTGACGGCAGGGTATCTGCTTCCGGTCACCATGAAGGGATTCTTTGTGGCAAAGGAGGATGCTGAAGCCCGGGTTGTCCGTGAAAAAACCGGTGTTGAATTGACACTTCTGATACCGGTGATCCTGCTGACGGCCCTGTCCCTTCTTATCGGTATGTTCCCGGGCCCTGTTGAAGGTTTCATACAGAAGCTTGCAGCACTGTGGATCAGATAGACAGAACAAAAACATACAGATCCGGAGCAGGGATCCGGAAGAAAGATAAACAAAAAAGAGAAAAGAAATGAAAGAAGTATTGATGTTCATTGCTGTCCTTCTTCCCTTTTTAGCCGGAATGATCTTACCGGCCATCAGGTTCGGACAGCAGAAGTACAAAGAAATCTATATAGAAACGTCAGTTATTATAACAAGCGTTATTGTAGTCTTCCTGGTTTTTAACATTCCTGAAGGTGCCTTTGTTTTTGCAAGGTTTACAAGAGCACTTTCCCTGAGCCTTAAGATAGACGGACTTTCCGTGATCTTCGGGGCACTGGTGGCTTTTCTGTGGCCCCTTGCAACGCTTTATGCTTTTGAATATATGGAAGGGGACAGGTACTGGTCCATTTTTTTCATGTTTTATACCATGACCTATGGGGTGACTCTCGGGATCGCTTTTTCCGGCAACCTCCTGACAATGTATTTCTTCTATGAACTGCTGACACTGGTGACCTTCCCTCTTGTCATGCATACTCTTTCAAGAGAAGCTATCCTTGCAAGCAGGACTTACCTGTATTATTCACTCGGGGGAGCCGCCTTTGCCTTTATCGGTCTTGTATTTATCATAACAAACGGTACCTCGCTTGATTTTATTATGGGTGGAGTGCTTGACAAAGCGGAGATCACCGGGAATGAGAATGTGTTTCTTCTTATATATGTAATGTCATTTCTGGGATTCGGCGTAAAGGCAGCTATCTGTCCCTTTAATGCCTGGCTTCCCAAGGCGGGTGTGGCACCCACGCCCGTAACCGCACTGCTGCATGCGGTGGCTGTTGTTAAGGCGGGGGCTTTTGCCATCATCAGGCTGACTTACTACAGCTACGGGACTCAGATCCTTAAGGGTACCTGGGCCCAGACCGTTGTTATGACAGTCACCATCCTGACCATTCTCTACGGATCCTGCATGGCGGTCAAAGAGACTCATTTTAAACGAAGACTTGCATATTCCACCATAAGCAACCTTTCATATATCCTGTTTTCTGCAACTATAATGACACCCTTGGGACTGATCGGCGCCGTCATGCATCTTGTTATACATGCCATTATAAAGATATGTTCGTTTTTCTGTGCGGGTGCGGTCATCCACCGGACGGGAAAAAATTATATACATGAACTTGACGGGATGGGATATAAACTTCCCCGGGTGTTTACGATTTTTACCATAGCTTCCCTTGCACTTATGGGCGTACCGATGCTTCCGGGCTTTGTCAGCAAATGGTATATAGCACAGGCGGCCGTAAACAGCATGAATCCTCTGGCTTATGCCGGCCTCTGCGTTATCATGATCTCGGCCCTGCTTACCGCAATATACATGCTGTCCATATCAGCAAGGGCATTTTTCCCCGTAAAGGGAAAGGAGTGTACGGAAGATTTCAGTGATCCGGGCATAAAGATGCTGCTTCCGCTGTATGTTTTTGTCTGTGTGCTTTTTGTTCTCGGGCTGTATTCAAAGCCTCTTGCTGATTTTGTAAGATCCGTGGTCATGGAGGTTGTCTGATGATCTTTGTTCTTATCTTAATACCGTTTATAGCAGGACTTTTAGGATATTTTATATCACAGACCCGCAAAGAGACATCTGAGTCGAAAAAAAGCGGGGATGATCACTATGCCTTTTTTTCCGCGATAGTCGTGGTCCTGGAACTTCTGCTGCTTGTTCTGTATTTTTCCTTAAATCCCTTAAAGGGCGATAATATGCAGACCATACCCGGGTTTGCCCATTTCGGCCTGAGCTTTGTTTCCGACGGGTTCAGGCGGATCTATGCCTTTATCTGCATATTTATGTTTGCCGTTTCGACCCTGTTCAGTCTTGAATACCTGAAAAACGAGCACCACAGGGCCAGATATTATCTATTTACACTTATAACCTTAAGTGCAACGGCAGGAGTCTTTTTTTCCGCTGACCTCTATACCCTGTTCATTTTCTTCGAAATAATGTCCCTTGCCTCATATGTGTGGGTGGCAGCCGAGGAAAACAGAGAGGCCTTAAGGGCTGCATCAACCTATATGGCTGTTGCGGTGATCGGTTCCCTCGTGATGCTCATGGGACTGTTCATGCTTTATTCAATGCTTGGAACCCTTGAGATAGATTCGTTAAGAAGCGCATATATAGAAAAAGCTGCAGTATCTGACGGGGTCTTTGTCCGCAATGTTCATATCGCGGGGATCTGCCTGTTATTCGGATTCTTTGCAAAGGCCGGAGCCTTTCCGTTACATATCTGGCTTCCGAAGGCCCACCCCGTTGCCCCTGCTCCCGCATCGGCGCTGCTTTCCGGAATGCTTACAAAGGCCGGGGTCTTCGGTGTACTGATAACGGTCTGCAGACTCTTTCATGGAGAGGGGGCAGAAACGTTCTACAGGATATCCGGAAAGATATACGGTGACGGTCCTTTCGGAGAGTTCATCCTTGCGGCGGGTCTCATAACCATGTTCACAGGAGCGCTGACAGCGGTCTTTTCCGTTAATATCAAAAAGATCCTCGCCTGTTCATCCGTATCGCAGATAGGTTTCATCCTGGTAGGAACGGGTCTTTACGGAATGCTGGGAGAGCACGGGGATTGTGCCATAAACGGTGCCTTTATGCATATGATAAATCATTCATTCCTGAAACTCGTGCTTTTCCTCTGTGCAGGCGCGGTATTCATGAATCTCCATAAGCTTGATCTTAATGATATAAGGGGATTTGGCAGGAATAAGACGGTAATAAAGCTCTGTTTTATCGCAGGGGCTCTGTCCATCGCCTCCGTTCCCCTGTTTTCCGGATATATATCAAAAACCCTTATTCATGAGGCTCTCGTAAGCTGTATCGAACTGGTAAAGAGCAATGAGATCCCCACACCCTATTTCTTCGGACCGGGCAAGCTTAAGGCAGCCGAAATACTGTTCCTTTTCAGCGGAGGACTTACCTTTGCCTATATGACAAAGATCTGTATCTGCGTTTTTTTCGAAAAAAACCGTGATGAGAGGATACAGGCGGAATACGATTCCATGAAGGATAAATACATGACCGGTCTGAGTAAGGCGGTGCTTCTTGTTCCGGCGGTGATCTTTCCGGTATTCGGCATGATTCCCTCCCTTACCTTTGATAAGCTTGTTCTTTTGGGAAGCGGATTTTTGGGAAGTGAGGCCGAAAAGGTTTCATATTACAGCCCTGAAAACCTTAAGGGATCGCTCATATCGATAGTCATCGGACTTTTTGTATATTTTTTCATAGTCAGACGCTTCTTAATGTGGAAGGATGATCCGTCGGAGGAGACAGACGGGATAGAAGATGGAAAAGCTGCAGAAAGGACTGAAGATGGCAGTATCCGCACATTGTCCGGCGGAAGTGTCGGGATTTTGGGAGTGTCAGCAAACGGCGAAAACAGGGTATATGTGGATATATGGCCAAAATGGATCGATCTTGAGGATATGATCTACAGACCGCTTCTGCTAAAGATATTACCTGCGGTATTCGGATTCATCTGCAGGATCCTTGACAGCCTGACGGATGCCTTTGTGGTACTTGTGAGGAAAACCCTGTTAAGGGATCTTAAGCTTCCCCATGAGCTGCCGGAGGGTACAAGATACACGAATTTCCTCGGAAGGCTTGCGGATCTTTTTGTTGATATCATGAATAAGACCCTGTGGAGGAAGAATCCCAGGAAAAACAAGGATCATGCCCATGCCTTTGCCCTTACGAGAGAGGCCCTGTTTGAAAATGAGTTCATCATACTGAGGAGTATGTCCTTTGGACTGAGTCTTTTCTGTCTGGGACTGATGATCACCGTACTGTATATCCTGATCACCGCAAACATAATATAATAGACTGAAGCAAATGCCGTCAGTTCAGGCACATAACCCGGGCTACGGCATATACCTCGACAGATGATCATACAGCACTTTTGCGGCTTTTTTGTGGCTAAGAGGTCCCGGATGCATGTGGGAGCCGTATTCCCCCTCTGAGGTGTCGGGAAGCTGTATGCAGGTTACGTTTTCATCCCCCGACCTGTCGGAATATTCCGAAATTGCCGAGGCTATGGGCAGGGAAAGAGCATAACCCGCCATTCCGTAAGCCCAGATGATAAGGCTTTCCGGATTGAAACTCCTGATCTTTTTAACAAAACTTATAACGGCATCCTTAAATGCCCGTATATCATCCTTATTATAGCTTCCATCGGCATTTTTTCGCTGCTTCCAGGTTACACCGGTGTCCGGGTCGGTAAAAGGAGGCTGTTCAAAGGCAGTTGCGTCATTTGTCCCGAGATTGATGATCACAGCATCGGGTTTCCAGGAACCAAAATCGTAAGGCTTCATTGCACCAAGCGTCTTATTGGTCTCACCCCAGGCGAGGCCGCAGATTTTGTCATAATATCCGGGAATGGCATGCCTTCTGTCATTGTCCCATCCGGTATATACGCCCCATCCGCCCTGTGACAGGATGCGATAGTCCGCATTCAGCATATCGGAGACCATCACGGCGTAGTTGACGCTTGAGCTCATGTACATCGGCAGCCAGTCGGTATCGGTTACAGTTCCGTAGGTCCCCTCTCCGGATGTAATGGAATCACCGATAAACTCAAGTCTGTATTTTTTTTCGGAAACCGGACGGAATTCACCGTCCGATAAAAGCCCTTTTATCACCAGATGACAGCCGTCATCCTCGCTCATGGCCTGTAATTCCCGGTTGAAATGGACATTTTTAACGGCCCCCGGGTCCATACCCCTGAACAGACACAGCTTCTGCCTTCCGGGCAAAAGCATCTGCCTTGACATGAAAGACCCGTTAAGCTCAACGGAGATCCAGGGTTCATGTATGTCATAATCCACGTCGAGATCGATCCACAGCTCGCTTCCGGATACATTTACCTCCAAACCGCTTCCGTTCCAGAAAAGAGGGAGGTCATCCCTGCTTTCATCGGTTCTTCCGTAAATGTGAAAGAAGGGAACGGATTTTATCGTATATTCCTTTAACATATGGTTTTCCTTCATATATGTAGTTTCCTTTCATGGGATCTGACCGGCCGAAGTTTTTCAGAAGTTTATCAGCCATTGAACATAATACCAATAATGGTATTTTTTTGGTATAATTATTTTCGCAGGACCTAATGACTGAGAGTTTAAAAGGAGAAGGATTATGACAAGAGAAGAAGCAAGGAAAAAGGCAGAAGACCTTGTATCGAAGATGACCATAGAAGAAATGGCCTCCCAGATAAGGTATGATGCTCCGGCTATAGACAGGCTGGGAATTCCCGCCTACAACTGGTGGAATGAGGCACTTCACGGTGTCGCAAGGGCGGGTACCGCAACGGTATTTCCCCAGGCCATAGGCATGGCCGCGGCCTTTGATGATGAGATGATGGAAAAAATAGGAGATATCGTATCAACGGAGGCAAGAGCCAAGTATAATGCCCAGTCATCCCATGGTGACAGGGACATATACAAGGGACTTACAATGTGGTCCCCCAATGTTAATATTTTCAGGGATCCCAGATGGGGCAGGGGACATGAGACCTACGGAGAGGATCCTTATCTGACCTCCAGGCTCGGAGTGGCATATGTAAAAGGTCTGCAGGGAAAAGGAGAAACCCTTAAGACTGCGGCCTGTGCCAAGCATTTTGCGGTTCATTCGGGGCCCGAGGCCAAGAGGCATTATTTTGATGCCGTGGTTTCAAAAAAGGACATGTATGAGACCTATCTTCCTGCCTTTGAAAGCTGCGTAAAGGAAGCAAAGGTCGAGGCGGTGATGGGTGCCTACAACAGGACAAACGGAGAACCCTGCTGTGCCCATACGGAATTAATGGAAAACATCCTCAGAAAGGACTGGGGATTCGAAGGTCATTATGTTTCGGACTGCTGGGCCATAAGGGATTTCCATGAGAATCACAAGGTTACGAACAATCCGAGAGAATCTGCGGCACTTGCACTTTCCAAGGGCTGTGATGTTAACTGCGGCTGCACCTATCTGTGCATAATGCAGGCATATAATGAAAAGAAGGTCACAAAGGAACAGATCGAGACGGCCTGTATCAGGCTCTTTACCACCAGATATCTTCTGGGCCTGTTTGACGGATCCGAATATGATAAGATCCCTTATTCGGAGGTTTCCAAAAAAGAACACCTCGAAATGTCACGGGAAGCCGCAAAAAAAGGTATGGTACTCCTTAAAAATGACGGAATACTGCCTCTTGACAAAAGCAGCATAAAGAGCATCGGTGTCATCGGACCAAATGCCAACAGCAGAGTGGCCCTGATAGGCAATTATCACGGAACCGCACAGAGATATCACACCATAGCCGAGAGCATAATGGAGGAATTCGACGGAAGTGATGTCAGGGTATATTATTCGGAAGGCTGCCACCTGTTCAAGGACAGGGTTGAAAACCTCGGCATGGAAAATGACAGGATAGCCGAAGCACTTACGGTTGCGGAAAACTCCGACGTTGTAATCCTCTGTCTCGGACTTGATGAGAATCTCGAGGGTGAAGAGGGAGATACCGGAAACAGCTATGCATCCGGGGACAAAAATGATCTTTTGCTGCCGGAATCCCAGAGGATCCTGCTCGATGCGCTTATAAAGGCAGGAAAGCCCGTTATCCTCGCAAATATGACGGGAAGTGCAATGGATCTGTCAGCCGCAAAGAACAGCGATACGGTAAAGGCGGTGATCCAGACCTGGTATCCGGGATCCGAAGGCGGAAAGGCCTTCTGTGATATCATCTTCGGAAGGGTATCTCCTTCGGGAAAGCTTCCGGTGACTTTTTATCAGAGTACGGAAGAGCTTCCCGATTTTGATGATTATTCTATGAAGGGCAGGACCTACAGATATATGGAAGGAAAAGCCCAGTATCCTTTCGGCTATGGACTCACCTACGGTGATGTATGTGTGGAAAAGGCAGAGTTTAGGGATATCGAAGGGCTCAAGGCGGCGTTTTCCGGTAATGAAGATGTATCTTCCGTATGGTATGATATTACGGCACAGGTGACCAACAAAGGAAAATATGATACCGAAGAGGTTATTCAGGTCTATATCAAAGATACCGGATCGGCTCTTGCCCCGAAGAACCACAGTCTCTGCGGATTTAAGAGGGTGTTTGTAAAAGCCGGAGAAACAAAGGATGTGACGGTATCAGTTCCGCTTAAGGCTTTCTATGAGATAAACGAAGAGGGAAAGGCAGTGGCTGATTCAAAGAGCTTTACCCTGTTTATCGGTACGGGCCAGCCTGACAGCGTGACCGCGGAGCTTACCGGAAACAAGCCTTTTGAGATCCTGATCTCATTATAATGAAGCATAAACAGGAAAAAATAATAAAACAGCAGGAGGAATCAGAATGTATTACATCGGAGTCGATCTCGGAACATCAGCAGTAAAGCTCTTATTAATGAGCGGAGACGGAAAGATTGAAAACATCGTCTCAAAGGAATATCCCTTAAGCTTCCCTCATCCCGGCTGGTCAGAACAGGAGCCTGCCGACTGGTGGAAACAGACGGTTGAAGGTCTTAAGGAGCTTACGGAGAAATGCGATAAGAGTCAGATAGCAGGCATAAGCTTTGGAGGCCAGATGCACGGACTTGTGGTGCTTGACAGGGACGATAATGTTATCAGACCGGCTATTCTCTGGAATGACGGAAGGACCGGAAAAGAGACGGACTATCTTAACACCGTCATCGGAAAGGACAAGCTTTCGGAATACACCGCAAATATCGCATTTGCGGGATTTACGGCACCTAAGATCCTGTGGATGAAGGAAAATGAGCCTGATAATTTTGCAAAGATAGCAAAGATAATGCTTCCCAAGGACTATATAGCCTATAAGCTCTCGGGAGTGCACTGCACGGATGTTTCCGATGCCTCGGGAATGCTCCTGTTTGACGTAAAGAACAAGTGCTGGTCTAAGGAAATGATGGAGATCTGCTCCGTTAAGGAAGAGCAGCTTGCAAAGATATTCGAAAGCTATGAAGTTGTGGGAACCATCAACAAGGATGTGGCAGCGGAGCTTGGCTTTAACGAGAATGTAAAGGTTATCGCAGGCGCAGGCGACAATGCGGCTGCAGCCATCGGTACAGGAACGGTCGGAGACGGAAGATGCAATATCTCCCTGGGAACCTCGGGTACAATCTTTATCTCCAGCAAGAACTTCTGTGTTGATGATATGAATGCGCTCCATGCCTTTGCACATGCGGACGGGCATTATCATCTCATGGGCTGCATGCTTTCGGCGGCTTCCTGCAACAAGTGGTGGATGGAAGATATCATCGGTACCGACGAATATGCAAAAGAGCAGGAGAAGATCGGTAAGCTCGGAGAGAACAATGTTTACTTCCTTCCCTATCTGATGGGAGAAAGATCACCCCATAACAACCCCGATGCAAGAGCAATGTTCATCGGTATGTCAATGGATACAACGAGAGCGGATATGACCCTTGCGGTACTTGAGGGTGTTGCCTTCGGTATCAGGGATTCCTTTGAGGTGGCAAAGGCTCAGGGAATAAACATAAGTTCAACCAAGATCTGCGGAGGCGGTGCAAAGAGCCCGCTCTGGAAGAAGATCATGGCCAATGTTCTCGGGATCGATGTTGAGGTCATCGAGTCGGAAGAGGGTCCCGGATACGGCGGTGCCATCCTTGCGGCCGTGGGCTGCGGTGAGTACGCATCCGTTGAGGAAGCGGCGGACAGGCTTGTAAAGGTGGTTGATGTGGTAAAGCCCGACAGGGATCTTACCGCAAAGTACGAGGAGCGCTATCAGCACTTTAAGAAGCTTTATCCCACGGTTAAGCCTTTATATTAAGGGAATGATAACAGAAAACCCCGGACGGCTTTTTCCCCATCGGGATAAAAAATCGGACAAAACCCGTAAAATTTCGATATGCTCAGGATTTACTACAAATTGAATAAATGATATAATTTTCAGTGGTGTCTGAGTGTAAATAAAGGGTACTTAAAAACAGTAAATATACATTATCAGGAGGGTTTACAACGGAAAACACACCAAAAGTTAAGATTGGTATCGTTGCGGTATCAAGAGACTGTTTCCCCGAGGAACTGTCAGTAAACAGAAGAAAGGCTCTGGTAGCTGCTTACGAAAAGAGTTTTGATGCAGCTGACATCTATGAGTGCCCCATCTGTATCGTAGAGAGCGAGATACACATGGTTCAGGCTCTTGAAGATATCAAAAAGGCCGGCTGTAATGCGTTATGCGTTTACCTCGGAAACTTCGGTCCCGAGATCTCGGAGACACTTCTTGCAAAGCACTTCTGCGGACCCAAGATGTTCGTTGCGGCAGCGGAGGAGGATTACAATTCGGTTACGGCAGCAGGACGCGGAGATGCATACTGCGGAATGCTCAATGCAAGCTATAACTTAAAGCTTCGTAACGTAGGCGCTTATATCCCCGAGTATCCCGTAGGAGATGCCGAGGATCTTGCCGTAATGATCCATGATTTCATACCCATCGCAAAGGCTGTTATAGCATTAAGCGAATTAAAGATCATATCTTTCGGTCCCAGACCTCTTAACTTCCTTGCCTGCAATGCTCCCATCAAGCAGCTTTACAATCTTGGCATTGAAATAGAAGAGAACTCGGAGCTTGACCTTTTCGAAGCTTTCAACAAGCATGCCGATGATCCCAGGATCCCCGATGTTGTCAAGGATATGGAAAAAGAGCTGGGCGGCGGAAACAACAAGCCCCAGATCCTTCCCAAGCTTGCACAGTACGAGCTTACTCTTCTTGACTGGGTTGAGGCTCACAAGGGTTACAGAAAGTATGTTGCAATAGCCGGAAAGTGTTGGCCTGCATTCCAGACCCAGTTCGGATTTGTTCCCTGCTATGTAAACAGCCGTCTTACCGGAAGAGGCATTCCCGTATCCTGCGAAGTTGATATCTACGGATGTCTGAGCGAGTTCATCGGTGAGTGCGTAAGTGATGATATCGTTACTCTTCTTGATATCAACAATTCCGTTCCCAAGATCATGTTTGAGGAGTCCATAAAGGGTAAGTTCGATTACAAGCATACCGATACTTTCATGGGCTTCCATTGCGGAAATACCTGCTCCAAGAAGCTTTCATCCTGCTCGATGCAGCATCAGGCCATCATGGCAAGAAGCCTTCCTATAGAGGTTACCAACGGAACCCTCGAGGGCGACATCGCTCCCGGACCCATCACCTTCTACCGCTTACAGAGCACTGCGGACAATATCTTAAGAGCTTATGTTGCAGAGGGTGAGGTACTTCCAGTTGCTACAAGATCCTTCGGCGGCATCGGTGTATTCGCCATCCCCGAGATGGGCAGGTTCTATCGTCACGTTCTGATCGAGAAGGGCTTCCCTCATCACGGAGCTGTTGCCTTCAAGCATGTCGGAAAGGAACTCTTCGAGGTATTCAAGTACATCGGTGTTGATGTATGCGAGATCGGATATAATCAGCCTGCAGGAACTCTGTACAAGACAGAGAATCCCTTCAAGTAAGGCATAATGCAGTAATATTACATAAAAACCGGGGGTTTGACGGGAGATTCCCGTCAAACCCTTTTAAGGTATCAGGAGTATCAGGGAGGCTAACATGAACGAAAACATAACCATAAGGAACGAGAAACTGAAGGATAAGATCATTAAGGGCTTAGAGTCAAGGAACATGACGGGTTATTACGCTGAAAATGCGGAGGAAGCAAAAAAGATCGCCCTCAGTCTGATCCCTGAAAAAAGCAGCGTTACCATGGGCGGTTGTATGAGCGCAATTGAGATCGGCCTGGTGGATGCTCTCAAAGCCGGAGATTATGATTTCATAGACAGGAATGAGTATGAGGACAGGCGGGCAGCCATGTTAAAGGCCTATGATGCGGATGTATTTCTTGCAAGTGCCAATGCCATGACCGAGGACGGGGTGCTTGTAAACATAGACGGTAACTCAAACCGTGTTTCTGCCATAGCCTATGGACCCAAAAAGGTCATTTTTATAGTCAGCATGAATAAGGTGTGTGATGACGTTGACGGAGCCATGAAGAGGGCAAGAAATGTTGCGGCTCCCATAAATGCCCAGCGCTTCAATCTTAATACGCCCTGTTCGAAAACAGGCTCCTGCATGGACTGCAAAACTCCGGATACCATATGTTGCCAGTTTATGATAACAAGATATTCCAAGCATAAGGATCGTATCCATGTGATCCTTGTGGGAGAGCCACTGGGATTCTGATAAGGGATAAGCCATGCTGTTCAATTCCTATATTTTCGTATTGCTGTTTCTTCCGCTGACAGTGATCATATATCACCTGATCAATAAAACGGGACATCATACCCTCGGAAAAGTTTTTCTTCTTATGATGTCCCTGTGGTTTTATTGTTATACGGATTTTCAGAATGTTTTTGTTCTTCTGGGAAGCATAGCAGTCAATTACGTGATAGCGGAGTATGTTTTCTGCATAAATATGAAGCTTCCGCTTAAGAAGCTTGTCCTTGGCCTTTCGGTTGCCGCAAACCTCGCACTTTTAATATGGTTTAAATATACGGGGTTTCTTGCGGATATCATCAATTCCCTGTCGGGAAGCTCCTTTAAGGTTGAAAATCTTATTTTCCCTCTTGGCATAAGCTTCTTTACCTTCTCCCAGATAAGCTATCTTGTGGACAGCTACAGAGCGGGGAAGCCAGGTGAAACCTCTTTTACCCCGGATAAGATAAAAGACCCCGTCACTCGTTACAGTTTCCTTGATTATGCTCTTTTTGTAAGCTTTTTTCCCAAGGTGTCCGTCGGTCCCATAGCCTTTGCAAGGGAGATTATACCCCAGTTTAACGATAAGCTAAAAAAGACTGCGGATTACGGCAATATCTCAAAAGGACTGATGATGTTTTCCTTTGGTCTGGCAAAGAAAGTACTGATCGCGGATAATATGGCTCTGATCGCGGATTTCGGTTATGAGCATATCGATCTTCTGGATACGCCCTTGGCCCTGATAGTCATCTTAGCCTATTCCATGCAGCTGTACTTTGATTTCTCGGGATTCTGCGACATGGCTTCGGGGATATGTCTGATGATAAACATCGATCTTCCCGTGAATTTCAATTCTCCCTACAGAGCACTTTCCATCAATGATTTCTGGAAGAGATGGCATATCACCCTAACGAGATTTTTCAGGGAATATGTGTATTTTCCCCTTGGCGGGTCAAGAAAGGGAACCTTCCGGACCTATCTGAACATATTCATCATTTTTTTCCTGAGCGGTATCTGGCATGGCGCAAATTATACCTTTGTGCTGTGGGGTGCGATCCATGGTCTGGGAATGTGTCTCAGCAAGGCCTTAAGCGGGATCACGGAAAAACTGCCGAAAGCAGTCAGATTCATCCTTACCTATACTTTTGTCAGTCTTACCTGGGTCTTCTTCAGGGCTGATTCCGTAGAAAGCGCGATAGAGGTGTTCAGGCGGCTGTTCTCCTTTGAATTCAAACCCATAGTCCCTGCTTTTGTGGTATCCGCACTTCCCGTTGAAGGTGAGCTGTTCCAGTGGATCCTTGCAAAGCATAATCCCGCAAATCCCACCACCGTCACGGGCTTCATCATCATTCTGCTGCCCCTGTTATTTGCGCTGACAGCCTCGGTAAAAATGAAAAATGCCGGGGAGCGGGCACAGACCTTTAAGCCATCACGGAAATACCTGACGGTGACCGTAATCCTGCTTGTGTGGTCGGTTTTATCCCTCTCTGAGGTGACGACCTTCCTGTATACAAACTTTTAAAGAAAACAAAGCCATAACAGATAACAAAGCCATGACAGACAGAGAATATGTAAAAAAGACGATCATATATACGCTCATTATCCTGGTTCTCATCTCGGTGACCGTGATCATCATCGATCCCTTCATAAGATACCATAAGCCCTTCTTTTCCCTTGCCGCGGTTGAGACCGATGAAAGATCCGCGGTGATCGGACTTGCCAGAAACATGGATTATGAGGTGGCCCTCCTTGGATCATCCATGTCCGAAAATTTCGTGGATTCATGGTTTGAGGACGGACATTTCGGCGATTCCTGCGTAAAGCTTCCCCTTCAGGGTGCCCATCAGAGCGATTATCTGCCGGTTTTTGACGAGATGGTGAAAAATAAAAAGCTTAAATCCATAGTTTTTTCCCTGGATAATTATCTTTTTGAAGACAACAAGGAGATGGATCCCTTAACGATTCCCGAATATTTCATTAAAGAACCGGGGATTGAGGATATCTATTATCTTTTAAACAAATCGGTGGTGTTCAACTATCTGCCCAGATTTCTGATCCTTAATGAAACGGAAGGACATTCCGATGACAATGCCTATGTATGGGCGGACCGTTACCAGTATTCAAAATACATAGCCAGAGCCGATTACATGGCTACCAGAAGGCTGGAACCCCTTCCCGAGAAAGAGTATGATTATTATTTTGAAAGGATAGATACCCTTATCGGAGACCTTTCCAAATATATCGAAGAAAGGCCGGATGTGACCTTTTATATGTATGCACCGCCATACAGTATACTGTTCTGGGATGTGGTATCCTTAGGCGGTAATCTCACCGCCGAGATCTGCGGTCTGTCCAGGCTCTATGAGGGTCTTCTCAAATATCCGAACGTGAGGATATTCTATTTTCAGGATGATTATGAGATAATCTGCGATCTCGATCATTACAGGGATTATTCCCATTATGACCAGGGCGTAAATTACCGTATGTATGAAGCCATGAAAAACGGAGATCATGAGGTTACAATGGACACATATTATGATACACTACTTGATATGTATAACTTTGCGGTAGAATATGATTATGAGAGCTGTTTCCACTGATTTCTTTGCAGGACATGAAAAGACCGGCGCAAAAGGGCGCGGAACGGAGATCCGCGGATAAGGGGACAGTGTAGATTGATCGTAACCGAATAAATGAGGGAGGCAGAAAATGTGCGCAGCTAAACCGGGTTTTGACAATGAAAAATATCTGAAAATGCAGTCCGAACATATCAAGGAGCGGATAGCCCAGTTCGGAAACAAGCTGTATCTTGAATTCGGAGGCAAGCTTTTTGATGATTACCATGCGGCAAGGGTCCTTCCCGGATTCGAGCCCGATTCCAAGCTTCGGATGCTGATGCAGCTGTCAGACCAGGCAGAGATACTGATAGTAATAAATGCCGCCGACATAGAAAAGAACAAGGTAAGGGGCGATCTCGGCATCACCTATGATGAAGATGTAAAAAGACTCATGCGTGAATTTGAGAGCAGAGGCCTGTATGTGGGCAGCGTTGTTCTCACCCATTATACGGGACAGGCCGTTGCGGATCTGTTCAGGGAGAGGATGGAAAAGAAGGGGGTAAAGGTATACCTTCATTATCTGATCGAAGGTTATCCTTCAAACATACCTCTCATAGTAAGCGATGAAGGTTTCGGAAAAAACGATTACATAGAGACGGAGAGACCCCTTGTGGTGGTAACGGCTCCGGGTCCCGGAAGCGGGAAAATGGCCACCTGTCTGTCCCAGCTCTACCATGAGAACAAAAGAGGGATCAAGGCCGGATATGCAAAGTATGAGACCTTCCCTATCTGGAACATACCTTTAAAACATCCCATCAATCTCGCTTATGAAGCAGCAACGGCGGATCTTAATGACGTTAACATGATAGACCCTTTCCATCTGGAGGCCTACAATGAGACGACGGTGAATTATAACAGGGATATTGAGATCTTCCCCGTACTAAATGCCATATTCGAGGGCATCTACGGTGAGTGCCCTTATAAATCGCCTACCGATATGGGCGTAAATATGGTCGGAAATTGCATAATAGATGATGAGGTCTGCTGTGAGGCATCACGCCAGGAGATCATCAGACGGTATTACAACACCAGAAATGCGGTCATCAAGGAGAAGGCATCGGAGAATGAGGTTTATAAGATAGAGCTTTTGATGAAACAGGCCAAGATAACCACCGATGACAGAAAGGTTACCGTAGCGGCAAACGACAGGGCAAAGCTTCTGCATGTTCCCACTGCGGCCATAGAGCTTGATACCGGAGAGATAATCACATCCAAGACAACAAAGCTTCTGGGGGCTTCCGCGGCACTGCTGCTTAATGCTCTGAAGGCTCTTGCCGGGGTTGACCACGGACTTCATGTGATATCGCCGGAATCCATAGCACCCATACAGGAACTCAAGGTAAAATATCTCGGGGGCAGGAATCCCAGACTTCACACGGATGAGGTGCTGATCGCATTGGCCACTTCCGCCACAACGGATGAAAATGCAAGGAAAGCCCTGGAGCAGATACCAAGGCTCAGAGGCTGTCAGGTACATACTTCGGTAATGCTTTCGGATGTGGACATAAGGATGTTCAAGAGACTGGGAGTGGTCCTTACAAGCGAACCGGTCAAAAAGGTTGAGGGACAGATAGACTGAAATGGAGTCATAAGGTTTTTTGCATGTTATAATGATATGCGGGTTATAATATGCAGTATATAAAACGCTGAATATAATACGAAAAGCAAGACAATATCATCAGGAGGGAGAAAAAATGTTTTCAAATCTGCTTATCACCATCGTCATCGGAGGGATCATAGGATGGATCGCTTCATTTCTGTTTAACTTAAACGGGGGACTTATCAAGAATATCCTTTTGGGAGTCTGCGGCGGTATAGTCGGAGGTCTGGTGCTCAGGCTTATCGGGATCAAGGCCACAAATATCCTCGGATCCATCATATCGGGAGTTATAGGATCGGGAATAATAGTATTTGTTGCCCGCAGGATTTCCAAGTAACATCAGAAGCCGGAATAGATAAAGGCGCTGTTACCAAAATATGCAAACATCAGGGTTGCGATAAGGAGGATCATGAAGGCAAGCCTTTCATGGAACTTCGTCAGAGCCAGGGGCTTTACGGGGTTATTTCCCTTATTTTTCACGAGGGCAAATACCTCGGTAATGATAAGGATCAGCAGGAAGATCCAGGTATATACGTAAAAATAGCTGATACCCGGTTTCATGGTAAATATCCGGCTTAAGACGATGCATGTATCCGAAAGGGTTTCCATTCTGAAGGGGATCCATAAGATCGTGACAAAGAAAAAGTTAAGGATCATTGACAGGACAGAAGGCAGCAGGCTCTGCGGCTTTTTGTCCTTTTTTCTTTCTTTCAGGAATCTGTATGCTCCCTGTGCCGCACCGTGAAGGGCACCCCATATAACGAAATTGAGGGTGTTTCCGTGCCAGAGACCGCTTACAAGCATGGTAAGGAAGATGTTCAGGTAAGTTCTTGTTTTTCCTTTTCTGCTGCCGCCAAGAGGGATGTATACATATTCCCTGAGCCAGGAGGAAAGGCTTATGTGCCAGCGCTTCCAGAATTCCGAAGGATTTAAGGAAATATAGGGAAGATTGAAGTTTTCGGTGAGCTTAAAGCCAAGGATATGAGCGATGCCTATGGCCATGGAGGAATATCCGGCAAAATCGAATAACAGCTGTAATGAATAGCCGACTGCGGTAAACAGGAGAGTCGGACCGCTATAAGCAAGGGGGGCGCTGTATACGCTGTCAACAGCTGTCGACAGTCTGTCCGCAAGCACCAGCTTTTCAAAGGCTCCGATGAGGATCAGCTGTAAACCGTACTTAAGCCTCTCCGCATTCAGAGGCACTCTTTTATCAAGCTGGGGAAGGAATTCATAAGCCTTCATGACGGGACCGGAAACTATGTTGGGGAAAAAGCTGATATAGACAAGGGCATCGGCAAAAGGCGTATCCCGTCTGATCTTTCCTCTGTACATATCAAAGAGATAGCTTATGGCCTGAAGCATGTAAAATGAAAGGCCGACGGGCATTTTTACAAAACCCGCATATTTAAAGAACAAGAGTATGAGGACCTGTATCGTGATCCCGGATACGAGAAGAGGCTTGGGATTATCCGAAGAGTTTTTTGCCATCAGTTTTCCGATACCCCAGGTAAACATGCATAGCGGGATAAGCAGGCAGAGTCCGTGAAGATCAAATGATGCATAGAAAAAAAGCCCTGCCACGGTAAGTAAAGCTTTTTCAAGCCACTTAACCCCCGCAAAACGAAGAGAGATGACAAGCATCACCATCAGGATTAGGAATTTAACGGATAAAAAACTCATTTTTTCAGAACCTTATATATGGCTTCGGCCATCATTCTGTGTGCGGCCCTGTTAGTGTGTCCGGACCCCATGGTAGTATTGAAAAACCCGTTTGGAACAATATGGCGGGTCTCATATTCTTTTAAGAAAGTATCGGACATATCGATGAAATCGATGCCGTTATCCCTGCAGGCCTTTGCGAAATGCTCTTCGCAGCCGTTTGTAAGTATCTTCATGCTTCCGTCCTTCAAAACGGAGACGGCGGGATGATAAACGATGATCACCTGCTTATCCGTTCTGCTGCGGATATAGGCCATGAGACTGTTAAGAGCATTGTCGAAATCTTCGTCAAATTCACCCGTATAAACATCCGACTGTCTTTCGTTTCCGGTAGCTCCTTCCTTCCAGGTCAGATACTGTTTATGAAGCTCCCTTAAAAGGGGGAGGCTCTGTTTGAGCCTGATGGACAGTTTCTGTCTCCCCGAAAGGCCCGATACCAGATTCTCCGCGGTCTCATCGGGATCATATCCGGTCTGGATCATGGAATCAAGCCAGGCCTTGGTATCATAGGCAAGGGTATCGGTTTCTATCACGATGGCCTTTGCATCCGGGAATTCCCCAAGGATACCGTCAAGATGCTGGGTCACCACGGAAAAGAAATTGCCGCTTTTCCCTATATTATATACTTTAAGGGTATCCTCTGCTCCGAGCATGTCATTTAAGATATCGGAAAAACGGTATTTCATGGGTAAAAACAGACCCTCTGTGTGGGAGGCGCCCGCAACCAGGATATAGTCCTTGTCCAGGGGAAGATCCCTGTTTATATAGCCTCTATGATCGGAGTGAGCAAAACTGTAGCCTTCGAGGCCGTAAACACCATGGGTTTCCGGGTAAAGAAATCCCGTATTTGCACCCTGCGCCCTGGGAAGCTCCGAAAAAGGACTGTAGTATGCAAAGGTTAAGAGGTTCATTATGATAAGGGCTGTCATCGCGGCGAGAGCCCATTTTACCGCTTCCGTAAAGATCTTTTTAAGCTTCATGCACTCTATTTTACAGATTTTCACCCGGCTCTTCAAGAGAAGGACTGCCTGTTTTCAATTGAAAAAAGGCGGATATATGGTATCATTTTATAGTGTGATGTTAAGGACCATCCGCAGAAGGATCATATAAAAGATATCTTACGTGGAAGCCGGAAATATTCAGGACGTACAGAGACAGGGCATATGATAGGCAGAAAATGTGAAGAGATCCTTTCGGGTTTGTACAGAAAGCTTGTATTTCCCATAAAAAGGATCGCAATAGAAAAGAGAACGGGATCGATAATGAAGCAGGGCTCCTGTATAAATAAGGGAACCAGGCTTTCAGGCAGAAATTATATAGGAAAGAATACGGTCTTATCAAATGTAAGACTGGGCTTTGGCAGCTATGTGAACAATGACGGGGACATCACAAATACCAGGATCGGGAAATATACATCCATCGGTCCGGGGGTTAAGACGGTCATAGGAAAACATCCGGTCACGGAATATGCTGCCCTTCATCCCGCCTTTTATTCCGCGGCAGGGCAGATGGGATTTACCTATGTTTCCGAAGATAATTACAGGGAAGCCGAATATCTTGATGAGAAAGAGGGCATACAGATAGAGATCGGAAATGATGTCTGGATAGGCGCAGATGTGAGGATACTTGAAGGGGTCACCATAGGGGACGGGGCGGTCATAGGGGCCTGCAGTCTTGTGACAAAAGACATCCCTCCCTATTCGGTCTGTTTAGGAACACCTGCAAAGCCCGTTAAATACAGATTTTCCCCCGAGAAGATAAGGGAGCTTCTCAGGCTTAGATGGTGGGATAAGGATGAGAAATTCATTAAGGAGCATATAGAAAGCTTCAGGGATGCGGACAGGCTGATACGGGAACTGAAGGCCGGTCCGGAAGAAGATGGCTGAGACCGGGAATGACCCGTTAACCGGAGAGAGTATGGACAACAATAAAATTGCGGTCGTTATTATTGCATATGAAAGAGAAGCCTCTCTGAGAAGGCTTTTAGATTCCGTTTCAAAGGCTTTATATCCTGAGGATACGGATATCCCCCTCGTAATCTCTGTTGATAAGGGTAACAATGACGCGGTGAGAGCTCTTGCGGAGAGTTTTGAGTGGAAGCATGGGGAAAAAAGAGTCATAGCCCATGACACAAGGCTTGGCTTAAAGGCTCATGTTTTAAAATGCGGGGATCTTTGCAGAGATTATGGAAGTGTGATCCTTTTGGAGGATGATCTTTTTGTTTCACCCGGTTACTATCTGTATACGGCGGAAGCATTGAGGTCGGCGGGTGATGATGAGAGGGTCGGAGGCATTTCCCTTTACGATCATCTGCTGAATGTTCATGCCAGGGAGCCCTTCTATGCAATCGATGACGGATATGACAACTATTATATGCAGTTTGCCTCATCCTGGGGCCAGGCTTATAATGTCAGGATGTGGAACGGCTTTAGGAACTGGCTTTCGGAAAATGACAATAAGGATATCTCCGGAACCGACATGCCAAAAAATGTATCCGGATGGTCCGACAAGTCCTGGCTCAAGTATAATATAAGGTATCTCATTGATAAGGATATGTTTTTCCTCTATCCCAGGGTATCCCTGACCACCAATTTCATGGACGAGGGCGAGCATTCCGACAGGACGAATACAGATCTGCAGGTTCCCCTTATGTGCGGGAAAAAGACGGGATACCGGTTTTCTTCACCTGATAACTCCATGGCGGTATATGATGCGTTTTTTGAAAATCTTCATCTTAAGAAGATCCTGGCAGAAGCCCTTGACAAAGGTGAAAAAGAAGTGACCGTTGACATATACGGGACTAAGGAGACGGGAAAAACCGAAGGGAGATATCTGTTAACCTCAAAAAGCCTTGCAAAAAAGGTGATAAAGAGTTACGGAAGATACTTAAGACCCGCGGATGCAAATATAATATTTGATATGCGGGGAAATGACATCTTTCTGTATGATCTTCACGTTCAGGCAAAAGCTCCGGCCGTAAATGAGGCAGACAGGCTCTTATATGATTACAGGGCCATCAGGGCGGAAGAGATGTTAAAGATCCTTAAGTACAGACTGTTTTCCAGGAAAAAATGAATCTGTCCGGGCGGAAAAGCCATAGGGACATCATGATATTAAGGTAGTGATATATGTGCGGAATATTCGGTGCGGTAAATGCTGATATAGAAGAGGGACTGGCGGGAAAATGTCTTGATACCCTCATACACAGGGGTCCCGATGACAGGGGACTGTGGCAGGAAAAGGGCACAACCATGGGCCAGAGAAGGCTTGCCATCCTGGATCTTTCACAGAAAGGCCATCAGCCCATGTTTTATGCGGATGGCAGATATGTTCTTGTATATAACGGGGAGATCTATAATTTCCTCGAGATAAGGGATGAGCTTATCTCAAGGGGATATACCTTTGAGAGTGAATCCGATTCCGAGGTGCTGCTTGCTGCCTACCTCTGCTATGGAGAGGAATGCCTTAAACGGTTTAACGGAATGTGGGCATTTCTTATCTATGACAGGGCAGAGGAAAGGATGTTCATAAGCAGGGACCGCTTCGGTATAAAGCCTTTGTATTATACAAGACTTAAGGGAAGCGGGAATTCCTATGCCTTTGCCTCCGAGATGAAAGCCCTCATGCCCTTACTTGATGAAGTAAAGCCCAACATGAGCATAGTGACCGACAGGGACAGGATCGTCTATTATGAATCCACGGAGGAATGCGTAATAGAGGGGATCAGCAGATTTCCGGCGGGAAGCTTCGGCTATGCAGACAAAAACGGGCTTAGGATAAAGAGATGGTGGAACACTCTCGACAATCTGGTAACCGATGACATTCCGGAAAAATATGAGGATCAGGTCCTTCAGTTTAGGGAACTCTTCCTTGACGCCTGTAAGCTCAGGATGAGAGCCGATGTTACCATAGGAACCGCTCTTTCCGGAGGTCTCGATTCTTCTTCCGTCATAAGCGCCATGGCGCATATCGCCTCTTCGGAGAATTCAGACGGGACCGACAGGAGGATCAGCAGGGACTGGCAGCACGCCTATGTGGCTTCTTTTCCCGGAACCACCATGGATGAGACTGCCTATGCAAAAGCGGTCACGGATCATCTCGGCATTCCTTCAACCTTTGTGGTGATCGACCCGCTAAAAGCGATAGACAGATTTGATGAAATGATATATCTTTTTGAGGATATATACCTGACAAGTCCCATCCCTATGATGACTCTTTACGGGACGCTGAAAAAGGAAGGGACCACGGTAACCATAGACGGACACGGAGCGGATGAGCTCTTCGGAGGATATACCTTTGATTTCATCCATGCCCTTAAGGATGCCGGAAATAAGGCGGAAAGGGATATGATACTGAATGCCTATATTGATTCCTTCCCAAAGAACGGCAGCAATATGGCCCTTAAGAGCACTAAAAAGTCACAGGTGTATTTTAATTACCTCAAGAGAAACCTGAGGGAGAAGCTTAAAGGTCAGGGAAATGCATATAAAAAGGTCAGGGATGCGGACCACCCGGAGTACCAAAAGATGGACACACTTAATAAAAGGCTGTATGCATCCTCCCATGAGAACATACTTCCCACCCTTCTCAGGAATTATGACAGATACAGCATGGCAAACAGTGTTGAGATAAGGATGCCCTTCATGGATCACAGGATCGTTTCCTATGCCATGTCCATCGGTTTCCGTTCAAAGCTCCACGGCGGCTATTCCAAATCGATCATAAGAGATGCCATGGCCCCGTTCATGCCGCATGAGATAGCCTACAGAAAAACGAAGATCGGCTTTAATTCCCCCATAGTTGAGTGGATGCAGGGACCTTTAAAGGAGTACTTTCTGGACACGGTATCGGGTGAGGATTTCAGGCAGTGCGGCCTTATAGATCCTGCGGATGTAAGAGAAAAGGTCATGAAGGTTATTGGGGACAGACTTGCAACGGTAGCCGACGGGGAGATCGCCTTTTCCGCCCTTTACCCCTATTTATGGGAAAAAAATGTTATAAAGCATAAATAATATGAGTATTCTTTCAAAGCTTAATTACATATTTACGAAAAAGCAGAAGTTTCAGTCCGTACTTTTATGCATAGGGCTTTTTTTCGGTGCGCTGCTTGAACTTGTGGGTGTATCTCTTATCACACAGCTCATATCCGTCATAACGGACAGGGAGAAGATCCGCACAAATGCCATATTTGCCGCAATCTACAGACTTTTCGGATTAAAGGATGACAGACAGTTCCTTCTGATCATCACCATAGGGCTGATCCTTGTATATCTGTTAAAAAATGCGTTTCTTCTGTGGCTTAATTATGTACAGTATACCTTCATATTTAAAAACCAGCTGATAATCTCGGGGCGCCTCATAGACTGCTATCTGAAAAAGCCCTACACTTACCATCTTGACAAGAACTCCGCCGAAATGGTCAGAAACGTGATGCTCGATTCGGAAAGACTGTTCCAGATGCTCTTAAGCGTATTCTCCCTTCTTTCCGAATTCCTGATCTGTGTTCTTCTGTGCGTCTATCTGCTGGTGGTCGACTGGTTCATTACCGTATCCGTGGTGCTCATACTCGCCGTCTTTACGGGGCTCTATCTGCTTTTGTTTAAGAACAGGGCCAAAGAGTACGGAAAGATCAATCAGATCTATGACGGAAAGATGCACCAGTCCATAAATCAGGCTCTCGGCGCCGTAAAGGACATAAAGATCCTTCACCGGGAGAAATACTTTGTTAAGGCTTTCACAAACTACGGAAAGAAAAAGATGACGGCGGTAAGGAATAATAACGTCCTGGGAAACGTTCCGAAGTATGTGATCGAAACAGTCTGCGTTGGCGCAATACTGTCGGTCCTTCTTATAAAGATATATTCGGGAAGCGATCTTACCACCATGATCCCGCAGCTTGCAGCCTTTGCCATCGCAGCCTTCAAGCTCCTGCCATCCGCAAGCAAGATCAACAATTACGCAAATCTCATAATATTCCTGAAACCTTCCGTAGACCTTATCTACAGGGATATTAAGGATACGGAGGATATGAAGGACTATGAGATCTCAGACAATGGTCATTTCGGAGAAAACAGGGAAGCTTCAAAGATAAGCATTAAGGATCTGACCTACAGATATCCCCACACGGACAGGGATGTGCTTAAGGATGTAAGCTTTGACATACCCCTCGGATATGCGGTGGGACTTACGGGGCCCACGGGGGCGGGCAAATCCACCCTGGCAGATGTGATCCTGGGAATACTGACCCCCGTATCGGGCAGTGTTTATTACGGAGATATGAATGTTCATGAGCATCCCCTTAAATGGTCCAAAAAACTTGCCTATATCCAGCAGTCCATCTATCTTGCGGATGAAACCATCAGGAATAATGTGGCTTTTGGCATAGATGATGATAAGATAGATGAGGAAAAAGTCTGGAAAGCTCTGACCGAGGCCCAGATCAGCGATTTTGTAAGATCCCTTCCCGAAGGGCTTGATACCATGGTGGGGGAAAGAGGGGTAAGGCTCTCGGGAGGACAGCGTCAGAGGATAGGAATAGCAAGAGCTCTTTACGATGATCCCGAGATCCTGGTGCTTGATGAAGCCACCTCGGCACTTGATACCGAAACAGAGACCGCTGTCATGGAAGCCATCGATAACCTTATGGGCAGAAAGACCCTGATCATAATCGCCCACAGGCTCACTACCCTTAAGAACTGTCAGATGATCTTAAAGGTTGAAAACGGAAAGGTCTATGAAGTAACCTATGAAGAGATAGCGGAGAATACGGATGGATGATGTTAAGCTAAGCGTCATATTCATTACATATAATCATGAAAAATATGTGGAAAAGGCGATAAGAAGCGTCTGTGAACAGATCACGGACTTTTCTTTTGAGGTGGTTGTGGGAGAGGACTGCTCCACGGATTCCACAAGGGAGATACTTGAAAGGATAAGGGATGAATATCCCGATAAGGTAAGGCTTCTCTTCAGGGATAAGAACCTTGGAAGACCCACACTCAATGTCTATGAGACCACAATGTCCTGTAAGGGTGAATATCTGGCCTATTTGGAGGGTGATGATTACTGGACGGATCCCAATAAACTTCAAAAGCAGGTTGATTTTCTGGATGAGCACAGGGAGTACATAGCCTGTACCCACGGCTGCGTCATGGTGGGTGAAGATTCCGGGGAAATAAGGGAACCGGAAACACTTCTCATCGGTGCCATGTATGACTGGTCCGGAAAGTTTACCTATGAGGATTACAAGTATTCCGGCAAATGGCCCGGGCATTATGCCACGGTTGTTTCCAGAAATATATATAAGAATGAAAAGTTTGATTACACCATACTCTATAAGGCTCACGATTTTGTTGATGATGCCTTGATCCTTCTGTTTCTGCTGATACAGGGGGATATCTTCAGGATGGATGATGTGATGAGTGCCTGGAGATATGTAAAAAAACCCGGCGGTTCAAACTGGAATTCCCTGAGCATGAGCAGGAACCTTATAAAGGACGACTGTTATTTATCTCAGACCATGACGAAGTGGCTCAAAAACTATATGGAGATCTCGGAATATGGCATTAACAGGGCAAAAAGAGATTTTGAAACCGCTCTTAAGATGTACTTAAAGTCTCCGAACAAGGAAAATAAAAAGTTCCTGCTTGATATGTATGATTATAATATTAAGGAGATAGTATGCGAGGGAAAGAAAACCACCCTCTTAGGCTACAGCCTTAAGTGTATTTTTGAAAAACTCTTTCACACGAAGGGCATCGGGATAAAAACATGAACGAAAAGAAAAGTGATGAAAAAAGGATACTTGTGACAAGATCCTCCATGCCCCCCTATGAGGAATACATGGAATCCGTAAGGGATCTCTGGGATTCGGTGTGGCTTACCAATATGGGGAAAAAGCACAATGAGCTGACTGAAAGGCTTAAGGATTATCTTAAGGTTGAGAATCTGTCTCTGTTTGTGAACGGTCATATGGCTCTTGAGACTGTTATTGGTGCAATGGGACTTACGGGTGAGGTGATAACAACTCCCTTTACCTTTGTTTCCACCGTTCATGCCATAGTAAGGAACGGCCTTACACCGGTATTCTGCGATATCGAGCCGGATAACTATACCATGGATCCCGACCGGATCGAGGAGCTGATCACGGATAAAACCTCGGCGATCGTTCCCGTTCACGTGTACGGTAATGTCTGCGACGTGGAAAGAATAGAGAAGAGAGCGAAGAAACACGGTCTCAGGGTAATATATGATGCGGCCCATGTCTTCGGGGTAACTTACAAAGGAAGAGGGATAGGAAGCTTCGGCGATGCCTCCATGTTCAGTTTCCATGCCACCAAGGTCTTTAATACGATAGAAGGCGGTGCCGTTGCCACGGGAGACCGGGCGCTTTCGGAAAAACTTGACATGATCAGGGATTTCGGCATAAAAGACGAAGAGGTGATCGGCTATGTGGGACCGAATGCCAAGATGAATGAATTTGCCGCCGCCATGGGACTTTGCAACCTTAACCACACCGATCTTGAGATCGGGAAACGAAAAGAGGTCTTTGACAGATATATGGACAGGCTTTCGGAGATAAAGGGCTTATCGCTTCCGAAACCTCAGAAGGATGTAAAGATGAATTATGCCTATTTCCCGGTGGTCTTTGATGAGAAGGTTTACGGCAGGACCAGGGATGAAGTAAAGGATGAGCTTGAAAGGCATAATATCTTCTCCAGAAAATACTTCTATCCCCTCATAAATGAGATCGAATGCTACAGGGACAGATTTGCCCACGGTGATACAAAGACCGCAAAGCGGATATCGGACCGTGTGCTCACGATACCGATGTATGCTTCTCTTGAAAAAGAGGATGTTGACAGGATCTGCGATGTGATCGCAGGGTACCGTATCTGATGCGTGGTCCGGGATCCCGGGATGCACAGGCAGACGGTGCAGGTTTATGGCATGAATTAGATTAAGCTAAGGATAATATATGATCATAGTCAGATTTACCAGCGGACTCGGAAATCAGATGTTTCAGTATGCTTTCTATCTGTATCTGAAAAAGCGGTATGAAAAAGTCAGCGTAAAAGCCGATCTCACCTGGTTTTACGCAAATAATGACCATCACGGGTATGAGCTCTGCAGGATTTTCGGAAGAGAAAAGGATTCTCTTTTTTCCCTTGATGAAGCGACAAAAGGGGAGATATTCAAGGTTACCGGACTCCTTCCGAATCTGTTAAAACCCCGGAATATGATAACGACCGATATTGAATCCGACAGGATCAGTGGGTTTTCGGACGGTGCATCTAAGGCCTTTGAGACCTTCAGGCGGTATCCAAACAGGATACTCAGGGAAATAAACGGAAAAAAGCTGTCCCGGAACATAATAGATGAGCTTTCGAAAGACATAGGAAACAGGGATATTGTCAGGGCGGACGGCAGTGTATATAATGAGCTTTATGACCTTACGGTTTCCCTTGATGAGAACAGGGATCATTATTTTAAAGGATTCTTTACCCAGGAGAAATATTATAAGCCGGTTCTTGATGAAGTAAGAAGAATATTCAGGTTTCCCGCCCTCGATCCCGGTAATGAGAAGACAGCGGACAGGATCAGGTCCTCGGAATCCGTGGGGATCCATGTAAGACGGGGCGATTATCTGACAGTCTATAACGGACAGTTCAAGGTCCTTTCAAGAAGCTATTATGAGGCCGCCATCGGGGAGATATCCCTTCATACGGGAAAAAGCCTTGAGGAATTAAACTTTTTTGTTTTTTCCGATGACCCTGACTTTGTTAAAAAGGAATTTGACTGGCTTCCTCATAAGGCCATAATAACGGATAATACCGGCGAAGACAGCTACAAGGACATGCAGCTTATGAGCCTGTGTAAGCATAACGTCATCGCAAATTCCACTTTCAGCCAGTGGGCAGCGCTTTTAAACGTAAACGAAGATCACATCACGGTCTATCCCGCGGATTATCTGGCTGATGAAGATAATGAGGACAAGACCCTGAAGAACTGGATAAAGATAAAAAGCTGACAGAGGTGAATCTTGAAAACTAACATAATTGAGTATCTGTTTGAAGCAGCAGAAAAAAATCCGGAAAAAACAGCATATTTTGATGAGATGACCGGCCTGTCCTATGGGGCGGTCAATAAGAACGTGAAGGCCATAGCCACCAAGATCATCAAGAAATCGGGAACGGTATGCAGACCGGTCCTTATATACATGGATAAAGCCCCCAGTGTTCTGTGTGCTTTCTGGGGGGTGACCTTAAGCAGAAATTTCTATGTACCGCTTGATACCGACATGCCGGATTACAGGATAAGCCTCATAGTGGAAAATTTAAAGCCTCAGGCAGTCATTACGGACATCTCCCATTTTGACAAGGCAAGGACCTTTTCAAACAATGTATATATATATGAAGAAATGACGGAGACGGATATCGATGAGGACCTGATAAGGGAGAGGCTTGATACCGCCATCGATACGGATCCCGTCTATGTGCTCTATACATCGGGATCCACCGGTGTCCCCAAAGGAGTGGTGGTAAGCCACAGATCGCTTATAGATTATATCGAGCAGTTCTGCAATGAGGTAGGCATCGACAGCGATGATATTATCGCTAACCAGGCACCCTTCTATTTTGACGCTTCACTGATAGATATTTACTGCACCTTACGGGCAGGGGCAACCATGGGAATAGTTCCGAAGGACTATTTTTCACTTCCCCTAAAGCTGCTTGAATTCCTTGAAAAGAGAAAGATAACCGCCATCAGATGGGTTCCTTCGGCAATGAAGATGATCTCAGCCTTTAAGGGGTTCAAGACCTTAAGACCGGCTTACCTTAAAAAGATCATATTCGGAGCGGAGTCTATGCCGGTAAAATGTTATAATTACTGGAAGGAAAACTATCCGGATGCCGTTTTTGTACAGATCTACGGGCCCACGGAGATAACCGGGGTATGTACATATTATATTGTGGACAGGGATTTTAATGATGATGAGGTGATCCCCATAGGGAAAGCTTTCAGGAATACTGAGATCCTGCTGCTTGATGAGGAGGATAAGCTCATCAGGAGATCCGGGGTTGTGGGCGAGATCTGCGTAAAAGGAAGCTGTCTGGCATTGGGCTATTACAATGCCATGGATAAGACGGAGAGCGTTTTTGTGCAGAATCCCTTAAACCCCTATTATCCCGAGAAGATCTACAGGACCGGAGATCTTGCCAGATATAACGATAACAAGGAGTTAGTCTTCGTATCCAGGAAGGATTTTCAGATCAAGCACATGGGTCACAGGATAGAGCTTGGAGAGATCGAGACCGCTGTTTCCTCCCTGTCGGGGATAAAATCCGCCTGCTGTATGTTTGAAAAGGAAAAGCAGAAGATAGTTCTCTTTTATGAGGCCGATTCCTATGATGATGAGAAGGTGATGGAGGCCCTGAAAAAGAGACTTGTAAGATATATGCTCCCGAATACCCTTCATAAGGTGGATCAGATGCCCCTTACAAAGAGCGGAAAGGTAGACAGGGTGGAGCTTAGCAGGTTATACGGGATCTCCTGAATATATCACTGTATCATCTGCAGCGGGAATGATATTTCATCCAGGTGTATTTTGAGAATAAACGGAAAAAACGTTCAAAGAAAGGAAAAAAATGGAAGAACTGCTTGAGATACTTGAATCTTTTCATCCCGAAGTGGATTACGAGACAGAAGACGGTCTCATCGACAAGAAGATATTTGATTCATTTGACATAGTGAGCATAGTCGGCGAGCTTATGGATCATTTTGATGTTGAGATAAATGCCGAGCATATGGTCCCGGAGAACTTCAATTCCGCAGAGGCCATATGGAATCTTATTGAAAGATTACAGGACGAATAAACGGTAATGTCTTTTATATCCCTCCAGTTTACATGCTTTGTGATCGTTTCACTCATTCTTTATTATCTGGTGCCCAAAAAGTGGCAGTGGGTCATTTTGCTGTTGGCCGGTTATTATTTCTACTTCTGTACCGGGATAAAGAATATCGCATATATACTCATAACCACGGCAACAACCTATCTGTCGGCCATATATATCGGAAATTCCGTAAGATCACAGAGTGAATACCTGAAGCAGAATAAGGAAATGCTCTCAAGGGATGAGAAAAAGCTTTATAAGCAGCAGATGAAAAAGAAGCAGAAGCTTGTTCTTTTTCTCTGTATTTTTGTAAATCTGTCGATCCTTTTGTTTTTCAAGTATGCAAACATGACCATCGCATATCTGAACCTTTTCAGGCTTCATTTCATGCACAGGACGGATTTCATCGGATTTCTCGATATCTTCCTGCCCCTTGGCATATCCTTCTACACTTTTCAGACCATAGGATATCTGGCGGATGTTTATTACGGAAAATATGAACCTGAAAGGAATTTCTTCCGGTATGCCCTCTTTGTATCCTTCTTTCCCCAGATGATCCAGGGTCCCATAAGCAGGTTTAAGGATCTGGCAGGGGAGCTTTACCGGGAGAGAAGCTTTGAGTTTGACAGGATAAAGTCCGGTTTTTACAGGGTCATGTGGGGACTTTTCAAGAAGCTTGTCATAGCGGACAGGCTTTCGGCTTATGTATCGGTTTCCATGGAACAGAGGCAGCAGTACCCCGGATTATATCTCTTATTCACCATTTTCTTCTATTCCATGCAGATCTATGGGGATTTCTCGGGAGGGATAGATATCGCCCTCGGTGTTTCGGAGTTGTTCGGCATCAGGATAACAGAAAATTTCGAGAGACCCTTCTTCTCAAAAGACATAGCGGAATACTGGAGAAGATGGCATATAACCCTGGGAACCTGGTTTCGGGATTATATCTTTTACCCGCTTTCCATCAATAAGGGGATACTGAATCTGGGGAAGGCGGTAAGGATTAAGATAAGTGATCCCCTTGGAAAGAGGGTGCCGCTGTATCTTCCGATGATCATAGTCTGGATCACCACGGGAATGTGGCACGGGGCAGAGAGCAAGTATGTAGTATGGGGGCTTTTAAACTGTCTTTTCATAATTTTAGGTACGGAGTTTAAACCGGTTGAGGAAAAACTGATCAGGAGATTCAAGATAAACGAGGGCAGTTTTTTCCTGAAACTTTTCAGGGTCATAAAGACCTTCTGGCTCATGGCCTTCCTGAGGGTATTTGATATCGCCCCGGATACGAAGGCAGGTTTTGAGACCATTGGACTGGTTTTCAGAAGCTGGAAGGAATTTAATATAAATAATATATTTGAGCAGCTTAACCTTCCGATAGAGGAATTTACAGTAGCCATAATTGCCATAATAATTATGTTTATTATGGACCTGATACAGAGAAAAGGGAGCCTTCGCGAGAGGATATTCCGTTTAAGTACACCGGTGCAGTGGGTGATCTTAAGTTCCCTGATCTTTGCGGTAACGGTATTCGGATCCTATGGAATGGGTTATGATGCCAAGCAGTTTATCTATCTGCAGTTCTGATATTGATGCGGTAAACACGGTACGGTGATATGAAAGATCTTTCTTCCGTAAAAAGAATATCGGTGATCATCCTTAAGGTGATGCTCATACTTGTGCTGGTCCTTCTGTTAAACAGGCTCTTTATGCCCAAATACGAAAGCGAGAATCTGGACGGAAGGATCACAAGAGAGTATTATAAGGAGAAAACGGATACGGACATCATATTTGTTGGCTCCTCTACCGTATACAGCGGTATCTCTCCCATGATAATGTGGCGGGACAAGGGATATGCCTCCTATGACAGAAGCAATGCCTCCCAGACCATGTGGACTTCCTATTATATGATCGAGGATGCCATCAGATGCGATAAACCGAAGCTTGTGGTGCTGGATGTGGGATTCATCAAATATGATGATGATTTCTGCGAGGAGCCGTCAAACAGAAAGGCCATAGACGGCATGAGGCTGTCTCCCTCAAAGATAAATCTTATAAAGGCCGCTACCGGTAAGGATGAAAAACTGTCGGAATACCTGTTTCCGGTCCTCAGGTTCCATACAAGATGGAAGGAGCTTATGGCAGAGGATCTTCTGTATACCTTTTATGACAGGGATGTGACCTATAACGGTTTTCTGTTTGATTTTGAAACAACGGAGAAGCTGCCGGACCGTGACGGATACTCTCACGGGGATGAGGTGGTCATAAGCCCTAAGAACCTTGAATATTTAAACAGGACCATAGAGCTCTGCAAAAAAAACGGAGTGGATCTGTTTCTCATGAAGGTTCCCAGCTATTCGGACAACTGGAGTCTTGAATATGACAGGCAGATAGGGGAGATCGCCGGGGCAGCCGGACTTGACTATGTGAACTTTGATGCATATTCCGACGAGATCGGACTTGACTATCTTAAGCATTCGCCGGATGAGGGCAGCCACTTAAACACTCAGGGAGCCGAAATATTTACGGCTTATCTGGAAGATTATCTTGAAACCCATTATTCCCCGGCTTCTCATTTCGGGGATCCGAAATACGAGAAAATATGGGAAAAGAAACTGGAAAGATATAGCAGAGAAAAAGAAACAGAAAAAGGCAGTATGTAAAATGGAAGATAACAGAAGCATTTCATTAAAAAGAGCAGACGAACTCCACGGGGAAATAGAGGATTTTCTGAGGTTTAAGGAAGAATTTCTCAGGGAGACCGGGGAGATAAGGGATGTATTGAGCCGCAAACACAAGGAAGAGCTGCTTGACTATTTTGAGGCTGATGAAAATGACTGGGAGGACTGGCACTGGCAGCTTAAGCACAGGATAAGCTCAGTATCACTGCTTTCCAAGTTTATCAAGCTTTCGGATTCAAGCATAGAGATGTTTGAGGAGATATCAAAGAAATACAGATGGGCAACGACCCCTTACTATCTGTCGTTAATGGACTATGAGGATATGAAGTATCCCATTAATATGATGGCCCTGCCTTCCGCATATGAAAATGACGAGAGCGGTGAGCTGGATCCAATGGGAGAAGAATTCACAAACCCGGCACCCTGTATCACCAGAAGATATCCCAACAGGCTGATAATCAACGTGACAAGCTCCTGTGCAATGTTCTGCAGGCACTGCCAGAGAAGAAGGTGTATCGGAGAGGTTGACAGGATAGAATCCGAGGAAAATATCCAGGCAGCCATAGAGTATATCAAAGAGACAAAAGAGATAAGGGATGTGCTGATAACCGGCGGAGATCCCATGATGCTGCCCGATGAGCTGCTTGAGAGCATTATAAAGAGGGTCAGGGAGATACCTCATGTGGAGATCATAAGGATAGGGACCAGGGTTCCCGTGACCATGCCCCAGAGGATCACGGAGGAGCTTGCAGACATGCTCAGGAAATACCACCCGTTATTTATAAACACCCAGTTTAACCATCCGGGAGAGCTTACAAAGGATGCCTGCAGGGCCTGCTCAAGGCTTGCCGATGCGGGGATCCCTTTGGGTAATCAGATGGTGTTCCTCAAAGGAATCAATAATGACAAATATATCGTTCAGCTGTTGAACGAGGGATTGCTTAAGACCCGGGTGCGTCCTTATTATATCTTCCATCCCAAGCAGGTCCGCGGCACAAAGCATTTCCAGATAACCGTGGAAGAAGGCTTAAAGATCATGAAATATCTGAGAGGCCATACCTCGGGGCTTGCCATACCACAGTATATCGTAAATGCCCCCCATGGCTACGGAAAGATCCCTCTGCTTCCGAATTACATAGAGGAAAGCGACGAGGATCATATAAAGCTCCATACCTGGGAGGACAGGGAGGTAGAGATAATATACTGAGACCGGGATACGAATAAACTGAATTTCAGGGTTGAAATTGGGAAAAACATGCGGTATAATACCGTTTGTCGATGCGAAAACCGCATCGGCGCAGATACAGGTAAAGGGCTATAGCCAAACGGTAAGGCAGCGGACTCTGACTCCGTCATCTGAAGGTTCGAATCCTTCTAGCCCTGTACAGGAAAGAAGGAAGGGTTTTATCCCTTCCTTCTTTCCTGTATATAACAGAAATATGCAAACTTCAGATCACGGAGCCAGTCAGGAGCAGCCTTGCGGACTCTGTACTAAGCGGTGATTTTGGAACAAAACCGCCGCAAAGTCATCTGAAGGTTCGAATCCTTCTAGCCCTGTAAGCTGAAAAGGAGAGGATTTATCCTCTCTTTTTTTCAATCATGACAGGAGAAATGATATAATTGA
Source organism: Lachnospiraceae bacterium (assembly GCA_024682555.1). Classification (GTDB taxonomy): domain Bacteria; phylum Bacillota; class Clostridia; order Lachnospirales; family Lachnospiraceae; genus UBA2868. The sequence goes on along the minus strand of JAIKZD010000022.1, from coordinate 33,861 downwards.
ATTAACTGACAGAAAAGCGGGTGATATAATGAAAAGAATACTTATTGTGGTAGATATGCAGAACGATTTTGTTACCGGAGCACTGAGAAATGAGGAGGCCATAAAGATCGTGCCCTCTGTGGTAAAGAGGGTGGAAAGGGCAGAGGCAGCCGGTGAACGGATCATTTTCACCAGAGATACCCATTATGCGGATTATATGGATACGGAAGAGGGAAAAAACCTTCCGGTTCCGCACTGTATTAAGGATACGGAAGGCTGGGAGATAATACCGCAGCTTAAGGGATTTTCAGAAAACGCCGAGACATACGATAAACCCGTATTCGGAAGCCTTAAACTGGGAGAGGATCTGAGCCGTATCCCGGATAAGGATGTGACTATCGAGCTCATAGGGCTCTGCACTGATATCTGTGTTATAAGCAATGCGGTCATCGCAAGGGCGGCCTGTCCGGATGCCCATATAGCGGTGGATGCCTCCTGCTGTGCCGGGGTCACTCCCGAAAGCCACAAAACGGCTCTTGAGGCAATGAAGGTATTTCAGGTAGAGATCATCAACGAGGTCTGAGAGGAGGATCACATGAAATTACAAAGGATAATCAATTCGCTTCTTGAAACCGATGCCTATAAACTGTCAATGGGGCAGGCCATTCTCCATCAGTTCTCCGATTATAAGACTACCTGGTCTTTCAAATGCCGGAATACCGACGTTTTTTTCACACCGGAAATGGTTGAGGAGATAAAGGCCCAGATAAAAGCGTACTGTAAGCTCAGGTTTACGGAGGATGAACTTGAATATATCGACCGGATCAAATGGATCAAGGGTTCATATGTTGATTTTCTGAGATTATGGAAGCCCCGCTATGAGGATTTCGAAATAGGCACCGATTCCGAATGCGGTCTTTCCATAGAGACAAAAGGAACCTGGCTGAACACTTCCATGTATGAGATCCCGACCCTTGCCATAGTGAACGAAGTCTATTTCCGCATGGCCTATGATTACGACCGGCTTATGCAAAGCTTCAGGGATAGACTTGATGAAAAGGTAAAAAAGCTTATCGACGGATCTCTTTGCATCGGTACCTTCAGTGAATTCGGGTTAAGACGCAGGCTTTCGGCAGAGGCTCAGGAGCTTGCGGTACAGACCCTTGCAGAGGCCGATCTTAAGAATTCAACCTTTGTGGGTACTTCAAACGTATATCTTGCAAAAAAATTCGGAGTAACCCCTGTGGGAACAATGGCTCACGAATGGATCATGTGTGCGGGACAGGGCAATCATAAGCATAATCCCGCATATTCCAACTGGTATGCCCTTGATGCCTGGGTAAAGGAATACGGTGTTTTAAACGGCATAGCCCTTACGGATGCCATTACAACGGAATGTTTCCTTAAGGATTTCCAGCTTACCTATGCCACACTGTTCTCCGGTGTCAGACATGATTCCGGCGATCCCATCGAGTGGGGAGAGAAAATGATCGCTCACTATAAAGAGCTTTCAGTCGATCCCGCCTCAAAAACCCTGCTGTTTTCGGACAGTCTTGATTTTGACAGGGCGGACGCCATATACAGGCATTTTGAAGGAAGGACAAAGGTTGCTTTCGGTATAGGGACATATATATCAAACGATACCGAGGTCCCGGCTCTCAATATTGTGATGAAGACTACCGCCTGTAACGGACAGGATGTGGCCAAGATCTCGGATGTCGAGGGCAAGGGCATGTGCAAAAATCCGGAATATGTGGATTATCTGAAGCGCAGTATCAGATGGAGGATGGAACATAAATAAGCGGATAAACTCTAAAGAACATAGGGGATCGGTATTTTCGGCAGCCGCCATAGTAGCCGGGAACGGGATAGGAAGCGGTGTTATGGCGATCCCGTATTTTATTTCAAAGATCGGGATCCCGGGCGGTATCATCGCGTTTCTGTCCGCATATCTGATCAGTGTCCTGATGCATCTTATGATCGCTCAGATCTTACTGAATACAGGGGATACGGCGGATATCCTAAGCGCCTTTAATACCTACCTCTTCAGGGGAAAGCTTAAAAATGTGCTTAAAACAGGGTTTTTCATCATAATGGTTGTGGTCCTTGAGACGAACCTTGCAGCCTATATCGCAGGTGCGGCAGAGATAACGCATGATATTTTTCCGGACGTACCTGAATATTTCTTCGGGGCAGGTTTTTACATACTTGCGGCTATAGTGGTGCTCCTTGGACTTCATGCCGTCAGTATCAGCGAGAAGGTTACTGTTTGTGTGATGGGAGCGATCCTTTTTATGGCTGCTTTGGTTTCGGCGGGGAATGTCAATGCTTCGGCCTGCAGGGCTTTTCTTTTGCTTAAAGGCTTCCGGGAAACTGCCGGTATTGTGGCTGCCTACAGCATGATCATGTTTTCGTTTTCGGCGATCTTTGCACTTCCTCAGGTTACGGAGCTCCTTGAAAATGATGAGAGGGCGATACGTAAGTCTGTGTTTCTCGGCCTTTTTATTAATCTCGTCATTTCCCTCATCGTTACGGTCTGTGCGGTGATCACGTCTCCTGAGGTAACAAAGGTTGCTGTGGTCGGATGGGCGGAAGCGGTCGGAGGTATCATAAGGATACTCGGATCCCTGTTTATCCTTCTTGCGATGTTTACCTCCTATTGGTCCATAGGTTTTGCAACCTGCGGGATCATATCCGCAAGGACTAAGAAGACCTTCGGTCTCAGCTTTGTTCTTGCTACCGTGCCGGCTCTTCTGATAACCTTTATAATACCCGGGGGCTTTATGGAGTATATGAAGATAGCCGGCGGAGCCGTGGCCGTCATCATCTCCTTAATGCTGATCCCGACTTATCTGATCTGCACAAAGGGAAAAAAAGTGAGTATGTTAAAGCCCGCGGAGACTTCGATGATAACCGTGGCAGTCGTATTTGTCATGTATCTTGTAATGGCAGCAGGTTCATTTATTTCCGTATAGGAACAGGAAGAGGGTCCGATGAAAGTCGCTTTATTGTCACCGGCAGGTGCCATGCACCGCTACAACGGGATGTTTCATAAAAATCTCCATTATGCACCTATCACACTGGCTCTTCTTGCGGCACTGATCCCTGAAGAAGAGGTGGTTATCTATGATGAGACCGCTGAACCGATCCCCCTTGATCTTTCGGCGGATGTGGTGGCCATCACCTGCATTACCGGAACTGCCACCAGATGCTATAAATATGCGGACTATTTCAGAAGCCGGGGGATCCCCGTTCTTATCGGAGGGGTCCATCCCACTCTCATGCCGAAGGAGGCAAAGGAGCATGCCGATGCGGTACTTACAGGGCTTGGAGACAGGACCTTTAAGCAGGCCATAGCTGACGCAAAAGCCCATACTTTAAAGGAATTCTATGAGGATGAGGCGGAGTGCCCTTCTATCGCAAACCGTCCTATCCCCAGAAAGGATCTGCTCAAAAAGAGCAAATACATCACACTCAATACCGTGGAATGTGTCCGGGGCTGCAATCATTCCTGTTCGTTCTGCGCATATCCCGCCGCCTTCGGCGGACATGTCCTGACCCGCCCCGTAAAGGATGTCATTGATGAGATAAAGACACTTAAGGGTAAAGTTGTTATTTTTCCGGATGTCAATCTTATCGCTGACATAAGATATGCAAAGGAACTGTTTACCGCCATGATCCCCCTGAAAAAATGGTGGTTCGGCCTTACAACCACCGCCATAGGACATAATGACGAGCTTATAACGGTCTTTCAGAAAAGCGGGTGCAAGGGACTGCTCCTGGGATTCGAATCCGTCAACCAGGAAACCCAGAGTGAGATAAACAAGGGAGTCAACAGAGTCGGGGATTACAAATGGCTGATGGATAAGCTTCATGATCACGGGATCCTTGTAATGGGCTGTTTCGCCTTCGGAAGCGATGAGGACGGAAAAGATGTTTTTGACAGAACGGCAGAACTCTGCATGGATTCAATGATCGATCTGCCGAGATTTTCGATAATCACGCCTTTTCCGGGAACCTCCTTTTACCGGGAACTTGAAAAGGAAGGCCGTATCACCGAGAGAGACTGGGCTCTTTATGACGTTGAGCATGTAGTATACAAACCGAAACAGATGACAAAGGAGGAACTCCTTTCGGGGATCGACAGGGCATGGAAAGCCTGCTATTCCTGGAAGGCCATCTTTAAGAGGTTTGACCGTAAGCGGATAGGCAGATGGTTTTTCATATATCTGATCGCAAATATAGGCTACCGCAGATATGCAAAGAATTTCGAGGCCTATGACGAGAGTGTGATGACTGACAATTCCGATATACCTGAAGTGGATGCCCTTTCGCAGGCCGGGAATGATCGGAACTGATATTTCGGGAAAGGTTTTTTATGATAATACTTTTGATCCTGCCCTGGCATACAACCGACAGAAGCTACCGAAGCAGGCTTTCCACCCTGCTTTCCTATGCGCCCATAACTATCGGATCCCTGGCAGCCATAATCGAAAAAGCACGGCCTTCATATCGGATCGATACCGTGGATGAGATGTCTCAGAAGGTTGATTTTGAGAAGAGCTATGACATTGTTATGATAACCTCCATAACCTCTACGGTGAACCACGGATATGAAATAGCACAGAGGTTCAGAGAAAAAGGGGCTTATGTCTGCATGGGCGGTTATCATGTAAAATACAATCCGGATGAGGCCCTTTTGCATGCGGATACCGTGTTCATAGGACCGGGAGAATATACCATCCCGGCATTTCTGAAGGATTTTGAAGAGGGAACCCCCAAAAGGCGGTATGAGGATACCTGTGTCCGGGGATGTGACATACCCGCACCCGACCGAAACAGGATATCACTTAAGAATTACTTTAAATATCCTGCAGTGCTTGCAAACCCGGGCTGTCCCAATCGCTGCAGTTTCTGCACCATAAGCGATATGTGGCAGGATGCGACGGCAAGGCCCGCGGAAAACGTGATCGAAGAGATAAGGTCTCTTAAGAAAAAGATCATAATCTTCTATGACCCCAATTTCTTCGGTAACCGGGATTATTCCATAAAGCTTATGAAAGCACTGATCCCGCTTAACATCCGGTGGGCGGGAAGCGCGACCGTCGACGTGGGATTTGACGAAGAACTGCTGAACCTTGCGGAAAAAAGCGGCTGTAACGGTCTGCTGTTCGGTCTGGAATCCTTAAATCAGACCGCGTTAAAAAGGGCCGGAAAGGATTTTAACCGTACCGAACACTACAAAGAAGCGATAGACAACATAAAGAAACACGGCATAATGGTTAACGGCTGTTTTGTCCTTGGGATGGACGGTGATACGGAGGAAGATCTGATAAAACTTCCTGAGCGGGTCAACGAGCTTGGGTTAAATCTCGCAAGATTTGCCATACTCACGCCTGTTCCCGGCACAAGGCTGTACCGGAAGATGGACGAAGAGGGACGTATTACGGATAAGAACTGGGAAGATTATACCCAGCATAAGGCAGTATTTCTGCCGGAGGGAATGAGCCCCGAAAGACTGGAAGAGATCTACAGATATGTCTGGAAGGAAACATATACATTTAAGAATATATTTAAAAGAGTAAAGATGATCACCTCTAAGGGTCTGACGGCCAAACTTATGGGATTTTCGACAAATCTCGGTTTTAAATATCTGGGGATCGATTGAACTGCTATGAAGATCGTATTTATAAAAGTAAACATGATGTACAGTAAGGGCAGGGATGCCTTAAAACCCCTTGTTTTTGCACTCATAGAAAAACTGACGCCGCCTGAGCATGAGCTTATATTCTATGATGAGAGGATCGAGGCGCTGCCGGATACCCTTGATGCGGATATCATCGCCTTTTCCGTGGAGACCTTTGCGGCAAGGCATGCCTATGAACTTGCGGAAAAATATAAGAGGAAGGACAACCTTACCGTGATGGGCGGTTTCCATCCCACCGCCATGGAGGAAGAGGTTTTGGAGCATGCCGACATAGTGTTAAAGGGTGATGCCGAGGATACCTGGAGACAGCTTATGGAGGATGTGTCCGGGGAAAAAGCGGATAAGTCCGGGTTTTTACCCGGACACAGGATAAAACGGGTCTATTCCTCACAGAATGCCTGTCATATGTCCTATGTGGATCCGAATTCCTCCTGCTACAGAGGGAAAAAATACCTTCCCCTTGCCATGATCCAGGCCTCCCGGGGATGTAAGTTTAACTGTGATTTCTGCTCCATAAAGAGCCTTTATCCCGGAGATGTCAGGCAGAAGGAGACCGGTATAGTGGTAAGGGAGATACGTGAAAGCAGGGAGAAGCTGGTATTTTTTATCGATGATAACCTCTTTTTCGATGAGGAAAGCGCAAAAGCTCTTTTTAAAGCCATAAAACCGCTTAAAAAGAAGTGGGCCTGCCAGATAAGTCTTGAGATCGCCTTCAAAGACGAGCTTCTGGATATGATGTATGAATCAGGCTGTTTTATGGTGCTGATCGGACTTGAGTCACTGAATGAAGATAACCTCAGGATCATGAAAAAAAGCGCCAATATCGGTATCATGAGAAACGGCAGGGAGAATCCTTTGAGAGAAACCGGCCGCCGGGAAGGCAAAAATGCAGCAGATGACGATATCATGCATCTTGAAGAGGCCCTTAAAAATATATACCGGCACAATATCATGATCTACGGCATGTTCGTCCTCGGATATGACCACGATACGGCAGGATCTATAAAGGACACATATGAATTTGCAATGAGGAATAATCTTACGGTGGCAAATTTCAATCCGCTCATGATCCTTCCCGGGACACAGCTGTTTTTGAGGATGAAGGAAGAGGGCAGGTTAAGATTTGAAAAATGGTGGCTCGATCCTTCCTACCGTTACGGGGATGCCATGTATTATCCGGGCTCCATGAGTACGGAAGAACTCAGGGATGGATGCAAAAGCGCAAGATATGACTTCAATACATGGAAGAACATCTTTAAAAGACTGCTCCGGGAAAAGGTCAATCACCGTTCGCTGCTCAATATTACGGTATTTCTCGCCATCAATCTGATCTCTAGAAGCGAGATACACAGAAAACAGGGAAAAAGCCTATGAAGATCACACTGATCAAACCAAATATAGGACGCAGGGAACACAGCCTGTATGTGGACAATGCCAGCATGGAGCCTTTGCAGCTTGGGATACTTGCGGCGCTCACACCCCCTGATGTGGAGGTGGTGATGTATGATGACCGTCTTGAGCCGGTCCCTTATGATGAAAAAACGGATCTTGTAGCGATAACGGTTGAAACCTTCACGGCCAGGCGTTCCTATGAGATCGCCGATGAGTACAGAAAGCGCGGAGTTAAGGTGCTCATGGGAGGTATCCACGTAAAACTGCTTCCGTCCGAGGCTAAGGAGCATGCGGATTCCATCATGATCGGCGATGCCGAAAGCGAATGGGGAAATATGATAAATGACTTAAAAAACGGTCTGCTTAAGGAGGAGTATGTCTGTAAAAGCTTCGGTATCCCTCAAAAGGGAGTGATAACAAGGCGCGATATCTACAAGGGTAAAAAATATATGCCCATCTCGCTTTTACAGTTCAGCCGCGGGTGCAGATTTAACTGTAAGTATTGTGCCAGCAGCGTGTATTTTGAGCAGCATCATTATACAAGGGATATAGATGAGGTAGTTGAAGAGATCAGATCCCAGAAAAGAAAGCTTCTGTTCTTTGTGGATGACAATATCGTAGCTGACAGGGAACGGGCAAAGGAACTGTTCAGAGCCCTTATCCCGCTTAAGGTATATTGGGTCAGTCAGGGAAGCATTGACATGCTCGATGACGATGATCTGATGAGACTGATGGTAAAAAGCGGATGCCTGGGTCTTGTCATAGGCTTTGAGTCCATACGTCCGGACAGTATCGAAAACATGAAAAAGGGCGTAAACCGCAGATTCGTAAAGGATAATTACAGGGAAGCGGTGGAAAAGCTCAGGCACTACGGGCTTCAGACCTGGGCGGCATTCACCATAGGCCATGATACCGACACCCTTGAATCCATCCGTGCGACCTGTAAATTCGCCATACATAACAAATTCACCTTTGCCGCCTATAATATCCTGATGCCCTATCCGGGCACCCCCCTGTATGACGAGCTTGAAAGGGAAGGCCGCCTTCTGTATGACGGAAAATGGTGGCTGCATGAGCAGTACCGGTTTAATTATACGGCCTTTGTTCCGAAGAATATGACTCCCGATGAGCTTACGGAGGCCGGATTTAATTGCAGACGTGATTTTAACAGCCTTTCTTCCGTATTATACCGGCTGTTTGAACCGAGGACCAATCTGCGCAATCCGGTGAGGTTTTTTACCTATCTGATATACAATCCGGTTTTTCGAAGGGAAGTATTCGAGAAGCAGGGAATGACCTTCGGGTGTCACGAAAAGGATGAAGAGGAGAGAAAGCATGAAGGTAACGTTCATACTGCCAGCCATCGGGAAAAAGCCTGACGAGAGATATTTAAGATCCTGGCTGATGGAACCCCTTACCATCGCCGTGCTTAGTGCCCTGCTTCCGAAGGACTGTGAGAGGGAATTCTTTGATGACAGGATCGAGGGCATTGATTACGAAACGGATACGGATGCGGTACTGATAACCGTTGAGACCTATACTGCAAAGCGGGCTTATTATATATCCGAGCAGTTCAGAAGGCGCGGTAAAAAAGTGATCATGGGCGGTTATCATGCAACGCTGGTTCCCGGGGAGGTGAAGGAACACTGTGATGCCATAATGATCAATAACTGCGGTGAAAACTTAAGGCTCCTGCTTGAAGACATCAAAACCGGCATGCTGAAAAAGGAATACATCGGAAAACCCTGTATAGATTACAAAAGGGCCGACCGTTCGATCTATGCGAAAAAAATGAAAAAGTACCTTCCGGTCTCCCTGGTGGAAACAGGCAGGGGCTGTTTTCATAACTGTGAATTCTGCTCCATCGCAAAATACTATGATTCCGGATACATACACAGGGAAGTACAGGATATCATCGATGAGATGAGATCCTGTAAACATAAGCTGTTTTTTCTTGTGGATGACAGCATATTTTCAAATAAGAGCTTTGCAAGAGAGCTGTTTAATGAGATTAAGAAGCTTAAAGTGACCTGGACCACACAGATCACCTTAGATATCGCAAAAGACGAGGAAATGCTGCGCCTGATGAAGGAAAGCGGCTGCGAGATGGTGCTCATAGGCTTTGAATCCATTAACAGCGGGAATCTGAAGCAGATGAACAAGGAATGGACCGCAAGGCTTGGAGAGAGAGACGAGCTCATAGAGCTTATACACAGGGTCGGGATCAGCATCTATGCTTCCTTTGTGTTTGGTTTTGACGAGGATACCGAGGAAAGCTTCCAACGGACGCTTGAGTTTACAAGGAAGCATCAGTTCTTTGTCATAGCCTTCAATCATCTGCTGACTTTTCCCGGGACACCGACCTACAGGACCTTTCAGGATGAGGGACGGCTCATCTGCGACAAATGGTGGCTTGAAGAGGGTTACACCTTCGGGACTATCTCATTTGTCCCGAAATCCGTATCCGCAGAGGAACTGCGTGCCCTCTGCAGAAAGTATAAAAAAGAGTTTTTCCGCTTCGGTTCCATTCTTTCAAGGGGTATCACCTGCTTTAAACGTACAAAAAAGCTCTATATCAATTTTGCATACTGGTATATAAATATCCTTTTTCATTTTGAGGTGGATAAACGGATCGGTATTCCCGTGGGAGAAAACCTGGAGGAAGTGAAAAAATGAGCGCAGGGTTCATGTTTGCATCTGAAAAGGACGGGGAAGGCATACTCAGGATCATGGAAAGCGATGCGGTCAAGGGGGATATTAAGCTCCTCTATACCAGACGTCCCGATCCGTACGGTTCTCTTATGAAGGAAAGCGGCAGATCCGTTATAGGAGTTTTTAAAAAAGATGAGGAAGTGGTGGGGACCATAGCCTGTATACCCCGGAAAATGTACATAAACTCCGAAGTACACACTGTCAGTTATGTGACAAATATGAAACGGGCTCATGACTATGAAGGGCTGATCAACTGGATCGAGGCCTTCGACAAAATGTATGATCCTGCCGATTCCGAGGTTTTTTACTGTTCCGTGGTCAAAGAAAATACAGATGTTATTAAAATGCTCACAAAAAGAAGAAAGAAGCTGCCCTTTTCCGTACAGATCGACGGATACCGCACCTATATAATAAGTCCTGCGGTGCGCATAAAAAATCCCTGTCCGGGTCTTTCCTTTAGAAGGGCAGAGGAGAAGGATGCAAAAGAAATACTCGGTTTTTTGAAAGAAAAGGGAAGCAGTAAGAATTTTTTCCCGGTGTTTGATTCATTTGATGAGGAAAACCTGCCTGATATAACGGATTTCTACATCCTTTCGGAAGGAAAGAGGATAAAGGCCGCCGGTGCTCTCTGGGACAGGTCGGACTGCAAGCAGTATATTGTGGAGAGTTATTCAAAAAAGATAGCCCTTCTTCGAATGTTTAACTTCCTTCTTTCGTGTCTTGGCTATATCCGTATCCCAAAGGCCAAAAGCCGGGCAAAGTTTGCTTTTCTGTCTTTTTTCCTTGCCGAGGATGACAACGGAGATCTTTACAGGTGCTTTCTGCATCATATCAGGAAAGAAATGACCAGAAAATATGACATGTTTGTACTCGGAAGCAGTGAACATAATAAAAAAAAGGCCGTTCTTGACGGTATCAGAGCCATCACCTTTGATACAACACTGTGTCAGGTGAAGATGTCCGACTTCAGAAATGTCCCGGATATTGATTTCGATCATGAGAAGCTTGAAGTGGAATGTGCTCTGCTGTGAGCTTGACAAGTACGGTAAATAATAGGTATTATCACTATACACAAAACAGCAGGCGAAGCCTGAATAAAGCTTTCCGGTTTAGGTGCCGGATCAGAAAGGTTGGTGTTATCGGGTATGTTTAAGAGAATTTTTGAGATCACGGGAAACGTGGCAATCATAACGGGATGTTCTTCGGGACTTGGTGTACAGATGGCCAATGCTCTGGCTAATCAGGGCTGTAAGATCGTTGCCATTGCCCGCAGAAAGGATATGCTTGATAAGGTATGCGAACAGATAGCTCACGATCACGGTGTTGAGACCATGCCTATCAAGTGTGACATTACAAATACCGAAGAGATAGAAGATACCGTTAAACAGGTAATGGAGCGCTTCGGCAGAGTGGATATACTTGTAAACAACGCAGGAACAGGTGCCGTTGAGCATGCCGAGAACATTACCGACGAGCAGTTCCAGAAGGAGTTTGACGTAGACCTTTTCGGTACCTTCAAGTTTGCACGTGCCGTTGCCAATCAGGCTATGATCCCCGCCAAGTACGGACGTATAATAAACATCGCATCAATGTACGGCCTTGTGGGCAACAAGATAGCAGGATCGGCTCCTTATCATGCGGCAAAGGGCGGAGTCGTAAACCTTACAAGGGCACTTGCGGCAGAGTGGGGTGCATACGGGATCACCGTTAATTCCATCTGTCCGGGTTATTTCTATACACCGCTTACAACGGAAACCTTAAACAGTGATTTCTTCCAGCAGGCCGCAAAGTCCTCGATCCCTCTTGAACGTTACGGAAATGAGGGAGAGCTCGATACCGCAGTGGTATTCCTTGCTTCTCCGAATTCTTCCTATGTTACCGGGATCGCACTTCCGGTTGACGGAGGTTACACCTGCATTTAAAGAGAAAGATCAAATATTATGATAGAAACAGGCTTTTATTCCATACTACCTCCGCTCATAGCCATCGCCCTGGCGCTGATCACGAAAGAGGTTTACTCCTCTCTCTTTATAGGCGTACTGTCGGGGATGATCATTTATGTTGTCTTTGCTCATGAGTCTTTCGTCGCGATCTTTGCCCACATGTTTGACATGATGGCAGAAAAGATAGCGGACAACTCCTACATGATCATATTTCTGGCACTTCTTTGGGCAGTGATCACCCTTGTGGGAAGATCGGGCGGAATGGAAAGCTATGGGCGCCTTGCCGGAAAGAGACTTAAGAGCGGACGGGCCACAAGACTTGCCACCATGCTTTTGGGGATACTTATCTTCATAGATGACGGTTTCAACTGCCTTACGATAGGAACGGTCATGAGACCGGTATATGACAGACAGAAGATCTCAAGAGAGAAGCTTGCCTATATAATCGATGCTACGGCAGCTCCGGTCTGTATCATAGCTCCGGTATCTTCCTGGGCAGTGGCGGTAGCCTCCGAGGTCAGTAAGACCGACGGGTTCAACGTGTTTTTATCCACTATCCCCTATAATCTGTATGCCCTGCTCACATTGTTCATGGTATTGTTCATCACCCTGACCGGCAAGGATTTCGGTAAGATGAAGAAGGCCGAGGAAGATGCGGCAAAGGCAGATGTACGGGATGATAAAGGGGATCCCGATGAAAAGATCCCGGAAAAGGGAGGCAGGGTCATTGATCTTGTGCTTCCGATAGTAATGCTTGTTATCTTTGCCATTCTCGGAATGGCATATGTGGGAGGATTCTTTGAGGGCGTACCTTTTTCGGAGGCCATAGGCGAGAATCCCGTGGCAGGGCTCTCACTTGGGGCCTTTGCAGGTCTGGTTACTGCCTTTGTCATGTATATTCCCAGAAAGATCTTAAGTCCGAAGCAGTTTGTGGAGGCCATTGTGAGCGGGATAGGAAGCATAGTTCCCCCCATGATAATTCTTATTCTGTCATGGTCTCTTGGCGGGGTCTGCCGTGAAATGATAGGAACGGGTGAGTTTATCTCGGGATTTGTGGCTCAGACTACGTTGCCCTTATGGATGCTTCCCTTCCTTGTGTTTGTGATAGCCGCACTGATGTCATTTTCAATGGGAACATCCTGGGGAACCTTCGGAATGCTGATACCCATAGTTACCATGATCTGTGCGGGTACAGGGGGCGGTCTGCTTGTCCCGACACTTGGTGCAACCCTTGCGGGTGCCGTTTACGGGGATCACTGCTCACCGATCTCCGATACAACGATACTTGCTTCTACCGGTGCACAGTGCGAGCATATCAGACATGTGGAGACCCAGATCCCTTATGCAACGCTGGTGGCGGTCATGTGTGCCGTCGGGTATTTCATCATCGGTCTGTCCGGGATCCTTTGGGCGGGTATTCTGGCAAGCGTGGTCCTGCTTACAGCTTCGATCCTTCTTCTCGGAAAGGCTGAAAGGCATACGACCTGATGTGCTTTCAGGTGATATGGATTTAAGAATTTGATATATTGAGGGATAAAAACTGTATTTTTTCCTGTTTTATCCGATATAATATATGATATAGATATTTTCATGTCTATGCAGCGGATCGTTCTGATCCGAATCGGCAGCGAAAGGGGCTGATAATATGGATATTCCTGCACTGTCTATGGCCATGTCACAGATGAACGTGATGAATCAGTTCAGCACCGCCATGCTTTCCAAGGCGCTTGAGACCTATGGAGAAACCGGTGATGATATGGTTAAGATGATGGAACAATCTGTAAATCCCGAGCTCGGTGCCAACATTGATGTCAGCGTCTGACTCATAAAACACTTATCCGGTGAAACAGAGGCAGAAGAGGACGGTCATTTGCGGGCATCGGCGAAGGCATGAGGATATGCCCGGGAAAACAAAAAGAAAACCGGCTGCGGTCAGGCAGCCGGTTTTCTTTTTGGGTGCGCCTTAAGGCACAGGTTTTCCATAAGGTCCGATCCGACCCTTATCTTATAAGATCAAGAACTGCTTTCAAAAAGAAGATTATCAGCAGGCAGAAACCTATGGCAACGTATCCGGGAATTGTCAGAACCTTCTGCCTGCTCTCCGGTGAGTACCATATTTCCGGTGTTTCGGCCGTATTTCCGGCTTCGGTTCTTTCGGGCTCATCTTTTTTATCCATGATCCTTTCGGTCTCTCTTCTTTTGAGCTTTAAGATATGATATATGTGTTCGGAGGATCCTTCGATATTACATATCTTAAAAAAGACCAGAGCCGCAAGGAAGAGACCGATCACTGCCGGAATCAGATAGGTAAAGGAGGCAATGAGGATCTGGCTGTTTGAAATGCCTTCCCGGGCAACTTCATCAAAGATATCCGATCCTCCTTCAAAGAGACCGTCTAACAGTTTTGATGCTATATAGGGCATTGCCGTATTGTAGCCGTTTATGAGGAAATGGCACAGAAACGAAGGAAGGATACTTCCCGTGGCCTCCGTAAGCAGAGCAAAACAGATGCCCAGATAAAACGCATAGAAGAGCTGGTTAAGATTCATATGCATCAGACCGAAGAAAACGGCTGATAAGATGATGGATGCAAATATCCTTCCGGATCGTTTGAGACCGGAAAAGATAACTCCCCTGAAAGTGAGTTCCTCGCATAAAGGACCTATGACCGCCACAGCCATAAAGGTGGGTAAGAACGGAAGCTCATCCATGATGCTCATAACGGCATCGATCGCAACATTTTCGGAAAACAGCTGGGATATGATGTTAAGCCACTGTGCTGCGGGCATTATCAGAAAGGCAAACAGGATACTCAGCAGTATTGTAGATACCCTCGGCCTTCTCAAAGGGATCATGCTCTTTAAGTCTGCCTTTGTAAGGATCAGAAATATCAGAACGGGTATAAGGATCACCACCTCGCCAAGGAGGATGGAGGCAAATGCCCCGATACCTGTACCTGCAGCGGTTAAAAGTGCCACCAGCAGAGTCGCTGCAAGATAGGTGATGATCATACTGAGATACAGGATATTTGTCTGATTTACCGTTTTGTTACTTGTATTCATGAATATAACCTCTGTTTCCGGGTATTACGATAACCGGATATCTGTTATGCCGGGCCTTAAAGATCACCGCATCCGAAAGGATCACTGTACCGTGGGATCGTTAAGCCTTATGGCCTTATCCGTTATGACTATCTTTCTTTCCCTGTACAGCTTTCCGACAGCCCGTTTGAACTCGTTTTTGCTCATTCCGGTCTCTCTCTTTATGACGGCGGCATCTGCCCTGTCGTTAAAAGGGAGAACACCGTCATAGCTTTCAATTATCTCAAGGACCTTTTTGGCATCTTCATCCATCTGCTTATAGGCCTTTTTCCTTAGACTCAGGTCAAGCTTTCCGTCTTCACGGACCCTGGTAACTCTTGCATTTATCACCGTATTGACGGCCATATCCGAATAGATCTCCTTTAAAGGGATAAGGGCTGAGTATTTATCATCAACGGCAACAAAAACTCCGAAATTGTCACTTTTTTCATATATTCTTCCGTTTACACTGTCATCCTTTTTATAGGGTGATGACAGAGAAAGGTAAGGATATACCTTCATCGTCAGGCAGAGCCTGTTGCTTTTGTCTATATAAAGAGCCGTAAGGATCTCCTCTCCGGGTTCGGGTTTTTTAGTCATCTCCGCATAGGGAAGCAGCAGGTCCTTTTCAAGCCCCCAGTCCACAAAGGCACCGATGTTTGCCACCTCCTTTACGGTGAGAAGAGCCGTTTCGTTAAGGGATATTTTAGGGGTTTTCAGTGTTGCGGTCAGTCTGTCCGAAGAATCCCTGTAAATAAATACATCGAGAAGATCCCCCAAAGCCGTGCCTTTGGGAACCTCCTTTGACGGAAGGAGCACCTCTGCGGTTTCGGTATTTCCTGAACTGCCTGCATCGGACTCTGTGTCTGTCAGATATATCCCGTGTTCGGTTTTTCTGTTTACTTTTAGGGTCTGTGTTTCGCCAAGCCTGATCATTTTCTTTTTCCTTTGTTTTTATCATTCCATAACATACAGCTTAAGGTCATATCTGTCAAAGCTGAAGTCCCCCTTTGGTATGAGGGTGTTATCATCAAGTTCTTTCTCTGCACTGTCCGGGTCATATCCGTCGAGGATGGCAACCCATACCGTGTGGTCTGCCTTTTCCCTTTCCACATCCCCGATGTCTTCAATATTTCTGAGACGGTCATCATAGAACGGAAGGCAGAGGGCAAGGCCTTCCGCATCCTCGATGGTATACAGGATATCCCCTTCGTTAACATTTTCCTTCAGATAGGAGATAAGACGATGGGGGTCACCTCTGTATTCGGAATTATATGCATTACAATATCCGATACAACCGATAAATACTTCCGTTACGAGAAATATATATCCGTATTTTTTGGGAAGGGAAGCAGACTGTATCGACACGAAAAGCCATAAAAGTCCCATTGAAAAGAAGAGATATCTGTCCACGAATATATTTGCAGTCATGATCTTTGATACTATGGTCCCGAAGACCAGAACCCCGTAATAGGTAAGAAAACAGGACAGGGAAAACAGGTCCTGCAAAGTCTTTTCTTTTTTGATCAGAAGTTTTACGAAAAGGAACAGTACGTAAAGAGACAGGATGATGCTTAGTGGCGTGAATCCGGTCGTGTAGGGGTATCTCATGTATTTGATGAAAACGGGTATCGTTACCTCCGGCATGGAGAAGTAGCCGCTCACACTTTTAAGCTGTCCGAGAGTCACCAGGAGACAGGGAAAATAAAGAAGGGCAGTTGCCAGGAGTATATATACCCAACATTTGATCTTTTTCCTGTCAAAGAAGATGTAATACAGTAAAAGCCACAGATATACAAAGCCGGCGGTCACGAAGGCAAAATGGTGAGAGTAGCCCGCAAGGACCGAAAACAGCACAAAGAGGATACCGTTTTTTATGCAGGGATCACAGATCAGCTCCCAGGCATAGATCCCGCACAGGGTGGCAAAGAAGAAACCGAGGGAGTACATCCTTATCTCTACCCCGAAAAACATCATGGAGGGCATGAAGGTCAGGCTAAGGGTGAAGATGCAGGCTGTCAGGTTCCCGAATCTTTTTTGCAGGGGTCTTACCGATAAAAACATGGCAAGCATCATGAAAAAGGCGGAGGTCAGCTTCATTACGGGCACCCTGTAACCGAAGATATCGGTGGAAAGCTTTAACAGAAGGTTGTAAAGCGGAGGCAGGGTGTCGTTCATGGACCTGTCAAGAACCCCTCTGTAATCCGTTTTTATCAGGGTGGCGGTAAAAGCCTCGTCAAGCCATACATTATCGTTAAATGTAAGGGAGATATAGACAAGAGAACATAAAAAAGCCAGTATGTACGGAAGATGATCCGATCTTAACAGTTTACGCATATTTGAAGTCATATTACCGGTTTGTTTTACGCGAAGGATTTACGGGACCTTTACCATCCGGTTCCGTATCGCGGCTATGTTAATGGTACTATCATTAACGGGGGTTTACAAGCCAAAGGTTTGAATGGATACCCGGGATGTTGTATTTTTCTTCTCTTTGTATTACAATAACAAAGAATATGGGCATTTTTCACGAGGTTACCGTGCCTGTATGAGGGTTACAAGAAGGAGAATGGTATGATATCAAATCAAATACTGCAGTCTACCATTGACGGACTTAAGGATATAGTCAAGGTGGATATGGCAGTTATCGACACTGACGGCAGGGTGCTTGCATCAACATTTGATCCTGCAGGCGATTTCAGGGAGGAGGCAAAAAGCTTTGCCGCTTCTGCCGCAGACAGTCAGGAAATGCAGGGATACCAGTTTTTTAAGGTATATGACGAGCTGCTGCTTGAGTATATTATAATAATTCTGGGGAATGACGAGGATTCCTTTACGGCGGGCAAAATAGCCGCTTTCCAGATCCAAAGTCTACAGATAGCCTATAAGGAGAGGTTTGACAAGGATAATTTCATAAAGAACCTTTTGCTTGATAATCTGCTGCTTGTGGATATCTACAACCGCTCACAGAAGCTGCACATACCCACAGACATAAGACGGGTTGTCATCGTGGCGGAGATCGATAATTACAAGGAATTCAATGCCCTGGAGAGCATAAAGAATCTCCTTTCGGGAAGAACCGGTGATTTTATCACCGCAGTGGATGAAAACAGCGTCATAGTCGTAAGAGAAGTGGCCCAGGACGAGGGATATGATGATATAAGCAAAACGGCAAACCAGATATATGCCCTGTTTTCCGAGAAGATATCAAGATCTCTGCATGTTTCTTACGGTACCATAGTCAAGGATATCAGAGAGGTAAGCCGTTCCTATAAGGAAGCCAAAATGGCGCTGGATGTGGGAAAGATATTCTTTGATGAGAGGAATGTCATTGCCTACAGCGAACTGGGGATAGGAAGGCTGATCTACCAGCTTCCGATACCTCTGTGCAGGATGTTTATAAAGGAGATCTTTGACGGCAGTTCTCCGGATGACTTTGATGAGGAGACCCTCACCACCATAAACAAGTTTTTCGAGAACAGTCTTAATGTATCCGAGACCAGCAGACAGCTGTTCATTCACAGGAATACACTCGTGTACAGGCTTGACAAGCTCGAGAAGTCAACGGGGCTTGATCTGAGGGTCTTTGAGGATGCCATAACCTTTAAGATATCGTTAATGGTATCCAAATACATGAAGTATATGGAAGATAACAGATGACAGATCATTACGGCACTGTAGATGTACCGGGGGATACATGTGGGTCCGAAAGGACCCGTACAGAGCGGATATGACCGCGGACGGAAGGATCCTGCCTGCGGAAGTTTTGGAGTATATTGGTAAGGGATGAGGTGAGTAAAAATGATTACATTTCAGTCTGTCAGCAAATCTTATGCAAATGGAGTGCCTGCCCTTAATGATGTGAACCTTCATATCAATAAGGGCGAGTTTGTGTTCATAGTCGGCGACAGCGGCGCCGGCAAGTCCACGCTTATAAAGCTTCTGTTAAGGGAGCTCACGCCGACAACGGGACAGATCATAGTGAATGATTACGATCTGGCCAAGCTGCACCGCAGAAAGGTTGCCAAGTTCAGAAGGAGTATAGGCGTCGTATTTCAGGATTTCCGTCTGTTAAAGGACAGAAATGTTTATGAGAATGTTGCCTTTGCACAGCGCGTTATCGAGGTTCCCACAAGACAGATCAAGAAAAACGTTCCCGCAATGCTTTCCCTGGTGGGACTTGCGGGCAAATACAAGGCAAAGACAAGACAGCTCTCCGGAGGCGAACAGCAGAGAGTTGCGCTTGCGCGCGCTCTTGTCAATAATCCTCCCATACTTCTGGCGGATGAGCCTACGGGAAACCTGGATCCGAGAAATTCATGGGAAATAATGAAGCTTCTTGAGGAGATCAACAAGAGAGGCACTACGGTACTTGTTGTTACGCATAACAGGGAAATAGTCAATGCCATGAGGAAGCGTGTTATCACTATCAAAAAGGGTATGATAGTAAGTGATGAGGAGAAAGGTGAGTATATAGATGAGGATTAGTACTTTAGGTTATACCTGCAAGCAGGGCTTTAAGAATATATTCAGAAACAAGATGTTCTCCCTTGCAACGATAGCTACCATAGCCTCCTGTATCTTTCTGTTCGGCATCTTTTATGCCATAGTGGTGAATGTCCAGTATACGGTGAAGGAAGCCGAGACCAACGTGGCGGTGACGGTTTTCTTTGATGAGGGCATCACGGATGAAAGGATCCAGGAAATAGGAAACGAGATCCAGAAAAGGCCTGAGGTCTCAAGCGTTGTGTTTGTTTCCGCCGAGGAAGCATGGAATTCCTTCAAGGATGATTATCTCGGGGAATATGCTGACGGTTACGAAGGAGACAACCCCCTTGAGGGAAGCGAGAACTACGAGATATACATGAATGATGTGTCAAAGCAGCATTCCCTCGTATCCTATCTGGAGACCGTTGAGGGCATCAGGGAGATCAACAGATCCGATGCCACGGCAAACATACTTACAAATATAAATAACATCATCAGCATGGTCTCACTGGGGATAATCGCGATCCTTTTCGCTGTTTCCCTGTTTCTTATAAGTACCACCGTTGCCATGGGAATATCCGTGAGACGGGAAGAAATATCCATAATGAAGCTTATAGGAGCCACGGATTTTGTTGTCAGATCTCCCTTTGTGATCGAGGGTATCATCATCGGGCTGATCGGCGCGGGGCTTCCTCTGATAGCTCTTTATTTCATATATACCGGCGCGGTTGATTATGCCATGACACAGTTTACCGTGCTAAGCGACATACTGAGATTCCTGCCGGTAGAAGATATCTTTTCAAAGCTGATACCCATAGCCCTTATCCTTGGCGTGGGTCTCGGATTCTTAGGAAGTGTGATCACCGTAAGGAGACACTTAAAGGTGTGATGAGAGTATATAAGGGGTCAGTATATGCGGACAAAACGGGGATTTAAGTTTTTTGCCGTAGCGGCTTTATGCCTTTTGCAGGTTTTATCCATGCAAGAAGATGTGTTCTGTGCTACTCTTACCAATGATCTTATAGAGAGCAGCGAAAAAGAGAAGGAATCGGCCGAACAGAGTAAGAACCAGCTCCAGTCGGGACTTACCAATGTCAAATCCCTTCTGAACAGTCTTGAAAAGCAGAAGAACGATCTGGAAAACTTTATAACCGAGCTTGATGCGGATCTCGCGGCGATAAATGAAAAGATCGCCATATTAAACGACCAGATCGGCGTCAAGGAGGAAGAGATCAGACAGACGACCGAGGATCTCGCAGAGGCTGAAGCGACGGAAGCTCATCAGTATGAGCTTATGAAAAAAAGAATTAAATACATGTATGAGAGAGGTAATCAGGGGACGGTGGAGTTGCTGCTCTCGGCGGAATCTTTTGCGGATTTTCTGAACAAGGCCGATTTCATAGCAAGGCTCTCAGCCTATGACAGAAGACTCCTTGAGGAATATGTGGCCTCCAAAGAGGAGGTTGCCGCAAAAAAAACGCTCCTTGAGGAACAGAATGCAGAGCTTCTGACCATAAAAGACGGTCTGGCAAATGAGCAGGATGCCATGCAGACCCTCATTACCCACAAAGAAGCCGAGATCACTACCTATGAGGCGGATATCAACAATAAAGAGGCAGCCATAAAAGAGTATGAGGCTGAGATCGCCGCCCAGAACCAGCTTATCAAGGACCTAGAGGCAACGATCCTTGCCGAAAAGAAAAGGCTTCTTGAGGAAAACAAGAGAGCACTTGTTTATGACGGAGGCAAATTTGCCTGGCCGGCTCCCGGTTATACAAGGATATCCGATGATTACGGCATGAGGATGCATCCCATATTGAAGGTGGAAAAGTTCCACAACGGAGTGGATCTTGCTGCTCCGTCCGGCTCCCCGATCCTTGCCGCCTATGACGGTGAAGTTGTGGCAGCTGCCTATTCATCTTCAATGGGTAATTATGTTATGATAGATCACGGTGACGGTTTATACACCATTTATATGCATGCTTCTTCCGTAGGGGTTTCGAAGGGGCAGCTTGTGGTAAGAGGCGAGCAGATAGGTACCGTCGGCAGTACGGGAAGGAGTACCGGGCCGCATCTGCATTTTTCCGTAAGGATAAACGGAGAGTATACAAGTCCGTGGAATTATCTTGGATAGAAGGATCATTTCGGGATCATACGAGGATGTATATCAGGATCATACGGGGGAAATATATTTTAGGAACGGAAAAGAGTAAAATGGAAGATTACGATCAGGTTATGGAAGCGTTAAAAAGAGAAAAAAAGAAGGGGAGATGGCAGGGAGCATTGATCGCTGCCATTATTATATTCACCCTGATCTTATGTTATTTTGCATGGAAAAGGATCTTAGGCACCGCCCTGAGAGGCTTAACAACCGGAGTGATCGGAGGAGAGTTTAAAAGCGAACTTCTTACAAAGGATGTGCAGGAGAAGGTCGGGTTTATCGAACAGGTAATAGACAGGTACTATCTCGATGAGACGGATAAAGAGGAAATGACGGACGGGATCTATAAGGGACTGGTAAACGGTCTCGGGGATGAGTACTCGACCTATTATAACCAGAAGGAATTCTCCGAGATGATGGAGGATACGGAAGGCGTTTTTGAGGGGATCGGAGCCGTTTTACAGACAAATCCCGAAAACGGAGCCCTTACTGTCGTGCGTCCCATGAAGGATTCACCTGCCGAGAGGGCCGGTGTTCTTGAGGGAGATATAATAATCGAGGTAGACGGGGAAAGCGTTGTAGGAGAAGACATAAATGTTGCGGTTTCAAAGATCAGGGGAAGAAAAGGAACAAAGGTAAAGATAGGCATCTTAAGGGAAGGCGAAGAGGATACCCTGTATTTTACCATTACAAGAGATGTGGTGGAGTCGGTTACGGTCGAGTCGGAGATGCTTGATAATGATCTGGGTTATATTCTGATCACGGAATTTTCGGATATTACCGCCGATCAGTTTAAAAAGGAATTAAACAGTCTGAACAAGCAGGGAATGAAGGGCCTGATAATTGATCTGAGAGGCAATCCGGGAGGAAATGTGGATACCTCGGTTGCCATTGCCGATGTCCTGCTTCCTGAAGGAGTAGTGGTATACACCATAGATAAGGACGGGGTCAGGGAGGATTACAATTCGGATAGCAAGTGTTATGAAATCCCCACCGTCGTGCTGGTAAACGGATATACCGCTTCGGCTGCAGAGATCTTAAGCGGTGCTCTCAAGGATTACGACAGAGCAGTTCTCATGGGTACAACCACTTACGGAAAGGGAATAGTGCAGTCGGTATTATCCTTAGGTGACGGAACCGGGATAAAGCTCACCAGTGCCAAATACTATACTCCGAAGGGCGTAAATATCCACAAAGTGGGGATAGAACCCGATATAGTCGTTGAATGGGATTACGAAGCCTATGAGGAGGACGGCACCGATAATCAGTTAAATGCGGCAGCTGATTACCTTAATAATGAAATTGAAATTGATGAATGATGGTTTTTTTGATATCATTAGACTCGGTCGGGCTGTGATCCGCGGACTGTTTTAGCGGAAAAAGAACGGCCGGTTCCGGAACCGATATACAGAGGATGAGATCATGAGCTCCAGGATGCTTTCTTACATATTTAAGAGAATAGTACTTGCGGTATTTACGGTATGGGTCGTTATCACGGTGACCTTCTTTGTAATGCATGCGGTACCCGGCGGTCCCTTTCTGTCGGAAAAAGCCGTTTCGCCTGCCGCACAGGCAGCCATGGAAGCAAAATACGGGCTTGATAAGCCTCTCATGGTGCAGTACACCACATATCTTACGGATGTCATAAGATTCCGGTTCGGTCCCTCACTGAAACAAAGAGGGAGAATGGTCATTGATATAATGTTTGACGGATTGAAGGTTTCCGTCAGACTCGGTCTTATAGCTGCGTTTCTTGCTCTTCTTATCGGCGTGGTACTGGGAGCCATGGCAGCGCTTTACAGAAATTCCATTTTAGACAGAATCATAATGATAATCACAACGGCATTTGTTTCGATGCCTTCATTTATCATGGGATCTCTTCTTCTGGTTGCCTTTGCGATAAAGATACATCTCTTCCCCGCAAACGGCGCCACCGAGGGAGGACTGGTACTCCCGGTCATTACCCTGATGCTGTATCCCATGTCTTATATCACCAGACTTACAAGATCTTCAATGTTAGATGAGCTGGGACAGGACTATATAAGGACTGCCAAGGCCAAGGGTGTTACGGGATGGCGGATAATCTTCGGTCATGCCCTTAAGAATGCCCTGATACCCGTAATCACGTATTTCGGACCGATGCTTGCCTATATAGTCACCGGTTCGCTTGTCGTGGAGCAGATATTTGCCGTACCCGGCATCGGGAGAGCCTTTGTCCAGAGCATAATAAACAGGGATTATACCCTTATAATGGGAACCACCATAGTTTTAGCATCCCTCATCGTCATTATGAATCTCCTGAGTGATCTGCTTTATAAGGTGGTCGATCCCCGTATCACTTTTGAATAGGATCTTTGATCAATAATCAGACAGGAAATAATATATGGACAATAATCTGAGCAAATTTAGCATGCAGGTGGATCTTACTTCCTTTATCCCTGCTACCGATGACGAGAAAAAGTACATCGTGACCATGCGCCCTTCCACCACTTTCTTCCATGACGGGATAGAACGTCTTAAGAAGAACAGGGTGGCACTTGTCAGCTTCTTTATAATAGTGCTGATCACGCTTATGGCGGTCTTCATTCCGATGTTATGGCCTTATAAATATGAAGAGATGCTGGGAATGCAGCCCGGTAAGCCCATGGATGCTTCCTTTAACAATCTGAGGCCTTTTGAGTATTCCTCAACGGAAGAGCAAAGGATCGAAGAAGGTGAAAAAGTATTTCCCCATCTCTTCGGTACGGATTCCCAGGGCCGTGATTATTTCATAAGAGTCGTATACGGTACAAGGATTTCCCTTGCGGTGGGTTTTTTTGCAAGCATCATCGTATTGGTGATAGGTATAATCGTGGGTTCGATCTCGGGATATGCCGGAGGAATGGTGGATATCATCATAATGCGTATCGTTGATATCATTTACTCACTTCCGGATATGCTGATGGTAATACTTCTTGCCGCTGTCCTCAGACAGAGGCTTTCGCCGGTTATAGAAGGCACGGTACTTGCGGGTATCGGGGCCAATATAATCTCACTGTTCGTTATCTTTGCCCTGTTATACTGGGTAAGTATGTCACGTCTGGTAAGAGGACAGATACTGTCCTTAAGAGAACAGGAATATGTACTTGCCGCAAAGACCGCAGGTGCAAAGGGCGGATGGATAATAAGAAAACACCTGATACCTAATTGCATTTCGGTCATTGTCATATCTACGGCTCTGCAGATACCCAGTGCCATATTTACGGAGAGTTACCTGTCGTTTCTTGGACTTGGGGTGAATGCGCCGATGCCTTCTCTTGGATCCCTTGCTTCGGATGCGCTTAACGGTCTTTCTTCGTATCCTTACAGGCTGGTCATTCCCGCCGTAGTGATATCGCTCATAGTATTGTCTCTGAATCTTTTCGGAGACGGACTCAGGGATGCTTTCGATCCCAAGCTTAACGGTTAGGGGGGAAAGGAAATGGCATTACTTGAAGTCAGAGATCTTCATACATCTTTTTTCACCGATGCCGGTGAGGTAAAGGCCGTAAACGGTATTTCTTTTGATCTTGATTACGGAAAGGTTCTCGGAATAGTTGGAGAATCGGGTTCCGGAAAGTCCGTTACGGCTTATTCAATTATGCAGATCCTTGCAGCAACGGGAAAGATAGTATCCGGTTCCATCAAATTTGAAGGACGGGAACTTGTTGGTGCAGGCGAGAAGGTCATGAAGGATATAAGGGGTAACAGGATATCCATTATCTTTCAGGATCCAATGACATCACTGAATCCCACCTACACCATAGGTGAGCAGCTTATGGAAGCCATAGTGCTCCATACCGGCCGGAACAGGAAGGCTGCAAGGGAACGGGCTATCGAGATGTTAAGGCTTGTAAATGTCAATGAACCCGAAAAGAGGATGAAACAGTATCCCTTCGAGTTTTCCGGAGGAATGAGACAGCGAGTGATGATAGCCATGGCTCTGGCCTGCGAACCGGATATACTTATAGCCGATGAGCCCACAACGGCTCTTGATGTTACCATTCAGGCAGGAATCCTGGAACTCATGAAGGATATCCAGAAGAAACTCGGCATGGCCATCATAATGATAACCCATGATCTCGGAGTTGTGGCTCAGCTCTGTGATGAGGTTATTGTGATGTATGCAGGGGAGATCTGCGAGGCCGGAACAGATAACGAGATATTTTATAATCCCTGTCATGAGTATACAAAAGGTCTTATGAGATCCATTCCCACAGCCGAGAACGACGGTGAGAAACTGCAGCCGATAACGGGCGTGCCCATAGATCTTTTGAATCTTCCCAAGGGATGCCCTTTTGCTCCAAGATGTGATAACGCAATGAAAATCTGTCTTGAGCGGAAATGTCCGAGGATGGAGCTTAATAACGAACACAGGGCAGCCTGCTGGATGAATGTAAAAAATATGTATGAGATCAAGGAGGTGACCGCAGATGACAAATAATGCAGAGCCTCTGATCAGGGTGGAACATATAAAACAGTATTTTGACATCAATATGGGATTTTTCAGGACGAAAGCTCTGAAAGCCGTTGATGATATCTCTTTTTCCATAAAGGAAGGGGAGACCCTCGGTCTGGTAGGAGAGTCGGGCTGCGGCAAGACCACTGCGGGAAGGACTATCCTTCAGCTGTATAAACCCACGGGGGGAGAGATATATTACCGGGGCAGACAGGTTAAATCCCCTCAGGATATAAAGGAATTCAGAAAACATGCAACCATGGTATTCCAGGATCCCTATTCGTCCCTCAATCCAAGGATGACGGTAGCGGATATCATCGGTGAGCCTCTGGATATACATAATATGTATTCCTCAAAGGAGGAACGCAGGGATAAGATACTGACTCTTATGGAGCAGGTGGGACTTAATTCCGAGCATGCCGCCAGATACGCTCATGAGTTTTCGGGCGGTCAGAGGCAGAGAGTAGGCATAGCACGGGCTCTGGCGGTAGGTCCGGAGTTCATGGTATGTGATGAACCGGTTTCGGCGCTTGATGTTTCCATACAGGCTCAGGTCATAAATATGTTTGATGAGCTGCAGGAGCAGATGAACCTGACCTATCTTTTCATAGCGCACGATCTTTTGGTGGTCCGTCATATATCCGACCGTATTGCGGTAATGTATCTCGGACATATGGTGGAGCTTGCAGGTGCGGAGGATATCTATGACAGACCCCTGCATCCCTATACGAAGGCTCTCATCTCCGCGGTTCCGGTTCCCGACCCTAAGACAGCCAGGGCAAATAAGCGTATAGAGCTTAAGGGCGAGATCCCGAGTCCCTTAAACGCTCCTTCGGGTTGTCCTTTCCATACAAGATGTCCCTACGCAAAGGATATCTGCAAGGAGCAGGTACCGGAGTTTAATGAGGTGGAAAGCGGCAGATTTGTTGCCTGTCACAGGGTGAAGGAGATCAATGACTAAAGAGCGAAAAAAGAACGGTCGATATTTAAACCGTTCGGATTTTCCGCAGAGCACGGTATTTTCACGTCTCGGCAGTGAGTCGTGCTTAATATAATATAATTTTACAGGAGGATTATGATGAAGAAACTAATGGCATTATTGCTTGCCGGTGCAATGGCATGTTCTTTGATGGCCTGTGGTGACTCAGCCATGGCTACGGGAGCAGGCGCCGCGACAGCAGAAACAACCGACAGCTCATCCGCTGATACGGAACAGTCAGCCGAAGCTGTAACAACCGGAGGATCATCCATCAATGTATGTCTCGCTTCAGAGCCGGCATCCATAGATCCCGCACTTAACAGTGCAGTTGATGGAGCCACGATGCTCATCCACCTTTTCTCGGGACTTGCAAAGTGGGAGCTTAATAATGACGGTACTCTGAGCATAGTTGCGGATGCAGCAACCGAGCTTACCGAGGGCGTTGAGAATCCTGACGGAACCGTAACCTATACCTATACATTAAGGGACGGTCTCAAGTGGTCCGACGGAAAGGATCTTACCGCAGGAGATTTCATTTTCTCATGGAACCGTGCGGCAAGTGATGATCTTGCAGCTGATTACGGTTATATGTTCGAGGTCGTTGACGGATATGATGCGGTAGCGGAGGGATCGGCCGATTCCATGAACATCAAGGCCGTTGATGACAAGACCATCGAGGTTACCCTTAAGAATGCAGTAGCATACTGGAACGAACTCCTTGCTTTCCCTACATACTTCCCGGTAAGAGAAGATGTTGTGGCAAATGAAAGCTGGGCTACGGATCCTTCCACCTATGTTAATAACGGACCTTATACCTTATCAAAGTGGGATCACAACTCACTCATAACTCTTACAAAGAATGAGAATTATGTTGATGCCGATACCATCACCATGGAAGAGATCAATTTCTATCTTTCCGATGATGCCAACAATATGCTGACCAACTTCGAAAACGGCAGCTGGCAGCTTATCGATGATGTTCCCACCAACGAGATAGCGGCTCTTAAGCAGAATTATCCCGATGAGTTCGTTGTAACGGGACAGCTTGGAACCTATTATGTATGCTGGAATGTAAATGAGGACATCCTTCCTGCAGGTTCGGATCTCAGTGATGCTGACGCAGAGAAGGCAAAGGCCGAGATCAGAAATGCAGTTGCACTTCTGTTTGACCGTAATTATATCGTAGAAGAGATCGGACAGGCCGGACAGGTTCCCGCAGCTTCCTTCGTAGCTATGGGACTTACGGATGCAGACGGCTCACAGTTCTATGAGAATGCCAATGACGGAAAGGGCGGTTACTATGCCGTTGATAAGGACAGCCTTCAGTCAAACTTTGATTCCGCAGTTGAGACGCTCAAGAAGTATTACACCTATGATGATGCATCAGGCAAGTTCACGGATTTCCCGAGCATGACATATCTCTACAATACCTCTGAAGGTCACAAGGCTATCGGTGAGTATCTCCAGAGTGCGCTTGCTCAGATCGGTATCACAATGAACCTTGAGAATCAGGAGTGGAATACCTTCCTTGAGACACGTAAGAACGGAGATTACTCTATCGCACGTAACGGATGGCTTGCTGACTACAATGATCCCATCAGTTTCCTTGACATGTGGACAACAGCATCAGGTAACAATGATGTTCAGTTCGGAAAGGGCGACAATGTATCTGTAAAGGCTTACAGCATTGACCTTACCGATCTGGGATATGATACAAAGGTTACGGACGGAACCTGGGCAGAGACTTATGATGTGGTTATTTCCGATATCAAATCCTGTACCGATACCGATACCCGTTATGCACTTATGCACAAGGCAGAGGATCTGCTGATGAGCACAGGCTGCATCTGCCCGCTGTATTTCTATACGGATATCTACATGATCGATTCGGGAGTAAAGGGATTCTTCTCAAATCCTCTCGGATATAAGTATTTCATGTATGCAACCATGGAATAAAACATCTGATACGCAAATAAAACGGATGTATAACAGCTGAATAATATGCCGGAATAATATGCCGGCAGGCAGTGATAAGAACCGGGATATGTCATAGAGACATGTCCCGGTTTTTTATTGTGTCCGGCGGCACACGTTCCTGACCGGTGAAAGTCCGGATCCGCATTTCCAAAACACAGGATGAAGATCAATCGGTTTCCGGAAAAGAAGAGAGTAAATATCAAGCGTTATTAAAAGATATTTTTCATTGACCACTTCGGATAAAGAACAATAGTTATTATCAATAAATCAAGTAATAATGCGCATTCGGGACAAACGAGAGCTGTCAGCACCGATGATAACAAGAACAACGTTCTGCTGTCGTCATAAACAGAATATCGTTCTTTTTATTATTGACATCATGGATCTAATGTGCTAGCTTAACATTAACAGAACAATATTCGGTTTATAGAGGTACGGATCATGAAAAAAGATAATAATGTTTTTCCCGTAGGATATTTTAAGTTTCATGAGGATGAAGGTCTAAATTTCCAGCTGAACAGGTTTTTTACCTACGGAGTTTTTGCGAAAGGGGAACTTTACGACATTGGAAGTAAGATAGACAGCTTTGAGAAATGGATAGCACTTTTTAAGGAGCTGGGAGAGAAAGAGGAGAAGGCAGGCAATATGCTCAAGGCAGCTGCCTGTTATCGTGCCGCACAGTTTTATACGCTTAGCGGTGAGAAAGATAAGGATGGCAGAAGTCTTAAGCATATCCTTTATGATAAGTGTGTCGGCCTGTATAATTCTTATTTTTTCAACAGTTATCCCAATCTTAAGATCATAAGGATACCGTATAAGAATTATGAGCTTCCGGTTTATTATTCGGTAAGTGAAGGATCAAAGGGAACCATCGTGATCCACGGAGGATATGACAGCATTTGTCAGGATTTTCTTCCACTGGTACCCTACTTCACGGAAAGGCATTACGATGTATATTTCTTTGAGGGACCGGGACAGGGGGAGGTTCTGATGCATCATGATGCAAGGATGATTCCAGAGTGGGAGGACTGCACGGGAGCGGTTCTTGACCGGTTTAACCTCAATGATGTTACTCTTATAGGCATATCTCTGGGCGGGTATCTGGCCACCAGGGCAGCAGCATATGATAAAAGAATAAAGCGTCTTGTAATGTATGACTTGATATATGATTTTTACGGTGCGATACTAAATAAAATGGGATGGTTCGGAAACTTCTTCGATCATCTGACCAATCACCCGAAGAGTATATTCTGGAATTCTTTAAATAAGAAGTTTGATAAAAAGTACTTCACAAGGTGGCTCCTCCTGCAGGGTTATGCGATATATGAAAACGTACATACGCCCTGCGAGTACTTTGATCATATAAAGAAATACAATACAGTGGATATTTCGAAGCTTATCACACAGGATACGCTGGTCCTTGCCGGAGAAAGCGATATTTACACGGTGTTTTATGAAAAGCAGCTTGATGCGCTTGTCAATGCAAAAAGTGTAACGGGAAGGCTGTTCACCAGGGAAGAAAATGCGGATCATCACTGTCAGGTGGGGAATATGGGACTCCTGCTTGAAACAGTATATGAATGGATAGAGGAAAAGACCTATGGCGCGTAAAGCGGTTCTGACAGGCGGTAAAAGAGATGAGATCACGGATACGGCCATGAAGCTGTTTTTTGAGAACGGTTATGAGGCAACATCCGTACGAATGATCATGAATGAAGTCGGCGGAGAGATCGGTATGTTTTACCATTACTTCAGGTCGAAAGAAATGCTGTTTGACCGTGTGGTACAGAAATTCTTCCAAAACTACGGGGAAAAATTCAAAGCCCTTCTGTCCGAATGTGAAAAAAAAGAGGATTTTACCGAGACATTTCTTCCAATTTACGAAAAGTCAATGGAGGAATTCGGACAGATACAGGGAAATATACACTGGACCATTCAGATCGCCCTGCATGAAGGAACATTAAGAATGCTCAGGCAGACTGTGGGCGCCGTTATGGCAAAGTGGGATATAAAAAACAGCGAGCCCGCGGAAATCCTTGCGGGACAGCTTATATACGGGATCTCCGCAACCCTCCACAGCGCCGAATTTACGAAAAAGAGTGAAGAAGAGAAGAAAAAGAGTATCCTTGAATACATAAACAGAGTTTTAGACTAAAGACAGGGGGCGGTTTGAGATATGATATCATCTTCAAATGATCTTTTAGGTACGGTCATCATCGGTCTGCTGATACCTTTTATCGGTACGGCGGCCGGATCGGCCTGTGTGTTTTTTCTAAAAAAAGAACTGAAAACGGGGACACAGCGTGTTCTCAGCGGATTTGCCGCCGGAGTGATGGTGGCCGCATCGATCTGGAGTCTCATAGTTCCTGCCATCGAGCAGTCATCGGATCTTGAGAAATTTGCATTCCTTCCTGCCTTTATCGGATTCTGGACAGGCATCCTGTTTTTGCTCCTGTTAGATCATGTAATCCCTCATCTGCATATAGGGATCGACCAGGCCGAAGGCCCGAAGAGCAGTCTGACAAGGACGGCAATGCTTGTTCTTGCGGTGACCCTTCATAACATTCCCGAAGGAATGGCAGTGGGAGTTGTCTATGCAGGAGTGGCGGGCGGATCGGGAACCATTACGGTGG
Organism: Lachnospiraceae bacterium; assembly: GCA_024682555.1. GTDB lineage: Bacteria > Bacillota > Clostridia > Lachnospirales > Lachnospiraceae > UBA2868. The sequence goes on along the minus strand of JAIKZD010000022.1, from coordinate 2,333 downwards.
GGGCGGCGCTGGCCCTTGCCCTTGGGATCGCAATACAGAATTTCCCGGAGGGTGCGATCATATCCATGCCGCTTTATGCCGAAGGGAAAAACAGACGGAAATCTTTTTGGCTTGGAGTACTGTCCGGAGTGGTGGAGCCGGTTTTCGGAGGAATAACCGTCTTACTTGCGGGACTGTTTATTCCCGCCATGCCGTATCTTCTTTCCTTTGCGGCGGGAGCCATGCTGTATGTTGTGGTGGAGGAACTGATACCGGAGATGTCTGCCGGAGAGCATTCCAATATCGGAGTTGTGGCCTTTGCGGCCGGATTCAGCCTGATGATGGCTCTGGATGTGGCACTGGGATAAGGTAAAAAAATGCACTATGTAAATGCAAAAGGGATTCTGACGGGAAGCGGCGGCCGTTACGGAATGAATATTTATCGCGGCTGCAGTCATGGCTGTATCTACTGTGACAGCAGGAGCCGATGCTATCAGTTCACCCATCCCTTTGAAGATATAGAAGTGAAACAAAACGCGCCGGAGCTTCTGGAAGAGGCACTTAAGCATAAAAGAAAAAAATGCATGATCGGGACCGGTGCCATGTCGGACCCTTATATGCATATCGAGAAGGACTTATGCCTGACAGGGAAGTGTCTTAAGATCATCCATAAATACGGATTCGGGGTGGCGATACAGACAAAATCGGATCTCATCCTCAGGGATATCGATCTTCTTGATGAAATAAACCGTCAGGCCAAATGTGTTGTGCAGATGACGCTTACCACCTATGATGATGATCTCTGCAGGATACTGGAGCCTAATGTCTGCAATACGAAACGCCGCATAGAAGTACTTAAAGAGATGCAGAAAAGAGGCATTCCCACCATCGTATGGATCACACCGATCCTGCCCTTCATCAATGACACGGAGGAAAACATCACATCAATATTGAAGGAGTGCGTGTGCACCGGTGTTAAGGGGATAATTGATTTCGGAATGGGACTGACTCTGAGGGAAGGGGACCGGGAATACTATTATGCTGCGCTTGATAAGCATTTTCCGGGGATGAAGGAGCGTTATATTAAACGGTACGGAAATGCCTATGAGCTTCCGAGTCCGAATGCCTTAAAGCTTAAAGGGATATTCAAAAAGATATGTAAGGAAAACGGCCTCATGTCTGATCCGGATGAGTGTTTCCGGTTTATGGGAGACCTGCCTGAAGAGTATTCACAGCTGAGTTTGTTTGACATGTAAAGCTAAATTAAATAAGGAGGACATGCAGCCTCACTGCGCTGCAAAACTGTTGGAAAGGTAAACCGGGTCAATGGATCATGAAGAAGGTTTTGTATACCTGGCCAGTTCCATGACCTCCTCGGCGGTTTTGCAGTTTTTTAGCTTTGTCTTCAGCTCTTCCGTCAACTGGATCTTCTCTTTCATTTCGATCTTATCCTCCCTCTGTGTTATTATAACCTTCCGGCCAGTATTCAGATGTACAATTGATGGTTTATTATACGAGAATTATACATACCGTCAATGTAAAGGTATATGTACTTTTGAGCTATGATATGGTATATATACAGGGACGGTTTTGGAGTTTTTTACAAAAATGGAAGACGGATTTTGAGATGGAAAAATCAGAGAATAAAAATCAAGGTCATTTGCAATCCGCTTCGCTAACTGCTCATGAAAATATGTCCGAAAAAACGGACATATTTTCAAATTGCACAGTGAGTATCGGCCAACAGGTGACCAGCCCAAGGCTATAAAAGAGCTTGTCGATGGGTTCAGGGAAGGAAATCAGTTTTGTGTCCTACTACATTTCTTATATAACACCACAATATCTCGTGGTATAAATCCAAAGAAAAATCTATATATTGTACCGTGAGGGCATTATATGGACAATATAGACTATATGGACAGGGTGCTACAGGTGACCCAATTGTCCGTGTGTGTGCTAGAATTCACCGCAAATGTCTTCGGCAAAATTCCGCAAATGTCTTCGGCAAAATGCCACAAATGTCTTCGGCAAGGATTGAAAATGGGTGCGAATCGAGTATAATGATGTATATATATCTTTTTTAAGAGGTGAATGGACAAAATGAACTATATAGAACGAATATGTGACAGTGAATTGCAAGACAAGTTAGATGCTTTTGGAGCGGTACATGTTATAGGCCCCAAATGGTGTGGAAAAACAACAACTGCTAAACAGTTCGCCAAGAGTTATATTGAAATGCAGGACCCCGATATGAGGGATTCCTATATACAGACTGCCCAAATCAAACCATCTAATCTGCTTGTTGGAGAGAATCCGCGTTTGATCGATGAGTGGCAGATCGCTCCGAATTTATG
>JAIKZD010000132.1 GCA_024682555.1 Lachnospiraceae bacterium | reverse complement strand
TTTCCATCCCTTCATCAGTCACGGAGATAGGTGAATGTGCTTTTCTCTACCAGTATAATCTGGAGAGAGTCATCTTCAAGGATCCTGCCAAAACGACTCTTTCCCATATAGGTAGAAAGGCGTTTAGCAATACAAACCTTTCGGGGATCGATCTGCCGAAATTTGGCGGCACTTGGAAAGATAACGGTGGTAATACCAATCGTCCGGCCATAGGCTCACTTGCGTTTGCCGGAATAAGAAATACTGCATTTGAAACCTTTGTCGTTCCGGAAGGAGTGGTATCCATATATGAAATCTGGCAGAATGATCAATATCCGGGTAATCACTGGAAATATGTATATCTGCCGTCAACACTTAAGCGCTATGATAATGCCAGAGACATGGGATTATTGCAGGCATTCTTTTATAATGAGCCTACCGAACTGGTGCATGTATACTATAACGGATCGAGGAGCCAGTTTTTTACCAAAACACTCGGGAAAAATACAAAAAAACTTCAGGATGCGTGGATCAATACCCTTGGCGACAAACTGACCTTTTCCAAGGTGATATTTAACGCTCCAGCACCAAAACCTGTGTCAAAGCTCACCCCTCAGCTCGATAAAGCATCCATACTGAAATACTATGATGAGATATCGGAGCCTAATCAGGCTACCATTGATCTGGCGATCGCCCCGGCTGATCATGCGGAAACAGAGTATAGGGTCGTATCCTCGGATGAGAGTGTTGTCAGGGTATGCAGTCCTGCACCGACGGAAAGTGACGGCAAGATCTCTATCATTGTCGAGTATAAGAAAAAAATCGGTGAAGCGACACTAACCGTCACCGGCGGATTCGCGAAGACCGAGATCCCGGTAGTCATCAAGGAGAAGGATAAGATCGATCCGCCGTCTGTCAAGGTGGTCGGCGGGAAAAAGGTCGACGGAGTGTTGGATACGTATACTGTCAAATACGGTGACTGGATTGTTGCCGAATCCGATACCAGGGATTGCTCGTTCTATTATCAGATCGGAACATCGGGCTCCTGGACGTTCTATCCGAACGGTCTCAGAGTCGGAAGAGAGATATTCAGCGGGGATAAATCCGATATCATCGTAAAAGCAAAAGCCAGATCCGCAAAAGAAGATCTCCTGGACAGTGAGGAATCTACCGGGATCACCCTGAAATATGCGCTGGACATGGGGGATGTGACGGAATATGACCTAACCGGACACGAATATATCCCGGCGGGAATGTGGATACCGGAAACATCCTATAATGAAGAACACTTTTATACCGGTTCTGCCGTTACATGCAAGAACCTGAGAGTATTCTATTACAATAAGCTCCTTCGTAAGGGTAAGGATTATACGGTGAAGTATTTTAGCAATGTGAATACGCCTGCCGTATCCGGAAAAACGCCGTCGTTTACTGTAACAGGAAAAGGAAATTACAAGGGCTTTACCGCATCCGGAGAGTTTACCATAAAGCAGGTTGATCTGAACGCTATCAATGAAGCGGATGTTAATTATGTCCCCGTAACCCTTACCTATAAGGCCGGGAAGGCACAAAAAGCCGATATAGGACTTAAGGTAAACGGAAGAAAACTCGTTTTGGAAAGGGATTACGAGTTGATATATCCCGGTGATTCGACATCTGTCAAAGATCCCGGAACATACAGATTGCATGTTTTGGGCCTCGGAAACTATAAAGGTGAAATAAACAGCGGAAGTGCTGCTGTGTTTGTTGTTAATCCCGCCGCTGCCGTGAAGATGAGTGATGTGACCATATCCAAGATCAGGGATCAGCAGCTTGTGAAAGCCGGAATGGAGGTTGAACCGGCCGCACCGACCGTCAAGTATAAGGGGAAGACATTGCCGGCAGGCGGGGGCGGTGCATACACCATAGAATACAGACAGAATACCGCTGCCGGCACGGCCAAGGCCATTATCAAAGGTACGGGGAACCCGGTGAATGTTGGCGGTAAGACGGTTAGCTTTATGGGTGCCAAAACGGTCACCTTCAAGATCAAGCCCATCAGTGTATCAAACGCTACCGTAAGTGATGTGGAAGACTTTCCATATTCCGGAAGTGCCTGGACTCAGGCCGCTACGGTAGAGCTTGGCGGGGAGGATCTTACGGAAGGCAGGGATTATCGGATCTCCTACAAGAATAATGTGAAGCCCGGCACCGCCACTATGACCGTGACAGGTAAAGGCAATTATGGAGGAACCAAAAAAGTAACGTTCAAGATCACAAAGGCTGCACTGACAGAAGAGAATGTATACGAACTTTCTTATGATGAGAAGGAGAACAAAGCATTCTATTACACGAAGGGCTGGGTGAAACCGAAAGTCAAAGTTCTCCTGCCCGGTGCTGAGAAGCTTTTGACCACAAAGGATTATTCGGTCACATATAAAAATATCAGTGCGCCGGGAGAAGAGAATGCCGCAAGTGTAACGATCACCGGTAAAAGATACGTTACAGGCTCTGTCACGATCAACTTTACTATAAAGGAAGGACATCTGGACCGCTGCAAAACGACTTTCACCGATAAGGTTTATGCGAATAAAGGCGGTATCTATAAGCAGAAACTTACGATCAAAGATGTGAACGGCAAGAAACTGAGAGCCGGTGCCGATTATGACAGTAAGATAAGATATTATTATAAAGAAGATACATATGTGCGGCAAAAATCCGGCAGGTCCTATGTGGTTATGGCCCGTCCGTCCGGTTCGGCGGTAAACGATAAAGATATCATCCCCGCAGGAACAACGATCAGGGTCGAGATCATTCCCAAAGGAAATTATGATTACGCTATGACAGGCTATTTCCGGATCGGAAAGAAGAATATTTCCTCTTCCAGACCCACGATAAAGGATCAGAAGTATACGGGACACAGGATATTACCCAGCGCAGGCGAGATCAAAGGCCTTGATTACGCTGATTATGAGATCATATCCTACGGTACCAATATCAAGCATGGAACCGGTACCGTGACCGTTCGTGGACTTGGCAACTACATCGGTACCAAGACCATTAAGTTCAAGATCAAATAGTGTTTCGCAAGTCAGGTGGAGACAGGGATAGTTCCCTGTCTCCTTTTTGCTGCAGACCCAGGTGATATTCCGGTGTCTTTTTAAAGT
>JAIKZD010000092.1 GCA_024682555.1 Lachnospiraceae bacterium | reverse complement strand
AAGCGTGAAGCCCCCCTTAAGATGAGATATCCAAGGCATAGCCATAAGACCCCTTGAAGACTACGAGGTAGATAGGGTTAAGGTGTAAGTGCAGTAATGTATTGAGCTGATAACTACTAATCGGTCGAAAGCTTTTCCTATGATAAAGATGTTTGACAATGATCACGGGTGTGTGATATTATTTCAGTGTTCGGTTTTGAGGGTATATGTCTGGCCCAGTGGCTCAGTTGGTTAGAGCGCCGCCCTGTCACGGCGGAGGTCACGGGTTCGAGTCCCGTCTGGGTCGTTAGCAGTGAGTCGTAACGATCAGGCGGAAACAGATACAGATCAATCCGGTATACTCTCACTACTAAATCACTTGGGATCTTAGCTCAGCTGGGAGAGCATCTGCCTTACAAGCAGAGGGTCATAGGTTCGAGCCCTATAGGTCCCATTATTTTGCCGATGTGGCTCAATTGGCAGAGCAGCTGATTTGTAATCAGCAGGTTATCGGTTCGAGTCCGATCATCGGCTTTTGTAAAAGCCGCATCGATGGCAAAACTTTATATGGATGGGTTCCCGAGTGGCCAAAGGGGACAGACTGTAAATCTGCTGCAAATTGCTTCGGTGGTTCGAATCCACCCCCATCCATTTATATCTGCCGCGGGGTGGAGCAGTCTGGTAGCTCGTCGGGCTCATAACCCGAAGGTCGTAGGTTCAAATCCTACCCCCGCTACTATAATTGATCTGCGGGTTCATCAAATATGAACCTGCTTTTTTATTTCAAAAAAGATGACTGATAAAACAGTGATCCATATGGGCTGAATTTTATAATTTATTCATTGAAATTTCTGTCCGGATTAAATACTATGATATAAGTAAAAAAGCATTTCGGAACCGTTTTTATGATAGAAGACAGCCAATATTCAAAAGACGTTCTGTATCCCGAACTCATGGATCGTCTTGATACTGAAGATATAGAAAGAAAAAAAAGAGCAGCCTTACGTGCGATAAGACGCAGAAAAAGAAGAAAAAAACTCCTTCTGAAACTGTATGTGAGGATCGGAGTTTTATTTTTCGGACTCATAGCCGCCATATTCCTGATCTTTATAACCGTTAGAAAGATCATGTCTTTAAAAAATCCGGAAATAGCAAACGAATCACTTTTCGGCGTGATAGAGCATGTTTTCGTTGAGGAAAGCCCCGAGGAAGAAGAGGAAGAGCCTGAACCCATTGTTTATTCTGCTTTTCCCAATGAATTTACAAAGGGATTCGGAGAAGACGTTACGGGACAGTTTGCCATCCTTGTGGATGTTAACAACGACACCATACTTGCGCAGAGGGAGGCAAATACCCGCATGTATCCTGCCTCTATGACAAAGGTCCTTACACTGCTTGTTGCGGCGGAGCATGTTAACGATCTGGATGACAAATTTACCATCGATATGGACATACTCAGCTATTCCTATAATCATGACTGCAGCATGGTAGGATTTCAGGAAAATGAAGTCGTTACCGTAAGGGATCTTCTGTATGGTACCATCCTGCCCTCGGGAGCGGATGCGGCCATAGGACTTGCCTGTTATGTGGCCGGAAGTCATGAAGCCTTTGTGGAGATGATGAATCAAAAACTCCAAGAGCTTGGCCTGTCAGACTCCGCTCACTTTACCAACTGCGTCGGGCTGTATGATGATGATCATTACTGTACGGCCTATGATATGGCCATGATAATGGAAGCGGCAATGGATAACGAACTGTGCAGACAGGTACTCGGGACCAGGAAATATACCACCTCTTCCACTGCCCTTCATCCGAACGGAATTGAGATATCCAACCTGTTTTTACGAAGGATAGAAGACAAGGACTGCGGAGTGGAATTCATGGGCGGAAAGACGGGATATGTTCACGAATCCGGTAACTGTGCGGTGAGTTACGCGGTGACTCCGGACGGAAATGCCTATATCTGTGTCATCGCAAATGCCATGGGGAACTGGAGATGTATATATGATCACGTGGCTGTATATAAGCAGTTTTTTGATACGGCAGATTATGTACCTTCCTCAGCTGCGGAGATCGAGGATCAGATAGAACAGGACAGGAATGAGGAAGCCGTTGAAAAGGCAAACGAATGAGGAATAAAGCATTAACACCGGATATAAAATACGAAGATGATGACATCCTGGTATGTTTAAAGCCGGCGGGGATCGCCTCCCAGACAGCGGACATCACGCAGACGGACATGGTCTCCCTGGTAAAACGATACTTAAGCGAAAAAGGAATCTCATCGGAAGGTCTCGGACCTGTACACAGACTTGACCAGCCTGTTACAGGTCTTATGTTATTTGCAAAGAACGAAAAGACCCTTAAAGAGCTTAACAGGCTGTTAAAGGACGGAAAGATAAGAAAAAGCTACTATGCCATAGCGGAAGGACTGGTAGAGGGGCAGGAAAATGAGGTTGTGGAACTTGTCGATCTTATCGATAAGGACAGGAAGAATAACAGGGCACTGATATATGATAACGGGAAAAAAAGCGGATCCGCAAAAAAGGCTGTCCTTAATTACAGGATAATAAGAAAATACCCTGAGAAGAATCTGACGCTTTTGGATATAGATCTGAAAACCGGCAGGTTTCACCAGATAAGGGCTCAGTTAGCACACATGGGGCATCCTGTTCTTTATGACTTGAAATACGGGGGACATAAGGGATCCGGAAACGTCACCGGAAAAGGCACCGGGGTTTTAAGGGAAGAGGCGGAAAGTCCGGGGGACAGAGACCTTAAGGGGATAGGTCTTTATGCCTACAGGCTTGTTTTTATACATCCCTTAAGTAAAAAGGAAATAAGGATAGAGGTGTCCGAAAAGGCCCTCGGAATAGTCGATTTTCTTGAGAATGAACGGTAAATAATATATAATGGGATAGGTTTCAAAAAACAAAGAGAGGTATTTAAAATGAAGGTATTGGTAATAAACTGCGGAAGTTCATCTTTAAAATATCAGCTGATAGACTCAGAGAGCGAGGAAGTATTGGCCAAGGGTCTCTGTGAAAGAATAGGCATAAGCGGCAGCATGATAAGCCATCAGAGCACGGGAAAGGATAAGATAACAAAAGAGATAGACATGCCCGATCATGTTGTAGCGGTACAGCTGGTACTTGACAGCCTGACCGATAAGGAATACGGCGTTTTACAGGATCTTAAAGAGATAGATGCCGTGGGCCACAGGATCGTTCACGGCGGGGAGAGATTCTCGGAGGCCACCCTTATTGATGATGATGTGATAAAGGCGATCGAGGAATGCAATGATCTTGCCCCTCTTCATAATCCCGCAAATCTGACGGGTATCCGTTCCATAAGACAGATCATGCCGGAAGTACCCATGGCAGCCGTGTTTGATACGGCATTTCATCAGACAATGCCCAAAAAGGCATATCTTTACGGTATACCCTACGAGTATTATGAGAAATACAAAGTCAGAAGATACGGTTTCCACGGAACCAGTCACAGCTATGTGTCAAAAAGAACTGCCGAAATACTCGGAAAAGATTATAAAGACTTAAAGATCATAGTATGTCATCTTGGAAACGGAGCCAGCATAAGTGCCGTTAAGAACGGAAAGTGCGTGGACACCAGCATGGGTCTTACCCCCCTCGAAGGACTTATTATGGGTACCAGAAGCGGAGATCTTGATCCCGCCATCCTTAATTTCCTCTGTCAGAAGGAAGACATGACCATCGGGGAGATGTTAAATGTTTTAAACAAGAAATCAGGCGTTCTGGGTCTTTCAGGAATATCAAGCGATTTCAGAGATCTCGGAAGCGAAGCTTCCAAAGGAAACGAGAGAGCCATAACCACGCTTGAGGCTTACTATTACAGGGTGGCCAAGTATATAGGCGCTTATACGGCAGCCTTAAACGGAGTTGATGCCATCGCCTTCACCGCAGGAGTGGGTGAGAACAATGCCGATGGAAGAAAAGCGGTGTGCGAGTATCTGGGATATCTGGGAATAGAGATCGATCCCGATAAGAATTCAATAAGAGGTGAAGAGACCGTGATCTCCACACCGTCATCAGGCGTTAAGGTCCTGGTGGTGCCTACAAATGAAGAGCTTGCCATCGCAAGAGAAACTGCAGCACTGGTAAAATAAAGATGCTGAAACAATAACGAAACGAGGTATCCCGTATGCAAATAAACCTTCCGGAAAAGGTCAGCCATATAATCAGCGTACTTAAAGCTGAAGGCTATGAGGCCTATGCGGTCGGCGGCTGTGTACGGGATTGTCTTTTGGGGCGGAAGCCGGATGACTGGGATATCACAACAAGTGCGGATCCTCTTTCCGTAAAAAGAATATTCAAAAGAACCGTAGATACGGGATTAAAGCATGGGACCGTAACCGTCCTGATGGGCAAAGAGTCCTATGAGGTCACCACATACAGGATCGACGGCGTCTATGAGGACGGAAGGCATCCCAGAGAGGTGACCTTCACTGACAGGCTTGAGGAAGACCTTATGCGCCGGGATTTTACCATAAATGCCCTTGCGTATAATGATGATACGGGGATCGTCGACTGTTTCGGAGGGCTCTCTGATCTGAAGAACGGGGTTATAAGGGCCGTTAACGATCCCGAAAAGCGTTTTGACGAGGATGCCCTGAGGATAATGAGGGCTGTAAGATTTTCCGCCCAGCTTGATTTTAAGATAGAAGAAAAAACCCTTTCATCCATAATCAAAAAAGCGGATACCTTAAGACAGATAAGTGCGGAAAGGATACAGACGGAACTTGTAAAGCTTCTGGTCTCGGATTCGCCGCAGAAGATCCTTTCACTTTATGAAACAGGCATATCAAGGGTGATAATGCCCGAAATAGACCGGATGATGGAGACAGAGCAGAATAATCCCCATCATATGTATAATGTCGGCATACATACCGTTGAAACCTTAAATAACAGCAGAGAGTGGAATGACCGGTTAAGCAGGGCGGATAAAAGGATACTAAGGCTGTCCTTACTGTGTCATGACATGGGGAAACCGGACTGTAAAAGCACGGATGAAAAAGGGACGGATCATTTTTACGGCCATGCCGGTGTCAGCGAGGAGATTGCATCCCGTATCCTTAAAAGGCTCAAATTTGACAATGACACGATATATAAGGTAAGGACCCTGGTTAAATATCATGATCACAGGGACGTGCTCACGAAACCGAAACTCAGAAGACTGATGGCAAAGATCGGTGATGATCTGATGCCTCTGTGGTTCATCTTAAGGAGATGCGATACAAACGCACAGAGTGAATATAAACGCAGGGAAAAGCTTGAATGCATAGACAGCTGTGAAAAGCTGTATCGGGAGATAGTAAGGGATAAAGACTGTCTTACCTTAAAAGATCTGAAAGTAGACGGAAAAGATCTTATAACCTGCGGATTTAAGCCCGGAAGGCAGCTTGGTGCTGCACTTAACAGAATGCTGCAGATAGTGCTTGATGATCCCGGGAAGAATACCAGGGAGTATCTGTTATCGGGAGAGCTGATAAAGGAGCTGTACCGGGAAACGGAGAACAAATGACGGGACGGAAAGTCCGGTCACGGCAGGGGATTTGATATGAACAAAGCGATTATACCCGTATGTCTGATCACCATATTAACGCTAATATGCTGTTATGTCATAGCAAAGGAATACACCGAAAAAACAAACATATCCTCGGGACAGGGAAATGTGGCATCAAAAGAAGAGGAAAACATTACTTTAGAGGGCTCGGGAAACACGCTCACGGGTGTGATACTTAAGGTTGATACAAAGGATTCGGTGATCAGCTTTAAGGACATTATCAGCGAAAAAAAATATGAACTCGAATATATAGGCGCCACTGCCTTTTATAATAAATACGGTGACGGTATAGTTCCGAAGGAACTGAAATGCGGACAGATCGCCGATGTAAGCTATACCATTCACGGAGATACGATAAAAAGCGTCAGGTTAAGCGATAAAGTATGGGAAATGACGGATGTAAGGAAGTTCTCCGTTGATGAAAAGAAAAAGATCTTTAAGATAGGTGATGATTCTTACAAATTCGGTAACGGCATAGAGATCTTTTCCTACGGCGAAAAGGCTGAATGGATGGATCTTACGGATCTTGATTCCATAACCGTGAGAGGACTTGATAAAAAGATACTTTCCATCGTCATAGACAAGGGGCACGGATATTTAAGGCTTAAGAATGACAGCTACTTTGTGGGCGGTTATATAGAGGTGGGAAACGACCTTATACGCCCCATTACCGATGACATGCTGTTACCTGTTCCCGAAGGTGATTTTCATATACGTCTTACAAATAAGGGATATCTGGCCCAGAAGGATGTGTCCGTAATAAGGGACAGGGAAACACTGATAGACTTAAGGGATGTGGTGATCGAAGAGATTGCCGTATGCCACGTGGAATTCAATATTTCCCCTGTATACGCCCAGCTGTACATAGACGGGGAAATGACCGATTATGTGGACAGGGTACCCCTTGAATACGGAGTTCATTCCGTCAGGGTAGAGGCGGCCGGATATGAACCGGTTACGACAAATATCAAGACGGGCTCGGAATATGCAAATGTAGACATTACCCTGGATATGGCACAGCCCGATGACAGTGATACCACGGGAAACACAGGTAAGACCGGAGATACGCAAAGGCCCGGAAGCACGACGGGACAGACGGATACGTCTTCCACGGGATACTCCGATACGTCTTCGGATCCAAACAGGCCTTATCCCGGCACGGCCTCGGATACTTCCCGGAGCACAACATCCACGACTGCGGCGGTTCCGGCAGTTTCCGATACATCCGGCACATCGCAGACATCCCGGACTTCCTCCACCGTTTCCGACAGTAGCACGGAAACTACGGATATAATATCTTCCGTTAAGAAGATATACGTACAGCAGCCGGAGGGATGCGAGGTATATCTGGACGGTGCATATATAGGCATCGCTCCCGCAAGCACCACCAAGGTGACCGGAAATCATGTGATAACTCTCAGTAAGAATGGCTGTCAGACAAAAACCTATACGGTAAACATAGAAAATGACGGAAAGGATATCACATTTTCATTTTCCGCTCTTTTGGAAGAATAGAACCGATTTATGAAATAAGGGAAGAGGTCATGAAGGAGTATTTTAAGAAAAACGAAAACAGGATAGTCTGGCTTGCAACGGTTATAACCCTGCTTATAGCATGCAGTCCCCTCATTACAAGGTACTGCATAAACGGACACGATATAGACTATCACCTTTTAAGGATAGAGAGTCTTAAAGAGGGGATACTGATGGGTAAGCCGTTTCTTAAGGTAAACGTTCTTTTTTTCGGGGGAGCGGGATATGCCAGCTCCATGTTCTATCCGGATTTTTTGCTCTATATTCCGGCTCTTTTGAGGATTGCCGGATTATCCGTAAATTCCAGCTATCATGTATTTGTTGCCCTGTGCATCATCCTCTGTTATTTTTCCATGTATTACTGCGTGAGCAGGATGGTGTCCTCAAAGTATGCAGGCATTCTTTCGGCGATAATAGTAACTCTTTGTCAGTATCATATGGATGATATCTATATAAGATCCGCAGCCGGAGAATATACCGCATTCATTTTTTTACCTCTGGTGTTATACGGGGTATATGATCTGCTGTATGAAGATATGGAAAAACCGTGGATATTGGGAATAGGGTTCGGCGGCCTTCTGCTGTGCCACACGGCCAGCTTTGCCATGGGGCTCCTGTTTGCGGCCGCAGCCTGTCTTATAAGGATCAGGGTCTTTAAAAACAGGAAGACCCTTGTTCGCCTGTTGATAACTGCGGTCATTACCGCAGGAATAACGGCGGTATACTGGCTGCCCATGGCGGAACAGCTCTTAAGCACCACCTTCTATGTAAGCAATCCCTGGATAGAACCCGGGACTGAAGCGGTAAGATTTGTCAGGGTCTTCTATAATAATTTCCCGTCTTTGGGGATATTTGTGGTGATCTTCGCCGTTCCGAGGATCATTTTACGTAAGGATGATGAGACAAAAAAGCTTATAAGCTTTTCCGACCATCTGCTCATCGCCGGTTTTCTGTTTACCCTGCTTGCAACCGATCTGCTTCCCTGGGACAGGTTTGGAAAATATCTTTCCTTCATACAGTTTCCATGGCGCTTCTTTATCATGAGTTCCGTGCTGTTTTCCATGGCGGACGGCATTATCCTCTGTCTTTGTGCGAAAAAATATTCCCCGAAGAGATTTGACATTCCTCTGGAAGGGATAGTATCCGTGGTGGTACTGATAGTCTGCGGTATCTTTACCTATGGAAATCTGTCGGTAAATGATCAGGGTTATTATGATTACTCGGATGATTATTATGACTATAAACCCTATACCGCGCATGTCATAGGCGGAGAATGGCTTCCGGAGACGGTCATGGATCCCGAGACGCTGATCCTCGAAAGTGAGAGAATGGTTGCCGATGACGAGGTCGTGCTGGATTTTGTGAGGGACAAAAATACGATAAGGGCCGAGATATCCGAAACCTATGACCATATAGATGTGCCCTTTATATATTATAAGGGATACGAGGCCGTCATGGAAAACGGCGGAAACAGAATTAAACTTAAGGTTGACGGTAAAGGAAACAACGGTTTTGTGAGAGTATATATGATACCGGGTGCTACGGGAACAATGACGGTGATGTATGCAGGTACGCTCCTTCAGATCATATCAAAGCTGACAGCCATACTGACGGCGGCAGCCCTTTTGATCATTCTTATCACGGGAAACAGGCGATCAGCCGATCAGAGCCGCGTCATCCCTAAGCATTGACTCTATTGCGGAGGCCACTTTGTTTCCGATAAACCTGAGCTCTTCCTTGTTTAGGGTATCGGGGTATATGGGATTTCCGTAATGAACCACTACTTCGGTTTTTTTGAGCTTAGGGAAATGAGCTTCGAAAACATCTGCGGAATTCGTAATGGCAACCGGAATGATGGGGCATCCGGATTTTGTTGAGATCTTCATTGCACCTTCTTTGAAGGGAAGCAGCAGATCCTCCGTCCTGTTGCGGGTTCCCTCCGGGAATACAAAGACCGATCTTCCTTCTTTGATATATTCGATGGCTTTAAGGACCATTTTAAGGCCTTCCTTAACATCGGAACGGTCAAGCATAAGACAGTGTATATTCTTCATCCACAGGTTTAATAGAGGTATCCTGTTGAATTCCTTCTTAGCGACGAAGGTGGATGGATATGACAGTTTTGTACCGGGTATTATCACATCAAAATAGCTTCTGTGGTTTCCGACGTACAGGACCGCCCTGTCCTTCGGTATATTGCTTTCACCGATAAATTTCACCTTTGTTCCCGCAATGAATACTATGATCCTGAAGGATACATGCAGGAAATACATGGATACTTTTTCCTTTGTTTCGGGAGAATAGAGACCGATCAGCAAAAGAACCAGATAGACCGGCATTGAAAGTATCAGCGCCAAAACAACAAACAATATGGCTATGATGAAACGTATCATTTAAATACCTCAGTTATATGATGATTTAACAGTGACGACCCACAGGGTATTATATCACATATAAACTATAATTACTTAAACATGAAAGATCAGACAATGGAAAAGATACTCATAAAGAACGGCAGAGTTTTGGATCCTGCTTCAAAAACCGACAGAAAAACAGATATTCTCATAGAGAACGGATACATAAAACGGATCGGAGATGATATAGTCCCGACAGATAAAAATACATTTGTTGTGTATGCCGACGGCCTTACGGTTGCCCCCGGACTCATAGATGTACATGTTCATTTCAGGGATCCGGGATTTACCTATAAAGAGGATATTCATACGGGTTCAATGGCAGCGAAGCGCGGCGGATTCACCACCGTTGTAATGATGGCAAACACAAAGCCTGCCATGGACAATGAAAACGTCTTAAAAGAAGTGTTGGGTAGAGCAGCGGCAGAGGATATAAGTATCTTCATGGTAGGAAACGTGACGGTCCGGATCGCAGGGAAGGAGCTCACCGATTTCAGAGCCTTAAAGGAAGCCGGGGCTAAGGGTTTAAGTGATGACGGATTCCCCATAATCGATAAAGAGCTTATGAGAAAAGCTCTTATCAGGGCAAAAGAGCTTGATATGATCATATCCCTTCACGAAGAGGATCCTCGGTATATCATCCGAAGCGGGATAAATGCGGGTCCGGCAGCGGACGCCATTGATTACGGAGGGGCCGACCGGAGAGCCGAGATCGAAATGGTGAAAAGGGATATCGGTCTTGTAAGGGAAACCGGCGGGGCCATAGATATCCAGCATATAAGCGCCGGGGAATCCGTGGAGCTTGTGAGAGAGGCAAAAAAAGAGGGATTGAAGGTGTACGCGGAAGCCACACCCCATCATTTTACCCTTACCGAGGATGATGTTGAAAGATTCGGAAGCAATTGCAAGATGAATCCGCCTCTCAGAGAGGAAAGGGACAGACTTGCGATCATAGAAGGCTTAAAGGACGGCACGATAGACATGATCGCCACGGATCATGCGCCCCATTCCGCGGAAGAAAAGAGCAGGGATCTAAAGGATGCCCCGAGCGGGATCATAGGGCTTGAAACCTCGCTTGCTCTGGGGATAACGGAGCTTGTCCATAATGAAGATATGCCTCTTAGTACGCTGATAGAGAGAATGACCCATTCTCCCGCAAGGATCTACGGGCTTGATAAGGGGTATATTGCGGAAGGGGCAGATGCCGATCTGGTGATCTTTGATGAAAACGAAGAATGGATATATGATAAGAGTGTTTCAAGATCCTCAAATTCCCCCTTCCTGGGATGGAAGCTCAGAGGGAGGGTACATTATACGATAGCACAGGGAAGGATAGTATACGACTATGAAAAAGAAGGAAACCGCTAAGATCCTGTCACAGGAGATGCTGGCGGAAAACATATACAGTATGTGGATCGAAACGGATATTTCGGGAGAAGCGGCTCCCGGCCGGTTTATTTCCGTCTATACAAAGGACAGATCAAAGCTTCTGCCGAGGCCGGTCAGCATATGCGATGCAAAGCCCGGAAAACTGAGGATAGTATACAGGATACAGGGAGAAGGAACAAGAGAGTTTTCGACCTATCGTGAAGGTGACGACATAAACATCCTGGGGCCTTTAGGAAACGGATTTCCCCTGGAGTGTTCCGATGAAGGGAAACGGATACTTCTGATCGGAGGAGGTATCGGGATCCCGCCCCTGTTATTTCTTGCGAAACGCTTGAAAGGAAAAGAGACCGTTATAGCAGCGGGATACAGGGATAAGTCGCTTTTTTTGGACAGGGAGCTTGCGGAGAACGGAAAAATGCTTGTCGCAACGGAGGACGGAAGCATCGGGACAAAGGGAACCGTGATCGATGCCATAAGAGCTTATGGGGTCAGGGCTGATATCATTTATTCCTGCGGACCTCTTCCGATGTTAAGAGCCGTAAAGGAATATGCGGTATCGGAAGGGATAAAGGCCTACGTATCCATGGAAGAGAGAATGGCCTGCTCCGTGGGAGCCTGTCTGGGATGTGTATGCGGGACGGTTGAAACGGATGATCATTCAAAGGTAAAAAACAGAAGGGTCTGCAAGGACGGTCCCGTATTTGATGCATCGGAGGTGATCCTGTGAACATGAAGGTAACCATAGCGGGAGTGGAATTCAAGAATCCCGTAATGACCGCTTCCGGCACATTCGGGTCGGGAATGGAGTATAATGAATTTACGGATCTGAACAGACTCGGCGCCGTTGTAACAAAAGGGGTATCATCCGTTCCCTGGGAGGGAAATCCCGTTCCGAGGGTAGCGGAAACCTATGGGGGAATGCTAAATGCCATAGGACTTCAGAACCCGGGGATAGATACATTTATAGAAAGAGATCTTGCCTTTTTAAAGCAGTATGATACGAAAGTTATAGTCAATGTCTGCGGAAAAACGGTAAACGAATACCTTGAGGTGGCAGAGCGGCTGAACGAAGAAGAACGGGTGGATATGCTAGAGATAAATGTCTCATGTCCGAACGTTAAAGAGGGAGCCATAGCCTTTGGCCAGAACAGGGATGCCCTGTATGACATAACGGATAAGATAAAAAGGATCGCAAAGCACCCGGTGATAATGAAGCTGTCTCCGAATGTCACGGATATCACCGAGATGGCAAAGGCTGCGGAGGCCGGAGGGGCAGATGCGATATCCCTGATAAATACCATAACAGGAATGAAGGTAGACATATACAGGAAAAAATTTGTCCTTGCAAATAAGACCGGAGGCCTTTCGGGGCCCGCGATAAAACCTGTCGCAGTCAGGATGGTATGGCAGTGTGCCTCCGCGGTAAAGATACCCATAATCGGAATGGGCGGGATCCGGAATGCGGAAGATGCCATAGAATTCATGATGGTTGGTGCAAGCGCAGTCGCAGTAGGTGCAATGAATTTTCATGATCCATACACAACGGAAAATGTATTGTTGGGTATAGAAAAGTATATGAGAGAAAATCATATCGAAGACATTAACGAAATAAGAGGATGCGTCAGATAGAGATAAAGCTTAGATCAAGAGCAAAGATAAATATAGGACTCGATGTAACGGGGGTGAGGGATGACGGCTATCATCTGGTAAGGATGATAATGCAGAGCGTCGATCTCTGTGATGATGTGACCATCAGAGCAGACCGGGAGGCTGTTTTTTGCGATAAATCAGGGAAGGATATAAGGATCACCTGTGACAGGCCGGGTATCCCCTGTGATGAGAGAAATCTGGCGTGGAAGGCGGCTTCTCTTCTGATGGATGAGACCGGGATCGGAGAACCGGTCACAATCGACATCGTCAAGAGGATCCCCGTGGCAGCAGGTCTGGCCGGCGGAAGCGGCAATGCCGCGGCGGTCCTTCTGGGAATGAATGAGCTTTTTAACCTGGGGCTTTCGGGAGAGGATCTTTGTAAGATCGGGCTCAGGATAGGAGCCGATGTGCCCTACTGCCTGACAGGAAAGACCATGCTGGCCGAAGGCATAGGGGAGGTGCTTACACCCCTTAAGGACCTTCCGAAATGTCATATACTGCTTGCAAAGCCCGACATGGATGTTTCTACGGCCCATGTATACGGTGAGCTTGACAGAAAGAAGGATTTAAGACATCCGGATATAGACGCTATCCTTGAGGCAGTAGAGGGATCCGACCTGAAACGGATCTGTGCTCATATGGGAAATATCCTTGAGGAAGTGACGGAAAAGGAGCACGGGGTAATTACCGAAATAAAAAAGAGCATGAAGAAAAACGGGGCTCTCAATGCCCTGATGAGCGGAAGCGGGCCCACCGTATTCGGGATCTTTGAGGACATAAAAAAAGCCGAAAAGGCTTATGATGCGATAAAAAAAGAAGATCTGGCAAAACAGGTATTTATCACTGCACCAATATAGGCGGAAAAAGTAAGGCATTATTCTGGAAATAAGGAGGGTTCCAATGGACGGTCATGATCTTAACCCGGAATTTGACGAGTTTTTACCTTTGAGGGATGTGGTTTTTAAAACATTAAGACAGAGTATACTTTCGGGGGATCTTAATCCCGGTGAACGGCTCATGGAGATCCATCTTGCCAAGAAGCTCGGAGTCAGCAGGACTCCCATCCGGGAAGCCATACGAATGCTTGAGCTTGAGGGCCTTGTTACAATGGTCCCCAGAAAAGGAGCCGAGGTTTCCAGGATATCTGCGGATGATATGAGAGATGTGCTGGAGGTAAGGAGATCTTTGGATTCCCTTGCCGTGAGCCTTGCCTGTGAGAGAATGACTGCAGCGGAGAGGGAAAAGCTTAAGGAAGCGGAGCTTGAATTTGAAGATGCCATCAAAACAAAAAAAGCCTCGGTGATTGCCGGAGCTGATGTGAAATTTCATGATATCATCCTTATTTCCTCAAAGAACAAGAGACTCCTACAGCTTGTAAACAATCTGGCCGAAAGGGTCTACAGATACAGACTAGAATATGTAAAGGATGAAAGAAATCATGAAAAGCTCATAAGTGAGCACAGGCAGATAATGGAGAATATCTTTTCGGGAAACAAGGCCGAGGCGAAAAAAGCGATAGAGATACACATCGATAATCAGGAAAAAAACATCATAAAGCAGCTTTCGGATGAGAACAAAAATGAACAGTGACATAAACATTAAGATAAAGGGTTTTTCAAAAGAAGAAGGAGACAGGGATGCACAGGTGACCCTGGTAAGGGGAAAGTACGAAACAGAAGAGGAAGTTCACTGTATCTCTTATGAGGAAACGGAACCCGGCTCGGAAACTGTCATAAAAAACCTTATACGGATCGATAAAAACAGGATGTATCATGAGAAAGAGGGAGAGATAAAGACCACCCTCTGCTTTGAGGAAGGAAAGGATCACGAAACGGAATATGTCACGCCTTTCGGAGTTTTAAAGCTTATGGCAAAAACAAACAGCTATAAGCTAACGGAGGAAGATAACGGATTAAAGGTGTTCATTGAATATGAACTTCTGTTAAACGACGGCTCGGCGGGCATAAGGATAATTGAAATAGAGACAGAGGAAGTACAATAAACCGAAGAAGCATAATAAACAGAATAAACAGAAGGAGTACAGCAAAATGGATATTAAGAAAATACTGTCAAAATGCGATCATACACTTTTGTTACAGGGCTCCACCATGGGTGAGATAAAGGATCTCATCGATGATGCCATAAGATATCAGACCGCATCGGTCTGCATACCGCCATGTTATGTCAGGGAGGCTAAGGAATATGCGGGTTCAAAGATGAAGATCTGTACCGTCATCGGCTTTCCAAACGGCAACATGACCACCGCTGTAAAGGTATTTGAGACGGAGGATGCCATTAAAAACGGTGCCGACGAAATAGACATGGTCATAAACATCGGAATGTTAAAGGCAAAGGAATATGACTATGTTCTTGATGAGATAAAGGAGATAAAGAAAGTATGCGGTGACAGGATATTAAAGGTCATCGTTGAGACCTGCCTGCTTGATGAGAAGGAAAAGATAAAGATGTGCGGGATAGTGACACAGGCCGGTGCGGATTATATAAAAACCTCCACGGGATTTTCAACAAACGGTGCAACATTTAAGGATGTTGAGCTGTTTGCCGAGCACATAGGTGAAAACGTAAAGATCAAGGCAGCGGGAGGCATCACCTCCCTTGAGGATGCCGAGAGATTCATAGAGCTCGGTGCCGACAGACTGGGCACCAGCAGGGTGGTAAAACTTGTAAAGGCTATGGGGGATGAAAAGTGATAAAGGAGATAAAGATCGATAAGATAGAGGATCTGATTCCTCTTTTTACCGAGCAGGATTACAGACCGGATCTTAAGAGAAACCGGGGAATGTATATATACCGGGGAATGTCGGATGCAGGCTTTAAGATGCATACCTCTCTTTCGAGAACCTGTAAGGGTCTGCAGAAGGAGCTTGAACCTGCGATCCTTGAAAACTTTGCAAAATATGCCGTGGCAAGCGACCCTCTGGTAGCGGATTCCGTATGGAGACAGATAATAGTGGGACAGCACTACGGTCTTCCCACTAGGCTTTTGGACTGGACCCATTCTCCTCTGGTGGGACTTCATTTTGCCACCTGTGAGGAAAATCTTGAACTGATGGACAAACACGACTGTGTGGTATGGCGTATGGATATGGCGGAAATGCTCCATAATCTCCCGGAAAAATACAGGGAAGAGGTCAACAAAAAGCAGTCGACGGTTTTTTCCGTGGAGCTTCTCAAAAAGCTCACCAACAATTCCCTGAGCCAGTATGATATCGATATGAAGGATGAGGCGATGGTAACCATCGAGCCTCCCTCACTGGATGAAAGGATCGTCAACCAGTACTCATTCTTTTCCGTTATTCCCATGGGGATCACGGATATCGAGGCCTTCCTCGACAGGAAAACGGAAAAGACCGTTAAATATGTCATCGACAAGAGCCTTAGGTGGAGAGTCAGGGATATGTTAGACCAGATGAACATCAGCGAAAGGATAGTATATCCCGGCCTGTCAGGTCTTTCCAAGTGGATAGCGAGACATTACTATGTGATGTGAGCATATATATTTACAGATCAGACGGATCCGGAAAGACTATACGAATCTTCTGACGGTTATTATGGATCTGTACAGGGCGTTGCTTATCTTTATGCCGGTGGCGGCCGTACTTGCATGTACTATCTGGCCGTTTCCGATATAAATCCCGACATGTCCTCCGTAATAGATTATGTCCCCGGGCTGGGCGGAAGCGTAGCTTACTTCACGGCCTGCGGTAGACTGTGAATACGAGGTTCTCGGAAGCGATATGCCGAAATTGGCAAAGACCGCGGAAGTAAAACCGGAACAGTCACAGCCCTCGGTAAGGGAAGTTCCTCCGGAAACATAGGGATATCCCACATACTGCAGTGCAAAATTCGCGATCTCCTGTCCTTTTGAAGAATTGCCGGGATCATAGCTCTGGGAAGGTGCCGGTTCGGCTTCGGCCGGTGATTCCTCGCTGTAAGGATCGGGTTCTTCGGCAGGTGCTTCGGTACTCTCCGTAACGGTTTCATTTTTTTTCTTTGCTTCTTCTTCAGCCTTTTTTCTTGCCTCTTCCTCGGCCTTCTTTCTTGCTTCCTCTTCGGCTTTTTTCCGTTTTTCTTCCTCGGCTTTCTTCCTAGCAGCCTCGGCCTCTTCAGCCTCGATCTTTTTTATCACGGCAGTCTGTTCCTTGATCTGTGCCGTATATTCGGCTGCTTTTTCTCTGGCGGTATCAAGCTGTTCCTCGAAGTTTTCGACGGTCTCCTGTTTTTCGGCTATCATGGCCTTTAGTTCTTCCGACTGGCTTAGATAGTCATCCTGAAGCTCTTCGAGATCATGAAGTTCGGTTTCGAGTTTTTCCTTAAGTACAAGGACCTCTTCCTTGGTTTCCTGATACGACAATAAAAGCTGCCTGTCATAAACATACAGCCGTTCCACATAATCGCTCTTGTTTACCAGATCGGAAATACTCTGAGAACTCATTAAAAGTTCCATGTATGAATTATCGCCCTTCTCATACATGAACTTGATGCGGCGTTTCATTGCATTGTACTGGGATTCTTCCCTGGCCTTCGCTTCCTCATAGGCGGCTTCGGCTTCTGATATGGCAGCCTTTTTTTCCGATATGTCACCGTCAATGATATCCACTGCCAGAAGAAGATCCACAAGTTCCTCATCTATGGCTGCGATCTCGCTTTCCAGCTCTTCTTTGCTGCCGGAAAGATCATCTATATCACTGTTAACGGAATCGAGATTCTTTTCGGCCTCCTGTTTCTGTTTGATCGCATCGTTTTTAGTCGCTGCGGACACCGATAAAGGATGCCAAAAGCATATGATCAGTGCAAGTGTAAAACACAGTGCTCTTTTATACATTTGTTCTCCCTTATTAATTCCCCTGAATATGCGGTATAATCGTTCCCTCATAACGATTATACCGCATTTGTGTTTATAAATCAAAAATCATAATTCGCAGTTATTGACCGTTCTCGGGAAGGGAATGACATCCCTGATGTTTGAGATACCGGTGAGATACATCACCATCCTCTCAAATCCGAGACCAAAGCCGGAATGAGTTACCGTACCGTATTTTCTGAGATCGAGATAGAAATCATAATCCTCTTTATTAAGGCCGAGTTCCTCCATTCTCTTTAAGAGCTTATCGTAATCGTCCTCTCTCTGGGAACCGCCGATTATCTCGCCTATTCCCGGTACCAGACAGTCTACTGCGGCAACGGTCTTACCGTCTTCATTTAACTTCATGTAAAAGGCCTTGATGTCCTTGGGGTAATCCGTAACAAAGACGGGACGCTTGAATTCCTTCTCGGTAAGATATCTTTCATGTTCGGTCTGCAGGTCACAGCCCCAGAAAACCTTGTAATCAAATTCGTCATTATGCTTTTCAAGGATCTTGATGGCATCCGTGTAGGTAACATGGGCAAAATCCGAGCTTATGACATGGTTGAGCCTGTCAATGAGCCCTTTGTCGATAAAGCTGTTAAAGAAGGCCATTTCCTCGGGAGCATTTTCCATCACGTATCTGATTATGTATTTAATCATGCTCTCGGCGATGATCATGTCATCCTTAAGATCACAGAAGGCCATCTCGGGCTCTATCATCCAGAATTCGGCAGCATGCCTTGTGGTGTTGGAATTCTCTGCCCTGAAGGTGGGGCCGAAGGTATAGATATTTCTGAAAGCGCAGGCAAAGGTCTCACCGTTTAACTGGCCGCTAACGGTAAGATTTGTGGGCTTGTTGAAGAAATCTTTGGTATAATCGGGCTCTCCGTCATCGGTTTTGGGGATGTCCTTAAGATCGAGAGTCGTTACCTGGAACATCTCTCCTGCGCCTTCACAGTCACTTCCGGTGATAATGGGGGTATGAACATATACGAAATCCCTTTCCTGGAAGAACTTATGTATTGCATATGCGGCCAGGGAACGAACCCTGAATACGGCCTCAAAAGTATTGGTACGTGCCCTGAGATGAGGGATGGTACGCAGAAATTCCATGGTATGTCTCTTGGGCTGAAGGGGATAATCGGGAGTGGAAGTTCCCTCGATCAATACGTCCTCAGCCTGAATCTCAAAGGGCTGTTTGGCCCCGGGAGTGGGTGTGAGTATACCCGTCACGATGACTGCCGAGCCTATGTTAAGAGCGGTGATCTCGGAAAAATTGCTGAGTTTGTCGGAATATACCACCTGAATGTGTTCAAAAAAAGACCCGTCATTGATCATCATAAAACCAAAGGTCTTTGAATCCCTGTGGTTTCTTATCCATCCTCCGATCTTTACCTCTTTGTTGTAATATTCTTCCCTGTTCCTGAACAGTTCTCTTAATGATACAAGCTCCATTTTTCTGTCGACCTTTCTGTTGTTTTGCTGTTACGGTAGTGCTATTCCGTTTTTATTTCCGCATGTTCCGCGATGTATTCCTGAACCTTGGATTTGAGGATGTATTCCTCAAATTCCTTCATGTTCACCGTTTCGGTGAATTCGTCCTTTGATGAATATCCGTAGGTTGTGACATAGTTGTCTATGCCTTCCTCAAGTTCTTTTTTTGTGACGTTTAAGCCTTCCCTGTCCGCGATGGCTTCAAGGATCAGAGTTTCCTTCGCCGCCCTCATGGCGTAGTCTTCTATTTCGGATTCGAATTCCTCCTCTGTTTTTCCGAGGACGGAATTGATGAATTCCTCCACCGTCATCCCGTAGCCTTCCGCAAGGGTAAGGGCATTGGTTCTTAAGGTGTCTTTTTTTTCGGATACAAGCTCCTTAGGAAGGGTTCCTCTGATCACTGAATTATCCACTACCTGTTCCCATAAGTCAATATACATTGCGGAAGTGGCATATTCTTCGTTTTCTTTTTCAAGCTCTTCCCTGACATGGGCTCTGTATGAGGCAAGATCATCGTACTCCCCGCCTGTTTTTTCTTTTACGAGTTTATCCGATAATTCCGCCTTTTTCTGAAGCTTATTGACGGTGACGGTAAATACCACGTCTTTTCCCGCAAGGGACGGTTCACCGTAATCCGCAGGAAAGGTAAGATCGATATCCTTTGTTTCCCCTTTTTCAAGGCCGATGAGAGCTTCTTCGAAGCCCTTTATGAAGGCATGGGATCCGATGGTCAGATCATACCCTTTGGCACTTCCGCCTTCAAAGGCGGTGCCGTCAAGCTTGCCGGTAAAATCGATATTTACGATATCGCCTTCCCTAACGTCGGTCCTGTCCGTGATCTCCTCGTAGGGATCCATATTTAACAGGTCGTTCTCAAGTTTTATATCGACCTCTTCATCCGTTACTTCGGTGGACATTTTTGTAACGGACAGTCCCAGGTATTGCCCGGGCTCCACGATCATATCCGCGGCAGCAGAATCCGGACCGCTTTCTTTGCCGCAGCCCGTAAAGAATGACAGGGCAAGGATATTCAGGCTTATGACCAGCAGATAAAAATATATCTTTTTCATATCCATTCCGGTAAGTACTTATATGTTGATCTTGTGTGCCTGGCAGTTATCGATGACATTTTCTACCATAACTTCAAAATGCTTTCTGTCATCATCCGTAAGTTCGCCGCCGTTGTTAAGATGCTCCTCCTGTTTGGGATTCTTAAAATACTTGGAGTCCGCATCTCTTTTTACAAGCTTTCCGACAACGCGGTACCACTCATCACGGGCCGAGTTTTCCGAGTCGAGAACCTTTGCCCAGGGGATGAAGGGTTTGTTGTTTTTGGTCAGCGTACGGGGCTGTGCCACAAAGACATAGTTGTTCACATAATAAACGATGTCCTGTATGTCGTCCTTTTCAACGATTATGGTGTGGTCATCAACTGTAATGCATTTTGTTTTGTTCATGATAGTCTTCCTTTCAAAAATCCCGGATCTTATAAAACCTCAAAACCGTAAATGATTATAGCACATATTTTTTCTTGTATATAGTATCATATCTGTGATAAAATAATGTCTCGTGATAGTAGGGGATGTAGTTTCAGGAGGTTGATATGTCCAAAGGACTGATCATTTTGATCATACTGTTCGTTGTGCTGGCTGCAGTGGTGATAGCACTTTATTTTTTCGGAAAAAAAGCGCAGAAAAGGCAGGCCGAGCAGCAGGAACAGATGGAGGCTTACAAGCAGACGGTCTCCATGCTGATAATCGATAAGAAACGAATGCGGATCAAAGATTCGGGGCTGCCCCAGGCAGTCATAGACCAGACGCCGAAATATCTGCGAAGATCCAAACTCCCCATAGTAAAGGCCAAGGTTGGTCCGCAGATGATGAATCTTATCTGCGACGAAAAGATCTTTGAGGATGTTCCGGTAAAAAAAGAAGTCAAGGCTACCGTCAGCGGCATATATATCATGGGAGTCAGGGGACTTCACGGAAAGATCGAACAGAAAGAGGAAAAGAAGAAGGGCTTCTTTAAGAATGCAATAGACAAGCTTCAGGAAAAAGCGGGAGCAAAACCCATAAAATAGAGGAGAACAGAAAGGAGATCACTATGAAAAAGAGAATTGCATTATTAACGGCTGTTATCACGGCATTTGCCATGAGCGCATGTGCGGCGGTACCGACTGCATCAGGCTCACAGGGAGCATCGGAGGATGTTTTTGCAAAATCCGAGGGCGTAATGAGCTATGCGGATTACATTGCGGCCGACCTTGATAGCGAGGTTACCGTTGAGACCTTTGTACAGGCCAAGCAGTCATGGTGGGAGGATAAAGCCACCGTATATACCCAGGACAACGAGGGCGGATATTTCCTTTATAACATGGAGTGTTCGGAAGACGATTATGCAAAGCTTACACCGGGAACAAAGATCAAGGTTAAGGGCTTCAAATCAGAATGGTCGGGCGAAGTTGAGATTATCGATGCAACCTTTGAGATAGAAGATGGAAATTTCGTGGCAGAGCCCATGGATGCAACCTCCTTACTCGGAACGGATGATCTGATCAAACATCAGAACGAGTTTGTTTCCTTCAACGGAATGACGGTAGAGCCTAGCACGGATCCCGACGGAAATGAAGTTGCTTTCCTCTATAACTGGGATGGATCCGGCACACAGGGTGATGACCTTTATTTCAATGTTTCGATAAACGGAGAGACTTATTCCTTCGTGGTTGAGTCTTATCTCTGCGGCAGCGATACAGACGTATACAAGGCTGTTGAGGGCTTAAATATCGGCGATACCGTTGATATGGAAGGTTTCTTATACTGGTATGAAGGAGCAAATCCGCATATCACAAAGCTTACGGTTAAGTAGTCTTTTTGAATCTGTTTACCGAGAAGACTTCTTTCCATACCAGCGGATAGAACATTATAAGAAGCGGGAAGAGCTCCAGTCTTCCTGCCAGCATGTCAAGCATCAGGACATACTTTGAAAGAATCGAAAAATGTGAATAATTCTGTGTGGGACCCACCATTGAAAGGCCGGGTCCCACATTGTTTAATGTGGCAGCCACGGCTGTAAAGCAGGTAACTATATCCTCCTTGTCGATGGATATGAACAGCATGGATATGACAAATATCATGGTATAAGTCAGAAAATAAACATTGGTGGCACGCAGCACCTCATGCTCTATGGGCTTTTCATCCATCTGGATCTTCTTGATGCTCTTGGGATGGATATAGGATACCATTTCTTTTCCCACGGTTTTAATACCGATCACAAATCTTGATACCTTGATACCCCCCGCCGTACTTCCGGCACATCCTCCGCAGAACATGAGAAGCACAAGGATCAGTTTGCAGAAAGTGGGCCAGACATCAAAATCCGCAGTGGAATATCCCGTGGTGGTGATGATGGTGGCCACCTGGAACATTGAGATCCTCAGATTATCCGAAAAAACAGGTATTGTTCTGTGCATTGATGCAACTATGGCTATGGTTGCAAAGAAAACCACGGAAAAATAGGCCTTCACTTCTTCCATGGAGAAGGCTCTTTTAAGTTCTTTGAACAGGATCAGATAATAAACATTGAAATTGACACCGAATAACAGCATGAAGACGGTGATGATCCACTGCTGTAAATGGGAATAGCCCGCGATACTGTCGTTTCTTACTCCGAAACCGCCGGTGCCCGCCGTACCGAAGGACAGGGTTATGGAATCAAAAACCGGCATTCCGCTTATTATCAGCAATAATATCTCGATCACCGTCATTGCGAAATATATTATGTATAAAAGCTGGGCAGTGTTTTTTAATCTCGGCACGAGCTTGCCGACGGAAGGTCCGGGGCTTTCCGCCCTCATGAGATTAAAATTTGAGCCTCCGCTTAAGGGGACTATTGCAAGAATGAATACTAAAACACCCATTCCTCCGATCCAGTGGGTAAAGCTTCTCCACATGAGAGTGCTTTTTGAAAGGTGTTCCACATCGGTAAGGATCGATGCTCCGGTAGTGGTAAATCCTGAGATGGTTTCAAAGAGAGCATCGGTGAAAGAGGGGATCTCGCGGGTGATAAAGAAGGGAAGACATCCGATTATACTTAGGAATATCCAGGAGAGAGAAGTGATCAGACAGCCTTCCTTAAGATAAAAGACCTGATTGCCCGGTTTTTTCACCGTGAGCAGAACGCCTATGGCAAAGCTTGCTATTGCGATCCCTATATAGTAATAAGCAAGCTGTTCGTGATATATAAATCCCGTGATACAGGGTAACAGCAGGAGAAGCCCTTCTATCTTGATCACCTGTCCTAACAGATATCTGATAACCGAACCGTTCATTTTATAAAAAAAGCCTCCCTATTCAAGAATATCCGTTATGCTGTGGAATCCGCTGTGTCTTGTCACCACCATAACCGAATCCCCTACCTGTATGGAATCATGACCGTGGGGGATTATTATCTCTCCGCTGCGGTTTATGAAGGATATCAAAACGTCTTTTTTGATGTTAAGGTTCATAAGAGGTACATCCGTGACCTTTGAGTTTGTATCGATTATGAACTCTATGGCTTCAACCTGATGGTCAAACATGTGGTAGAGAGTTTCTATGGAGTTGCTTTCCGAATTGTTCTTTGCTCTTACATAAGCTATTATCTCTTCGGATACGATATATTTCGGATATATTATGCTTCCGAGATTCAGCTTCTGTATGGCATCCTTGAAATTGATCCTGTTTATCTTGGTAACGACCTTGGCATCCGAAACCTGTCTGGCATGGAGGCTTAACAGGATGTTCTCCTCATCTATGCCAATGAGAGGGATAAGGGATTCCACGGTTTCTATCCCCTCTTCCCGAAGCACCTCTTCGTCGGTTCCGTCGGCATTGATTATTGTTGCTTTGGGTAAAAGAATGCTTAATTCCTCGCATCTTTGTTTGTCAAGCTCGATTATCTTGACATCCACGCCCATATTTAAGAGGTTTCGTGAAAGATAATATGCCGAACGTCCGCCGCCGATTATCAGACAGTTCTTTACGTGGCTTGAGCTTATATTGATCCTTTCGAAAAGGGCCTTTGATTTCTTTCTGGTGGCAACGAAATAGATGATGTCATCTTTTTTTAGCAGAAAGTTTCCCTTGGGAATGTGAACGTTTCCTTCTCTTTCGATGGCACAGATCAGCATGCTTAAGCCGATCTTGTCAATGATCTCGGAGGTGGTGATGCCGTCAAGAACATGGCCTTCCTCGATCTGTAATTTGATCATCTCCACCTGTCCGTGTGCAAAGGAATTCACCTCGAGGGCATCCGGGAGACACAGTATGTCGGAGATCTCCTTGGCGGCTTCATAGTCGGGGTTTATTATCATGGCAAGCCCCAGCTGCTCTCTGAGGTAATTGACCTCATTGTTGTAATCAGGGGTTCTGACTCTTGCTATGGCTGAACATTTGCCGACTCTCTTTGCGACTATACAGCAGAGGAGATTCAGCTCATCCGAACTGGTCACCGCGATGATGAGATCCGCGGTCTCGATACCTGCTTCCAGCTGTATGCTGAAGCTTGCCCCGTTTCCCTCTATGGACATCACGTCATAGAGATTGGTGATATCCTGAAGCTTCTTGGGGTTCTTGTCTATTATGGTTATTTCGTGGCCTTCCTTGGTAAGGGTCTCTACGAGAGTGCTGCCCACCTTGCCGCAGCCCACGATGATTATCTTTAAACCGGACTTTTTTTCCCTGCGCGATCCAAACATGATAAACCTCCGCCCGTTTCTGGGAAGAAACGTTTCATTCACTCTAATATATCACTTTTATCCAAAAAGTACATAGCCCGGTCCCCGGGCATGATCTTATCAGGGAAACGCTGATCTGATCAGCATTTCCTTAGGACCGGCTCTGTCTGTATTTTTTCAGACAGACGTATATGAGCATAAGGATCCAGGCCGTTATGAGCGCGGCAAGAAGTGCCTTTGACTCCCCGGGAAGGGGGCCGAAGGAATTGCCGTTTTCATCCGTCCGTATCCTTGCGGTACTGTCAAGACGATACAGGGAAGAGATCTTTTTGTACAGATCTTCCATGTATTTTTCATCTACGGTCTCTTTCCTGCGGACTGATTTGGTGACATTTTCTATGAGGGCACCCGATGCATCCCGAAGGGATGCGGATCCGTTAAATACCGGAGTGATAAAGGTGTTGTCTATATTATCAAGGAGAAGCTTTGAGGCCTGTATCTTGACCTGATAGTGTTCGGCATCACTGCCTTCCTTTGAAAGATAATCCCTGTATTCATCGCAGTTCTGGGCCTTTGAGGTTACCGGGATATATCCTTCCGTCTCGGCATAGGCGATCTGTACCTTATCCGTAAGCATGTACTGGGCAAAGAGCCAGGATGCAAGGACTTCCTCGGGATCATCCTTGTTGAAGATGCAGATGGAGGGACCCTGCGAGATCATGCGGGGGGAGGATGGATCAAACTGGGGGACCACCCTTATCTCGGTATCAAACTTTACTATCTTATCGGGGCTTATATCCGACAGAGGAGCATCGGTCCCGAACCAGGTGGCGCCCGCGGTGGAATCAACGGCGAAGATACACTGTCCGGCATTTAAGAAGTTGGCCGGGTAGCTTGATATCTTGAAGGTGGAAAAAGCACCGCTCTTTCCGTGTTTTGAGATCTCATACAGGAGATCCTTCGTGGTGTCGCTGAATATGAGTATGTTCCCGTCTTCATCGGAATAGGGCGCATTCTTCTGCTTTAACATCTGGATCATCATGTTGTCCGTTGATTTATAGATAAAGGGTATAAGCACCTTCTGCCCGTTTACCGCATAATTGCCCTCCCCGTCCTTTTGTAAGGCGGCCTCGGATACTTCGAAGACGAAGTCCCAGGTGAGGATGTCGGGGATGGAATAACCAAGAGCCTCAACATAGGTTTTGTTTATATACAGGGCTTCCGTCGATCTCATATAGGGAAGGGCATAGGTCGTATCATTTATCCTGCACTCTGACAGGAATTTGCCGATGATCTCATCCTTTGAGGGTGCGTCATATTTTATCATGCTTCCCTTCATCCCGTATACGGGGTCGGAGAGCAGTTCGTCAAGGGGAACCACTACATTGCTTCCCGTCAGATAAGTGGCTATGTGGTCGGGATAGGTAATGCAGACATTGGGAGTGGTGTCCGTGGAGATATTGGTGATGACATCGTTGTAGATCTTGCCGTAATCGGTATAAAGGCGCAGTTTTACATCAATGTTGGGATAGTATTCCTCAAAGTCCTTTATGGCCTGCTCATAGATCTTAGTCTGGGTCTTGTTGGTGTCGTTTTTTGCCCAGAAGGTTATTTCATAGTGCCTGTTTTCGTCAAAGTTTTCGGGGATCTCAAATGGAGCCTTTCCCTTTTTGCCGTGACATCCCAAAAGCGCAAAGGCAGAGAGCAGCGTAAAGGCCGTGAGGATAAGGGTTTTTCTTAAGCCTGTTTTCATCATCCCTTGATACCTCCTCTTGAAACTCCGGCCATGATCTTTTTATGGAAGATCAGAAAGATGACTATGAGGGGTACGGAAATGACCACCACCGCAGCCATCATGGCCGGTATGTTTTCCCTTCCGAAGCCGTTTTCGCGGATCTCCTGAATACCGTTTGATACGAGGAAATAATTCTGGTCATCCGTGATGAGTCTGGGCCATACATAAGAATTCCAGCATTCTATGACTTTAAGTATTGCTATGGTGACGATGGTGGGCTGGGATATGGGGAGCATGACCTTTATCAGATATTTAAGGTCCGAGGTACCGTCCACCTTGGCCGCCTTATAAAGCTCCTCGGGGATCTGCTCGAAGTTTTCCTTTAGCAGATAGATGTAGAAGATCGAGGTCACCGAGGGCAGGATAAGCCCCGTGAAGGTGTTTCTGAGATCAAGGTTCGTGATGGTCACATAATTTGTGATGATCACAAGCTCATTGGGGATCATCATAAGTGAGAGAAAAAATGCAAACAGTACGGAACGGCCTTTGAAATCGATCCTTGCAAAGGCATAGGCCGCGAGGATGATAACGACCATCATGATACCGGTGGTAAGCAGGGTAAAGATGATGGTATTGAAAAAATACCTCCCCAGAGGAACTGCCTTAAATGCATCAAAATAGTTTTCCATCGTGGGCGTGGCGGTGAAAAATCTGGGGATGTATTCGGAATTATAGGATCCGTAGCTTTTTACCGAGGTAAGTATCATCCAGTAAAAAGGAAACAGGACGATAAGTGCCCAAAGGGTCAGGAAGAAATAAAGGAAGATGTTTCCTAAAAGCTTCTTTCTGCGTGTATTCTGAATTGTTTCGTTATAACTCTGTTTCTTATCCATGATATCCTTCCCCGGTTAATTTCCGGAAAAACATGAAAAGCTCTGTTTCAGGGACAGATGCTGTCTTATTTTTTTATAATGGCCCGTTTTTATATAACTGCCCGTTTATTGCTTATCAGAAGATTGATGCAGGTTATGGTAAGGACTATTGCAAACAGTATAAGTGCGGCGGCCGATGCATAGGAAGGGTAACCTCCGCTGTCGCCGTAGAGCATGTCATAGACATAACCCACTATGGTATTCATGCCCGCAGAATTAAGATCTGTCCCGAAAAGTGCCACCTCATCGCTGTAGGCCTTGAAAGCACCTATAAAGCCGGTGATCACCAGATAGAAGATCATGGGGGATATCAGGGGAAGGGTGATCTTGAAAAAGATCCGGAAAGGACCGGTCCCGTCCACCTTGGCGGCCTTATAGTAATTGGGATTTACCGAGGCGAGGGCACTTGTAAGTATCAGTATTTTAAAAGGCATTACCACCCATATGGTGTAGAAGCACATAACAAACATCTTGGCAGCATAGGGCCCCTCAATGAAATCAATGCTGGAACCGCCGAAAAAGTTTATGAGAATGTTGATAAGCCCGTCGGAGTAAGCTGTTTTCTTGAAAAGGATCATGAACACCAGACCTACCGCAAGGGTATTGGTCACGTAAGGAAGGAAATAGACGGTCTGAAACAGATCCCTTAAGGGTTTTATGAGGCTTAGCATATAGGATATGATTATCGCAAGGGCTGTTGAAACGGGAACGGTTATGATAACAAGAATGAAGGTATTCTTGAGAGCCTGTATGAAATACGGATCATGGAGCACATAGGAATAGTTGAAAAGACCTGTGCCGTTAAAGGTCTGCGAAGCAAAATTATAGTTTTCCTCAAATGAATATATAAAAACATCCACAAGAGGATAGACCATGAACAGAAGCAGAAAAAGCATTGCCGGCAGCAGATAGAGAAATCCTTTGAGTGTCTTATTCATAGATGCGGCACCCCTCTTCATCAAACAGATAAAGTTTGCTTTCCTTAAGGGAGAAACGGATCTTTCCGCTGCCGTGGTCAAAGCCCGTATCGGCAGGGATTATTGCCCTGAAGGTCTCGCTTAAACCTGCGGGATGGATGGATACGACACTGGTATCCCTGCCCATGACCTCTATGTCCTTAAGATCACATACAAGAGGTCCGTTTTCGTCGACGATGAATCCCTCGGGACGGATCCCTACGGTGATGTTCTCCCGGTCCTTTATATCTGTTGTGGATATCCTGTCATCTCCGATGCAGAGAACACCGTTTTTTATGCTTCCCTTAAACAGATTGACGGGAGGGTTTCCGAGGAATTTTGCAACAAAGAGGTTGGCCGGTATATCATAGACCTCCTGGGGCTTTCCTATCTGCTGTATTACACCGCTCTTCATGACTATTATCAGATCGGAAATGCTCATTGCATCTTCCTGGTTGTGGGTTACAAATATGGTGGTGACGCCGGTTTCTTTCTGTATCCTGCGGATCTCCTCCCTTGTCTGAAGGGCAAGTCTTGCGTCAAGATTTGAAAGAGGTTCGTCAAGTAAGAGTATATCCGGGGTTTTTACGAGAGCTCTTGCTATTGCTACTCTCTGCTGCTGTCCGCCGGAGAGCTCTGAAGGCTTTCTCTCCATCAGTTCTTCTATCTGAACTAGTTTTGCAACCTCCTCCGCCTTGTCATACATCTGCTGTTTGGTCATTTTTTCCGTACCCTTAAGGTTTTCGAGGGGAAAAATGATGTTCTGTCTGACACTTAAATGGGGATAGAGGGCGTAATTCTGAAATACCATGCCAATCCCGCGCTTTTCGGGAGGGAGTTTGGTCACGTCGTTATCATCAAAAAAGATCTGACCTTCCGAGGGCTTTTCAAGTCCGCAGATAAGGTTTAAGGCCGTGCTCTTTCCGCAGCCGGAAGGACCTAAAAGGCTTATGAGCTTTCCGCTTGGGATCTCAAAATTAAAATCATTCACGGCTATGACATCAGCCCCGCCCTTCTTGTTTCTGTTGGGAAATCTTTTTGTGAGTCCTTTAAATACTACCTTCATCCGGTACAGTCTCCTCCGTATACAGGGAATGAGTATAGTATATCACTTTTATTATAATAAAACAGCCTGCAGATAGTTCTGCAGGCTGTTTCGGGAAAATCATCCGCCCTTTACGGGGCAGGGTGTCTCAGACTGATATTTATCCCTCGATGGCTATGAGCTTCTTCTCGGGAACCTTGTTTACTTCCTTCTTGGGGATGTCAAGCCTTAAAACACCGTCCTCAAATTTCGCCTTGATATCCTCTTCAGTGATGGCATCGCCAACATAGAAGCTTCTCTGCATGGATCCTGAATAACGCTCTTTACGGATCACTTTACCCTTCTTGTCCTTCTGGTCATTGTCAAGTGCCTTTGCGGCGCTTACCGACAGATACCCGTCCTCAAGGGCAATGCTTATCTCATCCTTCTTGAAGCCGGGCAGATCGATGTCTACCTCAAATCCGTCCTCATGTTCATGAACATCGGTCTTCATCACATGAGAGGCATTCTTTCCATAGAGCTTACGGTCTACATCCGGGAAATCCATCCTCGGGAAATCCATCCAGTCGTCTAACAAACTTTCTCCAAAAATACTCGGTAATAACATAGGTCATTCCTCCTTTATATGAATATTTTTGTGAATGGATCTTATCTGACGGTTCATTCACTGTATTTATACGATCAAAGAACCGGGAGAGGGAAGTCCGGATCCTTTAAGGAACCCTGTATTCCTTTGTTTTCCCTTGTTCTGACTACGTTATACCCCTAATTGTTAGCACTGTCAAGAGGTGAGTGCTAATTATGTGATTAACTCTTTATAAACTTTATAAACACGGGATAAACAGGGGATTAACAGGCTGAAATCATCCCTCATGAATGGCGCGGAAAGAAAGGGATATATCTGCCGGATGAGACGGGGGGACGGTTCCTTTTTCTCAAAACAGACGGGGTAACATGAGACGGAAGAACCATCCCTCAGTATCCCTCAGTATCATCAATCTCAGGCTGAACGAAACCCGGACATCATGAACTGACTCGGGATTTAATGTCGGATCCTGCGGTAATGATATCGGTCTGTAAGGGGTTTTCTGATTTTTGAACATGTTTATGATATCATTCAATTGAGAAGACAGTGTATTATTTCCGTAAGGAGAAGATGATCCCACGGTTCAGGGCAGACAGGAAACCCAAAAGGCAGATCGGAATCATATGAAAATGGTTGCGCACGGAAAAGGAGAGTTTAGGATGGATATTTCACACAGAAAGGTAAACAAAAGGATTCAGTTTAAGGATGCATCAGGAAGGGCTCTGGCTTCGGTACCCGTAAGAGTCAGGCAGATAAACCATGAGTTTCTGTTCGGATGCGGAGGTTTTGATTTCATTCCCTATGTAATGAAGGGAGAGGACAGATACAAAAAGATAACCGAAAGCTTTCTTGAGATATTTAATTATGCAACACTTCCCTTTTACTGGGGCAATTACGAGCCCGAGGAGGGGAAACCCAATAAGGAAGTGCTGATGAAAACAGCAAAATACCTTAAGGATAAAGGTGTAAAGGTAAAGGGGCACCCTCTCTGCTGGCATACGGTATGTGCGGACTGGCTCATGAAATATGATAATGCCACGATCTTAAAGAAGCAGCTTGAAAGGATAGACAGGGAGGTCACGGGATTTAAGGGCGTCATTGACATGTGGGATGTCATCAATGAGGTCGTCATCATGCCAGTATTTGACAAATATGACAATGCCATCACCAGAATCTGTAAGGAAAAGGGCAGGGTAGCACTTATCAGGGAAGTGTTTGCAAGGGCTCATGAGAGCAATCCCGATGCGGTGCTTCTGCTTAATGATTTTAATACATCGGTCAATTACGAGATCCTTATAGACGGCTGTCTCAATGCGGGGGTTCCCATAAGCGCCATCGGTATCCAGTCGCATCAGCATCAGGGCTACTGGGGAAAGGAAAAGCTTTTGGAGGTCCTTGACAGGTTTTCACAGTTTAAGCTTCCCATACATTTTACGGAGAATACGCTTATCTCCGGTGAGCTGATGCCTCCGCACATAGTGGATCTCAATGACTGGCAGGTAGAAGAATGGCCCTCAACTCCAGAAGGAGAAGAGAGACAGAAAAATGAGATAGAGGAAATGTACAGGATACTTTTCTCCCATCCTCTCATAGAGGCTATAACCACCTGGGATTTCAGAGACGGCGCATGGCTTAAGGCTCCCAGCGGTTATTTAAGACTTGACGATTCAAGAAAACCTTCCTTTGAAATGCTCAAAAAGCTTGTTAAGGAAGAATGGTGGACTGATATAACGGTGATGACGGATCAGGAAGGATACGCATCGGTTGAGGGATTTAAAGGCGATTATATCATCGAATATGAGGGAGCATCCGCAGACATTACCCTCACGGACGGTGATACCAATGCCGTTGCAACCCTGAACTGAGACGGAGGGACGGTTCCTTAGTCTCAATTCTGCAGCCTCAAAACAGACGTGGATAAAATGAGACGGAAGAACCGTCCCTCCGTCTCAAAAAAATAACTGCCACAGAATAAAAAGTATCGTATAATGATACAGAAGGAAAAAAATAAAGGATATGCCAATCCAGAAAAAATATCAGAAAAACGGAGGTAAAGGTTATGAACGGAAAAATAAATGATGATGCATTAAATGAAGTAAACGGCGGAGTTGATTTCTATTTGTTCAATGCCCAGAATATAATAGGATCCACTGTAGGTCAGCCCTTTGAGGTACTTAATGCAAGGGGAGACAAAGTAGCAAGTTTTTCAAACGTGGATGATGCAAAAAGATATCTCGGAAGCAACAAATATCTGGACCTTGGCGAAGACTGGAATATTGTATGCCAGTTAAGAGGCCAGGCATAATAAGCTGACAGTACCGATCCGCGGCATTTATGGCCTGCATGGATAAGGATATGGT
>JAIKZD010000071.1 GCA_024682555.1 Lachnospiraceae bacterium | reverse complement strand
CTGTATTTCCTTATCATGTCATGCATCTTAAATGTCGGACTTGATCTTTACTTTGTAAGAGCACTTAACATGGGAGTTGCGGGTGTTGCTTATGCAACCATAATCTCCCAGCTTTTGTCCGGACTTTGCTGTATGGTATTTGCTTTTTTCAAAAATCCAATGTTCAGGTTCAGCAGGGAGCATTTGCATTTTGACAGAGTGATCGTATCAAAATGCGTAAGGATAGGCGTACCGCTTGCTTTCCAGACTTCGCTCATTGCGATCTCCTGTGTAGCTTTGCAGAGTGTTGTGAACACCTTCGGCTCAGTCGTTGTTGCCGCATTCACCGCTACCGCAAGGATCGACCAACTGGTACAGCAGCCCTTCAATTCGCTTTCAATGGCTACCTCTACCTTTACAGGACAGAACATCGGTGCCAGAAAATTCGACCGTGTAAAGCTCGGCTTTAACAAGGCATTCATCATGATGGCTGCTGTATGTCTTCTGATGATCCCCATAGCACAGTTCTTCGGCGAGAACATCGTAGCTCTTTTTGTAACAGATGCGGATGTCATCGCACTCGGAGGAAAAGCGCTTAAGATCACGAGCTGGTTCTATCTGGCTCTGGGCACCATCTATGTAACAAGAGGGCTTCTAAACGGAGCTTCCGATGCAAGATATGCCTTCATGAACGGTATGGTAGAGATGCTTGGCAGGATCTGCTTTGCAAAACCCCTCACCATGATCCCCTTCATAGGAGTCTGGGGTGTATGGCTTACAACCGCCTTCACCTGGCTTATAACGGGTATCCTAGGATTACTCAGATATAAGAGCGGAGTATGGAAGAGAACAGCCGAAGGGCAGGCTGAAAGAACGGGCAGGCTGACTGATAAGGCGGACAGACAGGCTGATAAGGCAGACAGCCCGGCTTCGGGAATCCTTCCGAAGATGTCTCTTCTTCATCTGTCCGAGAAGATGTCTCATCTTCATCTTTCAGCAAAGGCCCATACCAAGGGGCTGCGTTCCGATCAGAAGAGAGCCCGGGCATCCTGAACACGTTCGGAAACATATGACATAAAAATCCCCTTCTGAACAGACATTTCAGTCTGAAAAGAAGGGGTTTTTATTATATCTGCATTTCTGCAGTCACATTACCGTATTACTGTTATCAGCTCATTACCAGCCTTTATCCTGGATGATGGCCTGTATCTCGGCACCGCTGTGGATCTCTACCTCAGCCTTGGCTTCCTCGTCAGTGCCGTTTGGTGTTGCGAATCTGAACATATTAAGAAGGTTGGCATACTGCGTGGGAGTAACCGGAACACCGCTCAGCACGTACGTTGGTGTTGCCGGAGTTGCTGCTGCCGCCGCTGCCGCTGCTGCCGCTGCCTGCTGCTGCTGAAGCGCGAGCATGTCCTGCTGCTGCTTTAGCAGGGCCGCATCCACCGCTGCCTGGGCCGCCGCTGCCGCTGCCGCCTGATCTTCCGGTGTCTGGGCTGCGGGCTGCGCATTTGCATCCGCTGCAGGTTGTGCTGTTTCCTGTTTCTTTTCTTCCTTCTTTTCTTCTTTCTTCTCTTCCTTCTTTTCCTCTTCGGTATTTTCCTGAGGATTTGCAAGGGCTGTCTCGTATTCTTCCTGTGTAAGGGTCGTCACGTACTCTGTCTTGATATAACCGTCTCCGCCGTTATAAACGATCTTGGTCCAGCCGTCGGCTTCCTCAACCTTTTCGAACATATCTCCCGGCTTGGTGGTGGTAAGTACGGTAGAGGCATCATCCGTTGACGGAGTGGATCTTACTCTTACATCCGTGGTTGTCCTGACATATTCCTTCTTGGCTGCTTCTTCGGCTGCCTGCTGCATTTCAAGTGCCTGGGCCGCTGCAGCC
The DNA here is from genome assembly GCA_024682555.1 of Lachnospiraceae bacterium. Classification (GTDB taxonomy): domain Bacteria; phylum Bacillota; class Clostridia; order Lachnospirales; family Lachnospiraceae; genus UBA2868. The sequence continues at coordinate 5,924 of JAIKZD010000071.1, read as the reverse complement.
GCATCAGCTTCCGCCTGCTGCCTTGCAAGCTCTTCCGCCTTGGCTGTCTGATCAACAACCGAAAACGATAAGTAGTTACTTACGATATCTCCCTGCTGAACATATACCGTAACGGTACCTTCCGCTCCTGTATGAAGAGCCGCCTGCGTATTGTCCTCGCTTGCCGTCTGGAATACCGCGGTTGAATCATCAACGTAGAACTCAAGATCCTTAAGCTTCATTCCGTCAGGCTCGGGGGTTACAACAAACATGTAATCCGAGTTTACATCAAGCTCCGCTTCCTGGAAGGTCGGCGTCAGAGTAAGATACTCAAGCTTCTTCCGATTTACCACAAGCAGAATGATAACGGCTATGATCAGTATCAGCAGGGCAAGCAGCCCGATGACCATCATAAGCTGTGCTTTCTGTCTTTTCTTCATATTCACTCACCTCTGTTTATCTATGTTACGGGTCCGGTGGTATCCGGAACATATGCTTTTTATGCCGGTATTCCCTTCCGCCCATTTTTACCTTACCCTTATTTATACCATATATCGCGGAAAAAATAAAGCAACGTGCCATTTTGACGGTATTTTCCCCGCTTCTTTACGGCAGATTGCCGCTTTCCAGTCCGTCTATCATCTCACTGCTGTCCTTCGAATCATAATACATCCAGTGAATGTCATCATCATCAACCTGCTTGAAATACACGAAGGTGTCATCAAGGGTAAGCGAATCACTGCCGCTTCTGATTTTTCCGTCATATATCCTTCCGAGGCAGACCGAATCCGATATCTTGTCGGATTTCTTTTTGGTGCTGTCATATTTGCAGAAGGTAGCACTGGTATAAGCATTATCGGGATCATTATCCGGATCGCGGAAATAATACAGCACCTTTCCGTCGGCGCTTGAATAATAATCATCAAGGAATGCCTCGTCGCACACCTTAACGGGTTCTCCGCCCTTTATGCTTACATATATGGTTCCGTAATGGTTATCATTTCCCGATGTATAGGATTCGGTCACATAATAGATATAATCGCCCCTTGCCATCAGTATCAGATCCACATCCCTTGCCAGAGTCTCATCTTTTTTTACATTGCCCTTGTCAAGTCTTGCGCATCTGAGTTCATCATCGGACATATAATACAGAAGGCCGTTCTGTATCCGAATATCCTGAAGATCCGTCATTATCCGTTCTCTCTCACCTTTTTCATCGATATAATAGAGATTGAATTTTTCATAGGATAAATTGAACTCCGCAGGTTCATCACTGCCGTCAACTATCATATAAGCACCTTTAAAAGATGATGAAGTGTCGTCACTCAGATATCCGTCTGCGGTAAAAACGCTACTTGTATAGAAGATCAGGGGATTTCCCATTCCGACCTTTGTCGCATTTCCTTTACTGTCGATAACATAGAATGATTCCGCATGGGTGGATCCCAGTATTCCGTAGGTTTTATCCCTGTTAAAGATTATATCCGGATAATACGGTGACGAGTATGAACATAACTTTTCGCGTTCTCCGTCTTTCAGGGTATAAATATCATACTTATTGCTCTCATCGGGATTTTCCTGAGCCCAGTATGCTTTTTTTCCGTCATCGCTGATATACAGGATCCGGCAGCCGGTCTCAAAACTTCCGATCTTTTCTCTCTCGGTAAAGGTTCTCGTGAGCAGATATACGTTTGAATTCATCGTGTAGATGAGATTACCGCCCTTTAGACTGTAATCATAACCATCGATCACGCCGTCACCGAGGGAAATCGGCTCCTCATCACCGTATCTGTAGATATAGGACTGATTGTCCTTGACGTAGAGCACACAATGATCGTCAACAAAGGATAGACCGCCGTATTCCAGCTCTTCTTCGATAACCTTCTTATTCTTTAAGGAAGAGTCCGTGACATACAGTTCATCTGCCTTGTCAAGAACGACCACCCTTTTGCGGTCGGGTGTGATCCTTGCGGCAATGACATCGTCTATCTTAACATGCTTACCGTTCATAAGCGGCAGAAAAGCCGTGCCGTCATCATCTATACAGGCCTTCAGGGCAATGTCCTCTCTTTCGCCTGCCTGCGATCCTCCGCCTGTTTTTGACAGAAGTCCGATAATAACGCAGAGAACGAGTACCAAAGCTGCAGCTATATAAACCACCGGTCCGGGCTTAAATGGCTTCCTCTCTCTTTCGGAAGCTTCTTCTGATCCCCTGTTTCTGCGGGATCTTCCTGCGCCGCGCCGGCCCTTTCCCGTCTGCATGATGTCTATAAGCTTCTCGTCTTTTTCCTGAGTATCCGTATCAATACCGCCGGTCCGGATATCTTCCGAACCGGAACTCTCTGATAAAACAGCATCCGCACCGGGTAGGTCTTCCTGTTGTGATACTGCCTGTATTTCAGACTGAATATTACCTATCTTTCCTCCGCATACATTGCAGAAAGCACTTCCATCCGGAATCTCAGCACCGCAATGATTACATATCATTCTGATCCCTCCTTAAACTGTTTATAAACCCCGTCATCTGTCCTCAATTCAAGCCCTTTTTCAGTCCTTATATATCAATTCATAAGCATACCCTTCGACACCGGGTGTGACAGTCACAGTGTTCTGTATACGGTCAGTGTCCGGACACAGCACTACATTTCCGTTTCTGCCCATCGCAAGAATTGCATACTGACGGCCGCTCTTCTGAAATGCTTCCGGGACATAAAGTACTATTGTGCCGTTTTTAAGAGAATACTCGTTTTTGCCGTTATATGACATTGACATGGAAAAAGCGGATCTCCACCCTTTTGGAAGCGATGCCGCAAAAATCGAGGCTGCAACAGGCGATTGAGCCTGTTTACCTATTACGGCATTTGACTGCAATACGCCGTTAACGTAATAGCCTGCATTGATGGCATCCGGATTATATATTGTTTTAGTTTCCTCTTCCTCCTCAGGTTCTTTCTCAGATTCTTCAGGTTCTTCCGCATCTTTTATATCATCTACAAAAACCGGTTTAATATATACGATCAGATCCCCGTCCCTATTATTAATTACCCAGACACTAAAATGATCCAACTCAGTATATGGACGATCGAGAAAACTCGGCAGATCAATCGGTATATGTGCCGTTACGGATTTAGGAAAATCGTCGGTTTGATTTATCTGTTCTGAATATATCCTTTGATCCCAACCTGCTAATTGTGTACCATCCTGATTTAATGGAATGATCCTCAGACATACTCCGTCACCGGGGATCTTATCCTGGGATGTTACTGTCCATGTAACAGTATCATTTATATACATTTTCGTCCCCTTCCTATAATTCTCATTATTAGGATAATCAGTGATCGAAAAACTCTTAGCCATAACATCCGCAGCCGGTATCATTGCCAGAAAGAGACCCAAAAAAAGAGAAAGAAGCACTATCCTTCCCTTTGACAATATCTTCTTATCATCATCTGAAACCATCGTAGAATTTGAATTACCTATAGAACTGCCCGTTAAATTATGCATATTTTCCCCCTCATATCATCCGGAAATGTCATGTCTGACACTCCCTTATCCCCTCAACGTACGGGATCCCATACCCCATACCACTTTAATCTTACAAATACGCGGCCTTCATGTCAAGGTACACCTGAAAAACAGGCATTTTACACCCATTTATCATTCATTTAACATTTTTGATTATATTGTTTATTTATATTGACATTAACCTTATTTATGTTTATAATTACAAACGTTGAGGGCAAAAAAACAGACCGCAGACATTGATCCTATACGGAAAGCATGAGATCATCGGCTTTCTGCAGGGGAGACGAAGGGAAATGTCCGGGTCTTAACGGGTATGAATATACAGGGGTGATACGGTGCAAAAGGCTGTGGTACTTGAGCCTGATACCTTGTCCATTCTTGATAAGATGGGGAAACAGATCAAGCTTGCCAGGCTCAGGAGAAAGCTTCCCGTTGAGGAGGTGGCTCTGAAGGCGGGCATCAGCAGGACAACGGTTTGGGCGATTGAAAAGGGTTCATCAAAAGTATCCATAGGGGCATATGCTGCTGTTTTGCATGCTCTTAATAATTCAGATGAAGATCTTTTATTGATAGCAAAAGAAGATGCTTACGGAAGGGCTCTGCAGGATGAGGAGCTGCTTACCGGAAAGCGTGCACCGAGAAGGCGTAACATTTGATCCGGGACGGCGGAACCCTTTGATATAATTTCTATCTGACCGTGTATAAATGTTACAGATTTTATGTGATGTATGACAGCCGGAAGAGGTTGTTATACATGGGGAGATTTACATACCGAACCGCAGGATTCATTCATCCCGTATCCTGCACAGGCTGGTCGCCATGAACAAAAATAACCGGAATGACGCTCCGTTTTTCCGGAATATATAAAGTATCTGACGACTATGCAAAAAGGGCTGCGAAGCGAAAACTTCACAGCCCTTATCATTTTCCAAAGACTTTTAGAATGCCTTCCCTATGATATCCGAAAGATTACTCCGGATCGCAGCCGCCACATCAGGCTTATTCATCGAATATACATGCACGTTCCTGATCCCGTTTGCATACAGATCGATTATCTGATCCGTGGCATAGGCGATACCTGCCTGTTTCATGGCATCGGGGTCATTGCCAAAACGGTCCACAAGGCTCTTGAATCTCTGGGGCATAAAGGAGCCGGAAAGCTTGATGGCCCTGTCAACCTGGTTTGCATTGGTTATGGGCATGATACCGGGCAAAACCGGAACCGTGATTCCGGCTTCCCTTATTTTATACAGGAAATTGAAAAAAAGATTATTGTCAAAGAACATCTGAGTCGTCAGGAATTCGGCTCCGGCATCCACTTTTTCCTTAAGATGCTTAATGTCCTCTCTCTGATTTTCGCTCTCGGGATGGATCTCGGGGTAGCAGGCACCGCCGATACAGAAATCAGAGCTGATGCTCTTAATGTCCTCTATCAGTTCCGTTGCGTATCTGTACTCCCTTTCGGAAGGATCGCTTTCCATGAGCTCCGGCGTAAGATCACCTCTCAAAGCCATGATATTCTCTATTCCGGCTTTTTTCATCGCCTCTATCTTTGCCTTCACCGTCTCCCTGTCCGAGGACACACAGGTAAGATGGGCAAGGGATGTGATATTCTTCCGATCCCTGATATTTTTTGCTATATCAAGCGTATACTGGCTTGTTCCGCCACCGGCCCCGTAGGTAACACTTATAAAGGTCGGCTTCAGATCCGCGATCTTTTCCGTAGCGGTCTTTACGCTGTCATATCTGCTGTCCGTCTTGGGAGGAAATACCTCAAAAGACAGGCCGTATTCGTCTCTCTTTAAAATATCCGTTATCTTCATTAACCCGGATCCGCCTTCCCTGATATCTTTTCCGAAATCATGAAGATATCATATCATTTATCCAAAACTGTTGCTACACCATCTTTTCTATTTGTTGTATAATATAGTTACTTTTGTGATCCATCAGCCGGTCTGATGACACTTACGATAACTCATAAAGGATCAAAAACCGGATTTTCAATGAATACCGAAGCATTAACCGATGACGGGAAAGAATTATATGACTGGATAAAGCAGAAGGCGCGGGACTTTACCGATGACGGAACCTTTGCGGATGAGCTGATGTCAAGGGTACTTGAGAAAAAAGAGCTCTATGAGGAGATCGACTACTACCGCCTGCATGAGGACTTCCTGTGTACTCTCAAGGTAAAAGGAATGACCGTCGTTGACATCCTCGTATGGCAGACAGACAGATTCAAGGCTGCAATAGACGAGGGCAAATTCGGCCTGAAATATAATCCCAGCGAAATGATACTGAAGGCCTACTACACAATGTATGACGTGATGCGGGATCCGGAGCTCTATTTCGAGCATTTCAGATCCGAAACAGGCACCGATTATGAGGGCAAAAAAAGCTGTTTCACAAAGCCCTCAGCA
>JAIKZD010000062.1 GCA_024682555.1 Lachnospiraceae bacterium | reverse complement strand
CGCCGAATCATGTTCGCCGAGCACCGTTATCTCTATGCCCTCCTCCGAAAGCCTGTAGTGCTGGGGCTCCTTAAATGCGGGGGACAAAGCCTGCTTTTTGGCCTGCAGATAAAGTGCCACCGGCAGATAAAACAGTATTATGATCCCTCCAATGAGATAGAAAGCATTTTTTGAAAGGAAAAAACCTATGATCAGAAGGACTCCCACAAGCTCGCCCATTATCCCGGCAAAGCTCGTAAATATCTGCCTTAACATGTAATCATACAGTTTTCCCGTATTCATCTGTACATCAAATTCTATTTCCATCATCCGTAACTCCGGTCTCTGTTTTTATGCAGCCTGCACCGCTCCCGATCATCAGTTCAGACAGCAGCTGTTATCAGTTCACGCAGTAGCTGTAGTCAAAATAATGATCCCTGACCTCCTGGCTTATATCATAGATCATGACCACCGCATCGGGTTCAAATTCATCTATGAGCCATCCGTATACCGGTCCGTGCTCCCACCTTACCCTGGCAAAGGAGATCTCAAGAAACGGAAGGACCGCTTTTCCGAAGGAATCCGCCGCAACTAAGATCTTTTTGTCGTTATGGGAATTATAATTTACAAAATCCCCCAGTGACTGTTCCAACACCCTGTCATAGGTCGACCTTGCGGCAACATCGTCCCTCATGATCGTCAGATTTTTCTTCTGCAGCGAATCGGTATTAACCAAAAGCCCGCGGAACTGGCCTTCCTTTTCCCCGTCAACGGTTGAAAGGTGTGTATCAAAAGCGGGAGTGATAAGGTCAAAATCGTCTATTCCGCCGAAATACTTTCCCGTACGCTGTCCTCTCGATCCGAGATGCCATTTCCTGTAAGTCTCGATATTGTAATTCTCAATATCCTTAACCACGGGATCGACCTCGCAGCCAAGCTGTGTTTCCAGTGCATCACAGATCTTTGTGTAGGCATAGAATCCCATCCGCGTGTTCCAGTGATGATCCGTCCTGTACATCATGTCATAGGCATCGATGCCGTCCGTATACAGCTCATCCCTCAGATCTATGACCTGCACTCCGCCACGTCTGAGTACCGACGCTATCCTGTCCAGATTTTCATTGCCGTAATCGTAATAGTATGCCGGTATCTGGGGATCATATTTTGCCGAGGTGTTCGGTGTAACGGCAAAAATAAGCGGTATTCCCCTCTGCGCAAGGTAGTCCTTAAAGGCAACCACCATGTTCATATTCCGGTTAAGGACATCATCGTCAAAATAGGGCGATGTATCGGTGAGATAACCGTTATCAAGCTTTAAGACCCCGTTCAGTTCCCTCTCTCCGGTGGCTCTTGCCATAAGTCCGTTCAGATTCACAAAGTCAAACTGGGCGAAGAAATTGTTTGATATATCGCTTTCAAATCTGCTGCCGCTTTCCGGTATCCATTCGTTGATATCCGGCTCATCATTGATGTAATGACCCGCCAGATTCATGAAGCTCAGAAAACCAATACCGATCACGAAAATGCAGAAATAAATTACAGGCAGTAACTGAATCCTTTTCATCCTGTCTCCGTCCGGAGTAAAATCTCCCGTCCACATTCCGGGTTTTACCGTGCTCTTTAAGAAAAACGCCTTTTGTTCTCTGCACACAAATAATCAATTTATTATATCACATGAAATCCCTTATGTCATTTTTTGAATTTCACTGCCCATTAAGCGAAAATTGAAATTTTAAATTCCACTCACCCAATCCTCATTATGATGTAAAAACCGGGGAGGTATGCGAGTCATCCGGTGTAAAACCCAATGCATTCCCTCAGTACCGTGCAAAGCTTATCCGAAAGGGTCTTCTGGTATCTTCGGGTTCCGGAAATAACTCCCTTGCCCTTCCGAGGTTCTATGAAATTACCGGACTGTATTGACAACACATCAAAGTCTATGTAGTATTTTCGGGGATGAAATATATATCCAATATCAGGAGGAATAAAATGCAGACAGGTTCACGTATCAATATCAGGTTTATGACGATCACAGCCATGCTTTCGGCTCTTTCATTTGTGATCATGTTTTTCGATTTCAGCGTACCCCTGATACCTTCATTTGTAAAAATGGATGTCTCGGAGCTTCCGGCCCTTATCGGTTCTTTCTCCATGGGTCCGGTATACGGCGTGCTCATATGTCTGTTAAAAAATCTGCTGCATCTTACCGTTACCAAAACGGGCGGTGTCGGAGAGCTTTCGAATTTCATTCTCGGAGCCACCTTTGTTTTCGTAGCAGGCCTTATATATCAGCATAAAAAGACAAAAAAGAATGCCATCATCGGCTCCCTTATCGGAGCTCTTGCAATGGCACTCATGAGTATTCCTTCAAACTATTTTATCACCTATCCGATCTACACGGCCTTCATGCCCATGGAAACGATCATCGCCATGTATCAGGCGATCCTTCCTTCAGCGGATACCCTAATAAAATGTCTGATAATTTTCAATGCACCCTTCACCTTTGTAAAGGGAATGCTGAGCGTGATAATAACTCTTCTTATCTACAAAAAATTATCGCCGATCATAAAAGGCACAAGATAATCTACAGTAGCCTCACAGCTTCATGGTCAGGGATATCCTTTTTTTATCCATGTCCACATCAAGTATCTTAACCTCGACGATATCCCCTACGGATACCGCTTCAAGGGGATGCTTGATGTAGCGGTCGGTGATCTGTGATATATGTACAAGTCCGTCCTGGTGTACGCCGATATCGACGAAAGCACCGAAATCTATGACGTTTCTCACGGTTCCCTTTAATATCATTCCGGGCTTAAGATCCTTCATCTCAAGAACATCGGAGCGAAGGATGGGCTTAGGCATATCCTCCCTCGGGTCCCTTGCGGGCTTATCCAGTTCCTTTATGATATCCGTAAGAGTGATCTCACCGATCGAAAGCTCTTCCGCAAGTTTCTTCTTATCTTTGATCCTCTTTTCAAGGGATCTCGTATTGTTTCCGGATGATACGGCATCATTTCCGGCAGGTACCGTACCTCCTTTTTTTGTACCGCTGCCCCTGCTGTTTTCCGCTGTATCATCGCCTGATAACGACACACCTCCCATGGCCTGAAGGAGCGCCTGTCCCATTGCGGTATTTGTATTGCGTACGACCGGGGCGTTTCTGTCCCTTGAAGGTTTAGCGGCTCTGCCCGTACCGTTTCCCGATCCCGAAGGACCGCTCTTTCTGCTCTTTTCTCCGGTCTCTCTGTTTGCCTTCTGGATCTCCTTCAGATCATCAAAGCTTATACCGAGCATGGAAAGGAGCTTCGTGGCAGCCTCATAGGATTCCGGATGAACACTGGTTGCATCTAAGGGATTGTCGCCGTCCGTTATCCTCATAAAGCCCGCACACTGTTCAAAGGCCTTGGGCCCAAGCTTTGCAACCTTTAAAAGTTCCTTCCTGTTCCTGAACCTTCCGTTATTCTCCCTGTAATCAACGATATTTTTTGCCACGGTCTTTGTTATGCCCGAGATATATTCAAGCAGGGAAACCGAAGCGGTATTCAGATCAACGCCAACCTTGTTAACACTGTCTTCCACCACTCCCGTCAGTGCATCCTCAAGCTTTTTCTGATTCATGTCATGCTGAGACTGCCCGACTCCGATGGATTTGGGATCGATCTTTACCAGCTCCGCAAGAGGATCCTGGACTCTTCTTGCTATTGAAGCCGCGCTTCTCTGCCCCACGTCAAAATTCGGAAATTCCTCGGTGGCGAGTTTGCTTGCGGAATATACCGATGCACCGGCCTCATTGGTAATTACATATTTAACGGGTGCATCGATCTCTTTTAACATATCTGTGATAATGAGCTCCGATTCTCTTGAGGCTGTTCCGTTCCCCACGGATATCAGCGTGATCCCGTATTTCTTTATCAGTGCCTTGACCGTTCTCTTTGCTTCTTCCACCTTGTTCTGGGGAGCTGTGGGATAGATGACCGTGGTATCGAGAACCTTTCCGGTTGCATCAACGACCGCAAGCTTGCAGCCTGTTCTGAAAGCGGGATCCCATCCGAGAACGATCTGTCCCGCTATGGGAGGCTGTAACAGAAGCTGCTCAAGATTTTTCCCGAATACCGATATAGCCCCATCCTCAGCCTTTTCGGTAAGATCGTTTCTGATCTCGCGTTCGATGGCCGGCGCAATGAGTCTGTCATAAGCATCTTTTACCGTCGCCGACAGTATTCCGTTAGTGTACTGATTATCGGACACTATCGTTTCTTTTTCCAGATATCTGATTATCTGTTCTTCGGGAGCAGACACCTTCACCGTCAGGATCTTCTCGGCCTCTCCCCTGTTTATGGCAAGTACCCTGTGACCCGCTATTTTGGACACCGGTTCCTCAAATTCATAATACATTTCATATACGGACTTTGCTTCTTTGTCTTTTGCGGAAGAAATGATCTTCCCCTGCTCGAAGGTAGCCTGTCTTATGTATTCGCGATATTTTGCCTCATCGGAAATAAGCTCCGCAATGATATCCATGGCGCCTTCTATCGCTTCTTTTACGGTGGTTACGCCTTTTTCCTCATCGATATAATCCTTCGCGAGTTCTTCTATGGGTACTTCCGTCTCCTGCTTAAGTATTATCTCCGAAAGAGGCTCAAGTCCCTTTTCCTTTGCCACGGTGGCCCTTGTTCTTCTCTTGGGTTTATACGGTCTGTAAAGATCCTCTACCACAACCAGGGTCTCGGCGGCGTTTATTTTTTCCTTTAATTCATCCGTCAGCCTGCCCTGTTCTTCGATGCTTGCAAGAACTGCCTCTTTTCTCTCCTCGAGATTTCTTAAATAATTAAGTCTGTCAAAGAGATCCCTTAACTGCTCATCATTTAAGGAGCCCGTTACCTCTTTACGGTATCTTGCGATAAAAGGGATGGTATTTCCCTCATCTATAAGCTTAATGGCAGCTTCAACCTGCCATTTTTCCACACCCAGTTCCTCTTTGATTTTTAATGCAATATCCAAAACAACTTACTCCTGTCAGTTTATTTTTTCAGTTTACCGTCTGTCCGCCCGGGAGTTCTCCCTTAAGATCCCTGTAGAATACCAGGACAGCCATCGAATGATACGGAACTATAAAGATGAGTCCTATTCCGAAGGTGAAAGCACCAACGATATACCACAGTATAAAGCTCAGGTTCAAAAGGATGTACCTCCATACATTTCCCTTTATCAGAGATATGCTCCCGCCTATAAGCTCCTTAACCGGCGTATCGGGATCGTCCAGATAGATGAATACGGCCTGTGACAGATACACATCGGCAGCTAATGTAAAGATCAGCATCAGAAGTTTTGAAAACCTCCATATATTGGAGCTGTTCATGGCCGCCTGGTCCTGCCCCAGTGCTCCCGCTATAAGATCGGGCAGCCGGATCGCCAGTGATATGACGTAAGATATAACCGATATCACCACCACCTTATCGGGATTATTCTTTAAAGAGAAAAATAGATCCGAAAGATCCGGCTTCCCGCCCCTTGCCACGTTCAGGACTATCTTAAAGAAACCCGCCAAAGCTAACATAATGATCACATTTGCTATCAGCAGCGCAATATGGGATATGGCTATATACACCGGGTCAGTTGTCATTTTGTCCACTACCTGATTAAGTTCCTCGGGATCCCCCGAATACACTGCATTAAAGGCAGCCGGCATATCCATATTCAATGTCTGGATCCCGTAAACGACAAACACGGAGGTGAAACCTATCACCAAAACCAGAGCGCAGGCTCCCAGGAGTTTTGGATAGTTATATTCCAGACGCTTTCTTGCATTAAATTTTATCTCTCCTATGGGCTTTTTCATTATATCCCCCTAATAGTTTTTCCTTTTACCAAAATACAAGGCTGAAGGAATACCCTTCAACCTTGAGTCGTGTCATAACAACCATAGCTTATTTGTTCATTGCTCAGGGACAACCTTTCGTCCCTGTAATTATAATAAACATATATCCTAAAATCAATCTTTATACCGCAAAATCAAAGTTCATTCCCCTTAACGCCTGGGCGTGTTTATCTTTGAGCTCTTTCATATAAGGATTGTCTTCATTTTTGTACTGGATCCTTGTGGTGGTCTCACCGCCGCTCACATAAGATCTGCCGCATTCCGGGCAGATGGCGGTCTCAAGCTTGACACTCGCCTGAAGAACCTTACCGTCCTTCTCATAGGCCTTATCATAGGCATTTGCCACATGTTCCATCTCATGAGCCATCACCCTTGATCTTGATGCCTCCGGCGATATGTGGGCCGCAGATTTGAAGGATACCATTTCATCGGAACCGTCCTGATATTTCCTGTTCCTGCAGGTTTCGCAGTCCGCCGGAGAGGATTTCCTTCCGGGTGCAACCTGCATCGATTCTCCGGGATTCTTAACGGCACCGGCCCTCATCTGTCCGCCGGCCTGACCGGTCTGTCCCATCTGCATTCCCGCAGAGTAACCCGATCTTGTCATCTGTCCCATGCTCATGCCGTATGCGTTCATTGCATAATTCATACCATAACCTGAAACAGCTGCCACAGAGATCCCTCCTTTCCGATATCTCCCCTTTGGGTACATTATACTACCGTTTTGTCACATTGTAAAACTTTTTTTATTATGCCGGATCCTGTAAAAAACCACTGTACAATGGAATTTCTGTGGTATAATATGGCATGTACTCACCAATGGCAGGAAATGTGACACAGGAGGAATCATTATGAGCAAAAAATTACCTGCACAGTATACGGGCGAGGATGTCATTCGTCTGTTCAGCGAACATGTTGATGTTATCGTTGTAGTTGATAAGAATACCGACAAATACCGTGCCCTGATCAGGCGTGGAATTTTTATGGAGCTTGTCGAAGAGGAGGGCGACTACAATGACCTTCTATCTACTCTTCTGATCCATTTAAATACAACATCGGAAAAGCTTCCGGAAGGATATCAGGCTTTTTTGCCCAACTTCGGAACCTTTACCCGCAAGTACAGCAGAAGGCTTAAGCTTGTCATTAACGAGGGGGAAGCGGCTCATATAGTACAGATGATGGTTTATCCTCTTGCGGATGAAGATGCATATATGCTCATCATGGATGAGCTTGATCCGGAGGAGAATGAGCAGGAGAGCCAGACCTACCGTAAGGTTGAGACCATTGAGAAGACCTTCCTGTTCTCCATGTATATAGATCTCGTTGAAGATAAAACGGGCAGCCTTAACATATCCGAAATATCCGAGGAAAATGTTCAGGCCGATCTTAAATATTCGGACTGGAGAAACATGATAGTAAACGTCATCGGCAAGGATGATCAGGCCCTGTTCATGGAAAGGTCAGACCCCGAATATCTTAAAAAGATGTTCACTCCCGGACGTACCTCAAGCTTTGACTGCCTGATGCAGAACCTTGAAGGCGTTTATATCTGGGTCAAGCTGATCTTTTCAAGGATCGAGACCGGTAATCCCAATGATTATAAATACGTATTCATGGTTCAGAATATCCACGAGGAAGCCACCGCGATGTTTATGTCCCTTAAGAAACTCAGTGACATGGCCCTTACGGATTCCCTGACCGGCGTATTTAACAGAGGAAAAATAGAAACCTCCGCAAAGAATGCCGTTAAGAACTTCGGCGGGCAGAATGAACCTCTTGCCATGATGATCATCGATATCGATTACTTCAAGTCCGTTAACGATGAATACGGACATGCTACCGGAGACAAGACCCTTAAGTGGTTTGCACACACCATAACCGATTGCCTTAAAGGAGAAAGGGCGGATATCGGCCGCTGGGGCGGCGAAGAATTCGTCGTTATATGCCATAACAGATCTCTTGACGAAGCAGTTGAAATGGCTGAGAGATTGAGGGCATCCGTGGCAGAAAAACCCATGCCCGAGCTTAAGAAAGTCACCTGCAGTATAGGCGTTACCGATGTAAGGGCAAACGACAGCTTTGAAGATATATTCGGGCGCATGGACAAGGCCCTGTATGCAGCCAAATCCTCCGGAAGAAACAGAGTGGAGGCCGGCTGAGACCTGGTTTGAGACTTGTGAGATATGGGGATGAGATTTGAGATTTGGGGATGAGATTTGGGGACGGTTCCTTTGTCTCAGTTTATCGTTCAGAAATATCTTTCATAAAGAACTCCCGGCAGTGCTTGCCGGGAGTTCCTAATTAATTTATGTTCCCACACTCAAAGAGGACATCGGTTTCATCCCTGTCTCTTAATGAGACAAAAGAACCGTCCCTCTTTCTCACTTTCTCACTTGAGGTATTTGTTTATGAGCTCGGTAACCCTGTCTTTGGTGACAGATGCTGCAGTGCCGTTCTCGACCATGGGCAGCATCGTTCCGCCTTCAAAGCCTTCCGTTGCATCTTTTATGGCATTCTCTCTGTTTATGATCCATTTACTCTGCTTGGTCTGCAGTGAATCCATTTCATCCTCACTTAAAGAAGTCTCAAGATATCCGAGGAGACCTTCCAGCAGGCCGTCCCACATATCCAGTTCTTCTGCGGCAAGCTTATTTAAGGATAACTGGTCGAGCATGCCCTCTTCAAACTGATCGTCGATCTCCTCCTGCCTTTCCATTGCCTCATCATAGGCTTCGAGGACACCATCCTTTGTATAAACGTTTTTGACAGTTCTGTCCATTGCGTCCTGATAAGCTGCCTTGTTATTGTCTGATTTACAGTCCTCAAGGGTCACTTCAAGATTTGAGAAGGTATAATACTCATTATCCTTAAACTCGCATTTCCTGAAGGTCACACTCTCCGCGTCGTCATCGCCGAGACTTACAAAACTGCATGTATCATAGGACATGGAGTTATTGTCATGGAACTTACAGTTCTCAAACAGGATATTGTAAACATTGCTCAGGCAGATCATTGACATATCCTCTGAGTCTCTCATCTCGCAGTTATTAAAGGTTATGGAACCCGCATCCCTCAGATCAACGAGACCATAGGTACATTCATAGATCTCGGTATCCGTTATCTCGGAATTGTATAAAGATACTCCTTCGATACCGTAGGTGCCGCAGCCATAGAGATGGCAGCCGTCCACTTTGAGCTCTGAGATATTGTTGAAGCTGAATACGCTCCCGCTGCAGTATCCCGGCTCAACATTATGTCCGGCGGTCACATTTCTGATGGTGATATGATCACCCTCCTCAAATGACATGACAGGCTCATAAGCCTCGTCAACGCTTAAGAGCACATCCGCACCTTCTTTTGCTTCGATGCACAGGTTTGATACGCCCTTTATAACGCAGTCCCTGTAATCGGATGTGATATTCTCATTCTCGATATCCTCATCATCAACCTTGGTAAAATCATATTCACCCTCATTAAGGATGACCTTGGTATTGTCCTTAAGGGCATTTAAGAGCTCTGTCGCATCAGATACCTCTACGGTATCGAAATATCTGAGATCGTCAGGGTTCTTAAGAAGAGGATCATCGCTCCTTAAATATACAGTGATGTACTGTGAGTCATACTCTTCGGATTCCTCGGTGGCATCCTCATGATAGAGGGAAATATCAAGGAGCCTTCCGTCCTTTGACAGCGTCAGCCTCTCTTTGTAATTATCATCCTCTTCATCCTCAAACGGATCGGTAAGCTCCGCGTACCATTCCTTATTGTCGCATTCATCATAGGCCGCACCTGTCGACATCTTAAGCTCGGCGCCGATGATCTTTGTCAGGCTCTCCATGCCTTCATATTTATGGTCGGCAATGTATTTTCCATTCTCCTGTCTGATGCGGTATATGCCTTCTACATATTCATAATCGGCCGCAAGATCAAAATAACCCCATTCCTCTTCTCCGCTCTTCGAATGAGATATGCTGTAAGCATAGATCCACTCGCCCACAAGGTTTTCCTTTGAATCAGACTTTGTATCCGTTTTTGTTTCGATTTCGTCTGCGGCCTTTTCAACCTTCTCCGACACGTTTTTCTCGGCCGCCGGGATCACAAACGTACCAAAACCGCAGAACACAAAGGTTCCTGCAAGGATCCCTGCCAGAATCATCTTAAGTGATTTTTTGCTGATCTTCTTCATCTCGTCCCTCCCTTTTTATTTTATTGTATATACCTTAACGTTCTCAGTCCTCAAGTCCGAACATGTCATGGATCGCATTCATGGCCTTATCCACTTCCTTCTCATCAATAAGAACGGTTACCCTTATCTCCGAGGTGGAGATCATGTTTATATTGATGTCACAGTTGTAAAGGGCTTCGAACATCTTGGCGGCAACACCGGGATTTGACATCATTCCGGCACCAACTATCGAAACCTTGGCAACATCCGAATTCTCGGAAATATCCTCATATCCGAGCTGCTCCTTCTTTGCCTCGAGAACGCTTAAGGCCTCATCCCTTGAATCCTCGGGTATCGTAAAGGTTATATCCTTGGTATCATGACGTCCGATAGACTGAAGTATCATATCAACATTGATATTTGCCTTGGCTAAAACATCAAATACCTTGAAGGCTATACCGGGCACATTCTTAAGACCTATAAGCGAAATCCTCGTAACATTCTTATCGGCTGCAACACCGCTTACTATCATTCTCTCCACTTTCGTATCCTCCTTAACAATGGTTCCCTCCGCTTCCGTAAGCGAAGATCTTACTATGAGACGTACACCGTATTTTTTTGCAAGCTCCACGGATCTGTTATGCAGGACACCCGCACCCAGAGTAGCAAGATCGAGCATTTCCTCGTAGGTTATCTCCTTTAACTTCCTTGCTTTTTTAACTATCCTCGGATCGGCCGTATAAACACCGTCCACATCGGTATATATCTCGCAGGAATCGGCATGAAGAGCTGCTGCCAGCGCAACCGCCGTGGTATCGGAACCGCCTCTGCCGAGAGTGGTATAATCCGTATACTTGTTTATCCCCTGAAACCCGGTTATTATAACGATCTTTCTCTGATCAAGCTCATGTCTGATCCTGTCGATATCGATCCTCTTAAGCCTTGCATTTCCATAAGAACTGGTGGTATGCATGGCTACCTGGAATGCATTTAAGGATATGGCGGGCACTCCCATTCCGCCCATGGCCATTGCCATAAGAGCCACCGAGATCTGCTCACCTGTTGTAAGAAGCATATCAAGCTCTCTCTTAGAAGGCATTGGATTGATATCCTTTGCCATGTCAATAAGGACATCCGTCTGTTTGCCCATTGCCGAAAGAACGACCACAACATCGTTCCCTTCCCTGTAATCCTTGATACAGCGGGCGGCAACATTCATTATGCGTTCCTTGTCCGCAACGCTCGTCCCGCCGAATTTTTTTACCACTAACATAATATTTTCTCCTCCTGATCCCGGAGTATTATCTGGTCCGGGTACCATATGACCGTTTTCAGTCCTTGATCCTTAACTTTGCGACAGCACCTTCAAGCTGTGCATAGGCTTTTTCAAAATCATCCTCTTTCATGATCTCCGTTACAAAGCCTGTCTCGTTGTCTATTCCCGCATCAGTGTATCCGGTCACGGAAAAAAGCTTCTCCGCCTTTTCTTTTACGGTATCCTTATCTCCCTTTACCCTGACAAAGAACTGATGCTTAAAGTCTCCGATATCCTGAAGGTCCTCCTTCTCCTCATCCCAGAATACCATGATGTTCTTGCCCACGTGACGCACGGCATCCACCACATCACCCGCAACCGCACTGGCCGTGGGAAGCTTTCCCGCGCCGGAGCCGTAGAACATCGCATCTCCCAGCATGTTTCCCCTGACGAAGATCGCATTGAAAACACCGTTTATGGAGCAGAGGGGATGATCCCTCCTGACAAGCATCGGTGCCACCATGGCATAGATCTTTCCATCTTTTTTCTCGCTTGAAGCGATGAGCTTGATCGCATAACCCATCTTCTTTGCATATTCGATATCCTCATAGGTCACGGAGGTGATCCCTTCAGTATGGATATCCTCATAGCCTACGGTCTTTCCATATGCAAGAGACGAGAGGATCGCTATCTTTCTGCAGGCATCATATCCTAAAACATCCGCCTCGGGATTTCTCTCGGCATATCCAAGTTCCTGGGCTTTCTTAAGGGCAGTATCAAAGTCCCATCCTTCATCCGTCATCTTAGTGAGGATGTAATTGGTGGTGCCGTTAAGGATTCCCGATATCTCAATGATGTCGTCCGCGGTAAGTGAACTGTTTAAGGGACGGATGATTGGTATACCGCCGCCGCAGCTTGCCTCGAACAAAAAGTTGACCTTGTTTTCCTTGGCTATCCTGATAAGCTCCGGGCCTTTATTTGCAACCAGCTCCTTGTTGGAGGTGCAGACACTCTTTCCCGCGAGCAATGACTTCTTTGCAAAAGTATAGGCAGGCTCCACTCCGCCCATTACCTCCACCACGACCTTTACGGACGGATCTTCAAGAATCACGTTAAAATCGTGTACCAGAACTTTTTCCACCGGATCCCCCGGAAAATCCCTTAGATCGAGGACATATTTTATACTGACATCCTCACCGGCTTTTTTATTGATCAGCTTATTATTTGTGGTAATGACCTCATAAACTCCCGAGCCTACGGTTCCGTAACCAAGGATCGCTACATTTACCATCTTTTTCCTCCGTATATTTATTATTCTGAATTTCAGCCTTTGGTTTTACTCAGATATGCATTTATGAACGGATCTATATATCCGTCAAGCACCGCATCCGCCTGTGCAACCTCGGTATTTGTGCGGTGATCTTTCACAAGGGTATAAGGCTGCAGCACATAGGATCTTATCTGGTTGCCCCAGGCTATATCCTTGACCTCGCCTCTTATATCCGAAAGCTTTTCCGCATTTTCCTCCTGCTTTAACATATAGAGTTTGGCCTTTAACATCTGCATTGCCTTGTCCTTGTTCTGCAGCTGGGATCTCTCATTCTGGCACTGTACCACGATCCCGGTGGGAAAATGGGTGATCCTTATGGCCGAGCTCGTCTTGTTGATATGCTGTCCGCCCGCACCTGAGGATCTGTAGGTATCTATCCTTATATCATCATCCTTTATCTCTATATCAAGATCCTCGTTTATCTCGGGCATTACATCGAGTGAGGTAAAGGAAGTCTGTCTCTTTCCCTGGGCATTGAAGGGCGATATTCTCACCAGTCTGTGTACGCCTTTTTCGGATTTCAGATATCCGTAGGCATTCTCCCCGTTTATCTGGAAGGTTACCGACTTGATGCCGGCCTCGTCGCCGTCCAGATAATCAAGGATCTCCACCGTATAGCCTTTTTTCTCGGCCCATCTCGTATACATGCGGTAGAGCATTCCCGCCCAGTCACAGCTTTCGGTGCCGCCTGCACCGGCGTTCAGCCTCAGTATCGCATTGTTCTTGTCATACTCTCCGGATAAAAGAGTTGATATCCTGAGATCTTCAAGATCCTTCTTAAACCCGTCAAACTCATTCTGAATCTCGGGTATTATGGAAGGATCGTTATCCTCATATCCCATCTCAATAAGGGTCTCTATGTCCTCATACTGAGTTTCAAGACCCTTAACCTTTTCTATCGCATCCTTCAGACCCTTAAGTTCCTTCATGTATCTCTGGGATTTTTCCGTATCATCCCAGAAACCGGGTTCTTCCATCTCTCTTTCAAGCTCGGCAACACGCTTTTCCTTGTCATCAAGTCTTAACGACCTGCCCACCTCACTGAGAGGATCCTTAAAAGTCTGTAATTCCGTTTTTATATTATCAAGCTCAACCATTCCGTATAGTCCCGTTTTCTCATCCCGCCCGTATGGCAGGACATATTATATTCTCATGCTCCGGCCATCCTGCCGCAGCAGTTTTTGTATTTCTTTCCCGAACCGCAGGGACAGAGCTCATTACGGCCGATCTTTTTCTCCGTCCTTCTTATGGGAGTCTTTGTTGCGGAATCATCCTTGTTGGTGCCGGTAACCTTGGCCACCTCTTCACGCTCTACCTTCTGCTCTATCTTGATATGGAACAGTACCCTGACGGTCTCCTCCGCAATGGAATCCGTCATCTGGTTGAACATGTCATAACCGGTCATCTTGTATTCCACAAGGGGATCTCTCTGGCCATAAGCCTGCAGGCCGATACCCTGTCTTAACTGGTCCATGTCATCTATATGATCCATCCATTTTCTGTCGATGGATTTTAACAAAACGACACGCTCCACTTCACGCAGATGCTCCTGTGTCGGGAACTCCGCTTCCTTGGCTTCATAGAGCTTAACGACCTCTTCCTTAAGCTTCTGCTTCAGCTCGTTCTTTCTGAGATTCCTTACATCGGGAGTCTTGAGCTCCTCGATGGGAATGGTTGCAAGAAGATGCTGGTTGAGTTCGGGAAGATCCCAGTCTTCTGCCGAGGAATCATCACCTATGCACATGTCGACCGTATTCTCCACAAAATCCGTAGCCATCTTGAATATGACATCCCTCATGCTCTCGCCGTCAAGAACTCTGCGTCTCTCAGCATAGATTATCTCTCTCTGCTCATTCATGACCTGATCGTATTCAAGCAGATTCTTTCTTATGCCGAAGTTGTTGCTCTCTATCTTCATCTGGGCCTTTTCTATGGCGTTTGTGAGCATCTTGTGCTCTATCTGCTCGCCGTCGGGAACCCCCAGAGTATTAAAGACATTCATCATTCTCTCGGATCCGAACAGTCTCATGAGATCGTCCTCAAGGGATATGAAGAATCTGGATTCACCCGGATCTCCCTGACGTCCCGAACGTCCTCTGAGCTGATTGTCTATACGCCTTGCCTCATGACGTTCGGTACCTATTATCTTCAGTCCGCCTGCGGCTCTTGCCTCATCATCAAGCTTGATATCGGTGCCTCGGCCGGCCATGTTGGTAGCAATGGTAACGGAACCGTGGATTCCCGCATCCGCTACTATTTCCGCTTCCATCTCATGAAACTTTGCATTTAAGACATTATGCTGGATGCCCCGTTTTCTGAGCATGGTGCTCAGTTCCTCTGATGCCTCTATGGTGATGGTACCCACAAGAATGGGCTGCCCCGTGGCATGGGCTCTTTCGATCTCGTCGCAGATAGCCTTTAATTTTTCCTTTTTGGTCTTATATACGGCATCCTGCTGGTCTATACGGATCATGGGACGGTTGGTGGGAACCTCTATTACGTCCATTCCGTAAATGTCCCTGAATTCCTTTTCCTCGGTAAGAGCGGTACCTGTCATTCCCGCCTTTTTCTCGAATTTGTTGAAAAAATTCTGGAAGGTAATGGTAGCGAGGGTCTTGCTCTCACGTTTTACCTTAACATGCTCTTTTGCTTCTATCGCCTGATGCAGGCCGTCGGAATAACGTCTTCCGGGCATTATACGTCCGGTAAATTCATCAACTATGAGGACCTGATCATCCTTCACAACATAGTCCTGGTCCCTGAACATCAGATTGTGGGCCCTGAGGGCAAGGATCATGTTGTTCTGTATGTCCACGTTCTCGGGATCCGCAAGGTTTTCTATATGGAAGAAATTCTCGACTCTCTTAACACCCTCTGCCGTAAGGGTTACGAATTTGTCCTTTTCATTTACGATGAAATCACCGGTCTCTTCCCTTTCGATACCCATTATGGCATCCATCTTGGTAAGATCTTCTATATCCTCGCCTCGCTTAAGCTGCTTGGCAAGCACATCGCAGACCTCATAGAGCTTGGTGGATTTTCCGCTCTGACCTGATATGATAAGGGGAGTTCTTGCCTCATCTATAAGTACCGAGTCCACCTCATCGATGATGGCATAATGAAGTTCCCTGAGCACCAGCTGTTCCTTGTAAATGACCATGTTGTCACGCAGATAATCAAAGCCTAACTCATTATTCGTGACATAGGTGATGTCACAGTTATAGGCTGCTCTTCTTTCATCTGCCGTCATCTGGTTGAGTACGCAGCCCACGGTAAGCCCCAAAAAGGAGTGTACCTGTCCCATCTGGTCTGCGTCACGCTTGGCCAGATAATCATTTACGGTTACCACATGAACTCCCCTGCCTTCAAGGGCATTCAGATAGGAGGGCAATGTGGCCACCAGGGTTTTTCCTTCACCGGTCTTCATCTCGGATATCCTTCCCTGATGCAGGATGATGCCGCCGAAGAGCTGTACCCTGTAATGCTCAAGTCCCAGCACCCTTCTCGATGCCTCCCTGACCGTGGCAAAGGCCTCGGGAAGTATATCATCAAGCGTCTCACCGTTTGCAAGACGATCCTTAAACTTCTGGGTATTGGCCCTAAGTTCCTCATCGCTTAAAGCCATCATCTGATCCCTCATGGCCTCTATCCTGTCGACGATGGGGGTAATGAGCTTGAGTTCTCTTTCACTGTGTGTACCGAATATCTTATCAATTATCTTCATTGCATGATCCTTTCATAACCATAATGTTATCTGTCGCGAATCCGATGTACGGATCATCCGTATGTATGACACAGACAGACCTGCACATACGCGTATCCATATATCAGGGCGCGCGGTAACATACAGCTCACAATATTTTAACACTTGTGAAGATTTTAGTAAAGAAGCGGTGAAAAAAAGGGGTGTATGTGATTAAGATAAAGGACGGGCCATAAGGCCCGCCCCCTGTCTTAAATCAAATGAAGGGTTATTTCTTTTGTTTTATATTAAACGTGAGCTTCTTTGTGTTTCCGTACTCTCCTGATCCCTTTATGTATACGGTACCTTTGCCGGTGGTTATGTTTTCTTCCCATTCAAGTGTGTAATCGACACCGTAAACGAGTGCATCAGTGGGATTTTTCCTGCCGGTTTTGTAGATCTTTATCTCATTTGCAGTATCAAATTGAGCTTTGTCATTCTCACCCGGTCTGATAGATGTTCCGGTATAATACTGATCCGCGATCTTCTCAAATGTCATCCTGGCTATATCGGTCTGATAGACGCGGAAACGACCTTCCTTTGTACCCGAATAATTACCGGCAAATGTAACTGTGACTTTTGCCTTTTCATTACCGGTAGGTGCTTTTGTATCCTCGTAAGCAAGCGAATAGTCCGCTGCCTTGAGAGTTTTTCCTTTCACAGTGACCTTAACCTTGGGACTGAGCTGTTTTCCCGTGCACTTTACATCCGGGACGGAAACCGACCATTCATCGGCACCAAGGGCATCAACATTTATCGGAACGATCGTAAAGTTTTTCGTTAACGTTCCCTTGTAGGCGCCTTTTCCTTTTACAGTGACTGTCGGCTGTCTGTTAGCCGGAGCATTTACCGATGCATTGACATTGTTTGAATATGACACCGTATAATCACGTCCCTCTACAAGCTTCAGATCAGCACTATTATACTGATGATCATTTGCCGTGATCGAAACTGCCGGTGTTATCTTGTCTCCGGTATACGTAAAGGATGTACCGCTAAGCCCAAAAGTAAAATCCGTTTCGGAAAGGTTGCCCTGTGCCTGATACGCCCTGAACGGCTTGTCTATATGCGTAACACCCGGTTTGTTTGCATAATTGCCCTGCAGGGTTATCTTAGCAACATAGACGCTGCCTCCGGAATGACCAAAGTCTACGGAATAATCCGTTCCTTTTTTCAATGTCTTTTTGCCGTATTTGACTACCGGCTTTATCATAACAGCGGTAACCTGCTGGCCGGCCTTTGAAAGCTTGACATCCGGAACTGTTATTTCAAGATCTTCCCCGGCAAGCTGCAGACTCGTTATGGCAAATTTCTTAGTCAGCGTTCCGGAATAATTGCCTTTAAGCTTAACCGTAACTGCCGGGGCGATATCTTTACCCGCGGCTGTGGTTTCCGTATCGGATGCCCTGTTTGTATTGTTCTTGTATGTTACGCTGTAATCCGTTGCCGGAACTCCTGTTAATCCGTCAAATACTTCGATCTCCGGTTTTATTGCAGAACCGGTATATGATGTATCCCCGGTGACCAGAACGTTTGCGTCTCCTTCCGGTGAAAGAGAAAGAGGTTTTGGCGCGATCGTGAAAGTTACGCTCTTTGACCCGCCGTAAGCATTCTTTCCGACTACACGCACAGTGCCTTTACCGGCGTTATCGCATTTCTCATATATGACTTCATAGTTATCCCTGCCTGTCTCTTCGTCAGTCGGCGGAATATACCCGTCTGAATTCTTATTCAGTTTTACACTGACAGGCGGATGTACCGGAGCGTCGGGTCCCCTGTATACAAGCGGATATGTTTCATCAAGTTCAATGACGGCATTGTTCAGTGTAGTATCTGCTGTGACGATATGGTAAGTAAGAACAACACCTTCCTTAAAACTGTTCTTTCCGGTGATCGTTACCTTTACTTCCCCTGCATCTGCAGGATTTTCGGGATCATAGGCAAGATCATAGTCCGTGCCTTCTTTCAGTGTAAGCCTTCCGAACTTTACTGTCGGTTTTGACTTTTG
>JAIKZD010000053.1 GCA_024682555.1 Lachnospiraceae bacterium | reverse complement strand
CCGATGCTTTCAGCTTTTCATCAACACACTGTTCCTGTGCCATCTGCTCTATAAGAACATCCATCCGTTCCTCTGCCTGATGTTGAATACTTAAGCAATGCTCCTTAAGCGTATCTTCCAACATCATTCCGGTGTATATACATCTCCGATGCTCCTTGAGAAATGTCTTCCTCATAAGTCCATATTTTGTCAGTGCTTCTTCCGGCTCCTTATTCTAATTCTATCGTCCCGGGGGGCTTGCTGGTAAGATCATAGAATACCCGGTTGACTCCCTTTACCTCATTGATTATGCGGCTCATTACCTTTTGCAGGATCTCAAAGGGTATGTCTGCGGACTCGGCGGTCATAAAATCAATCGTCTTTACGGCACGAAGTGCAACGGCATAGTCATATGTCCGCTCATCACCCATGACTCCGACGGATCTCATGTTGGTAAGAGCGGCAAAATACTGATCCGGTTTCCACGACGGATTATCGATAGCCGCCTTATCGACTTCTTCGCGGTAAATGGCATCCGCCTCCTGAACGATTTTTACCTTTTCAGCTGTTATCTCACCTATGATCCTGATCCCAAGACCCGGTCCGGGGAAGGGCTGTCTGTTTACGAGATGTCTGGGGATGCCAAGCTCTGTTCCGGCTTTCCTGACCTCATCCTTAAAAAGATCCCTGAGAGGTTCGATTATCTCCTTGAAATCCACGTGATCGGGAAGTCCCCCGACATTATGATGTGACTTGATCACGGCAGATTCTCCTCCCAGGCCGCTCTCAACCACATCAGGATATATGGTTCCCTGAACGAGATAATCAACCGTTCCGATCTTCTTCGCCTCTTCTTCGAATACCCTTATAAACTCCTCGCCGATGATCTTCCTCTTTTCTTCGGGTTCCGTAACGCCTTTAAGTCTTTCGTAATATCTATCCGCTGCATTGACTCTTATGAAGTTAAGCTCATAAGGCCCCTCGGGTCCGAATACGGCCTCGACCTCATCCCCTTCATTTTTTCTGAGCAGACCATGATCCACAAATACGCAGGTGAGCTGATTTCCCACGGCTCTTGACAGAAGTACCGCAGCAACGGAAGAATCAACCCCTCCCGACAGGGCGCAGAGTACTCTTCCTTTCCCGATCTTCTCCCTGAGATAAGCGATCTGTTCATCCACAAAGGAATCCATACGCCAGTCACCGCTGCAGGAGCAGATATCCCTGACAAATCTTCTGATGATATCCGTCCCGTTTATGGTATGAAGTACCTCAGGATGAAACTGGACGGCATACAGGTTTCTGCCGGTATCTTCCGCTGCGGCCACCGGGCAGTCCTTTGTATGAGCAGTAACCTTAAAGCCCTCTGCGGTTTTTGTTATCCCGTCAAAATGACTCATCCAGCAGATGGATCTTTCCGGCATGAATCCCAGCAGCCTTGAATCATTTTCATAGCAGATCTCGGTTTTACCGTATTCGCCCTTTTCGGGCTTTTCAACCTTCCCTCCGAGCACATGCATCATCATCTGTGCACCGTAACAGATGCCTAAGACCGGAAGTCCCGATTCAAACAGATCTTTTCCCGCACTCGGAGCGCCTTCCGCATAGCAGCTGTTGGGTCCTCCCGTAAGTATTATGCCCTTCGGATTTCTGTCCATTATAAGGGACAGGTCCGTTTTGTAGGAAAAAATCTCGCAATACACATTGCATTCCCTTACACGTCTTGCCACCAGCTGATTATACTGTCCGCCATAATCGATCACAGCAATAAACTCTCTGTTCTTTTTCTCACCATTTGCCATCTGACTCATATCTCCTCAATGTATTTATCCTTTTGATCCGTATACCGGATTTCCGTGTACTGTGCTTCCGCATGCAAAACCCGAAAATAAATTATCCCCTGCCGGAAAAACTGTCCGGCAGGGGATGAAACGCGTTTATTTAAGCTTGAAAAGGGTTCCGATAATACCTCTGAAAAGCGAGGCTCCGAGGTTTCCTCCAAGCTTCTTTCCGAAGCTTCCGCCGACTGTTTTTCCGAGAGCGTTTCCTACCTCTCTTCCAACCGTGCCCGCCGCCGATGAGGCAACGCTCTTTGAAGCATTCTTGATGGCATTCTTCTTCTTGTTTGCCTCTCTTTCGGCTTCCTTTGCAGCCTTTTCCTCGGCTCTCTGCTTTTCTCTCTCAGCCTTTTCGGCCTCTCTCTGATCGGCCTTCTCCTGAGCTATCCTGTCCTTCTCTTCCTGTTTCTTTCTGGCAAGCTCTTCCTTCTCCTTTTCAGCCGCTTCCTTTGCTTCTTTCGCTGCTTTTTCGGACTCCTCTTTCAAAAGATTGAGTCTCTCATATGCGGAATCTCTGTCTATGGAGCTTTCGTATTTTTTATTCAGATCGGAAGCCTCGATAAGAGCCTGTCTCGTGCCGGGATCACAGGGTCCCATCTGGCTCTGAGGAGGCAGGATATTTACCTTCTTTACGATCGTGGGTATACCGTCCTCATCAAGTACAGATACCAAAGCCTCCCCTATTCCGAGATTTAACAGGGTTTCATAGGTGTCAAATTCGGGATTCGCCCTGAAGGATTCGGCAGCTGCCTTGGCACCCTTCTGTTCCGCGGGTGTGTATGCATGAAGCGCATGCTGTATCTTGTTTCCAAGCTGTGCGAGAACGCCGTTCGGAATATCCCTGGGATTCTGTGTGATGAAATAAACGCCTACACCCTTGGAACGGATGAGCTTCACCACCTGCTCGATCTTTTCAAGAAGATCATTCGAAGCCGTAGAGAACAGCATATGGGCTTCATCAAAGAAGAATACCATCTTGGGCTTGTCAAGGTCTCCGGCCTCGGGCATTCCCTCATAGAGCTCGGAAAGCATCCAGAGCATGAATGTCGAGTACATGGTGGGGTTGTTTACAAGCTGCTCACACTCAAGGATATTTATATATCCCTTTCCTTCGCTGTTTGTCCTTATCCAGTCATGAATGTTAAGAGCCTCTTCACCGAAGAAGATATCTCCGCCTTCCTGTTCGAGAGAGATAACGGATCTGATTATGGCGCCGAGACTCTGGCTGGCTATGTTTCCGTATCTTAAACTGTATTCTTTCGCATTTTCCCCCACATAGGTAAGCATCGAACGAAGATCCTGGGTATCTATAAGGAGCAGTCCTTCATCATCCGCGATCTTGAAGATGACCTTAAGTATATCCGACTGGGTATCATTGAGACTTAAGATCCTTGCAAGAAGGATGGGTCCCATTTCGGAGATGGTGGTCCTTAAGGGGATACCGGCCTTCTGATATACATCCCAATAGGTTGTGGGATAGCTCTTAAAGGAAAAATCGGTTTCATCAAGCTTGAACCTGTTGATCCTCTCCTGCATATCCTCGGTCTTGCTTCCGGGATTGCACATACCGGAAAGGTCGACTTTTATATCTGCCAGAAATACGGGAACGCCGCAGTCACTGAAAGACTCTGCCATAACCTTTAAGGATACCGTCTTACCAGTTCCCGTGGCACCTGCTATCATTCCATGCCTGTTTGCCATGCTCGGATTGATAAATATCTTCTCATCACCCGATCTGCCGATATAAATCCTGCCCTCGTTATACATAGAATACCTCCTGTCTGTTGATAACCTGCCGAAATACCGGGGTTGTCCGGTTCATCCTCAAATCCCGGAGTCGGCATTTATTGTTTTATTGGTAAAACAGTTCCCTATTTCTCCTGCTCTTTTGCCGCTTTTCCGCTCGGCTTTACAAGCACAAGACAGAGAACAAGAGCGATCACATACATTATCAGGGTGAAATACAGAACGTTCTGATAACCTACGGGATTCATCTTTGTTCCCTCATGCTCTATCCATTCACCGCTGTGATTAACGATATATGTGGCTACCTGATTGCCGGTAAGTCCCGCAAATGCCCATGCACTTAAGGTAATACCGTGGATCGCCGAAATACTTCCCATTCCGTAATGGTCGGAAAGCAGGGTGGGAACATTTGAAAATCCTCCGCCGTATCCCGCATTAACCACAAAGATAAGGGCAAGTACCAGGAATATCAGCGGTCCGTTTCCTTCACCGTTCTTAATACCGCTTGTGATCATTACAAGCACCGTGAATGCTATGGAAAGAATAAAGATCATCTTATAGACCGTATTTCTGTCCTTCATGGTATCGCCCCATGAAGAAAAACCGAGTCTTCCGCCTGCATTGAAGATTGCCGATATGGTGGAAACAAGTCCGACCGATGCGGCCAGGCCTATACATTTAACGATCATCTTTTCCTGTGAGATAAGAGCAAGTCCGCAGGTGATGTTTATATAGAACATTACCCAGATACCGATGTAATTGGTAACGGGTCTTGTCTTTATAACCTCGATGATACCGGGCTTTGCACCCTTCTCCTGAGGCTCATGCCAGTCGGCAGGTTTTGCAAGAAGAAGATGTCCGACAAACATCATTACAAAATATACAACCGCAAGTATGACAAACATCTTGTAGATCCCGCCTTCTCCGAGATTCTCAAGCATGCTCTGCATTATGGGGCTTGCTATGGCCTTCGCCGCACCAAATCCCGCAACCGCAAGACCCGTAGCCAGACCTTTTCTGTCCTGGAACCAGAGCATCAGGGTCTTTACCGGTGACAGATATCCGGTTCCGAGACCGATACCCATGATGAAACCGTAACTTATATATATTCCGACAAGCGCTAAAACACTGCCTTTATGCTGGCCGCCGTAATAGATAAAGAAACCTGTCAGCGCCATACCGAGCGCAAAACATATGGTCGCGATAAGCGATGACTTGTGAATATCCTTCTCAACTATGTTTCCGAGAAATGCAGCCGACATTCCGAGGAAGAATATAGCGAATGAAAATGCCCATTCCGTAGCACCCTTCGAAAATCCGATATAGTCAGCGATCTCCTGACTGAATATTGACCAGCAGTAAACAGTACCTATACTGCAGTGAAGCAATAATGCGGGGATTGCCGCGCGGACCCATTTATTGGTCCTCCATCCGCCTTCCTTTTGATTTTCCATTATCAGTTCCTCCTGCCATTTATATTGATCTGCCGCCTCCCGTAATTATACAGGAACAGGGCACAGACATTCCTTGTAGATTATATCATATAACCCCGGCTTGTGTTATTTTTTTGTGGAATGAAATACCTCAAGACTTTTCAGTATTTGCTCCTTCCCGGCCGTTACCGTTCCCTGTACCATTTCTTTTGAGCCTCCGCCCTTTGCGTTAAATTCTTTTTTCAGAAAAGCCGCTGCCTCCCCGGCATCTCCCCCGGGCCATGAGCAGATATATTTATAACTTTCCGGCTCATCCGCTTTCTTTGAACCCGCTGCAGCAAAAACCGCACATATCCCCCGGTGCTTACGGGCAAGTTCGTTTACCGCATTTCTCTGTACAAGATTATCTATCTCTCCCGTAAACAGGATCGCATTTTCCGAATCTTCAGGAATGGCTTTTATATCCTCCTTAAGTCTTTGCGCTTCACCGTTTTTTATCTTTATCTTCAGTGCCTCGTTTTCCTCAAGAAGCCTCTTTACCGCAGGGATCATTGCATCATTTCCCGCAGACAGAAGCCCCGTAAGCTCATCGGATATCTCTTTGAGCCGTGAGAGGTATTTATAAGCCCTTTCCCCGCAGAGGATCGTAAACCTCATTCCCCCCTTATGCCTTATGGCTCCGATGATCTTTATGATCCCGACCTCCCCCGTATTTTTTACGTGCGGCGCACAGCAGGCGCAAACATCCACTCCCGGTATCGTCACTATCCTCACCTGAGATTCAAATTCCTTCTTGCTGCGGTACTCCATACCATCAAGCTTTGAAGGTTCATAATATACACAGGTTACCGGGAGGTTCCGGTAAACCACCCTGTTTGCCTCATATTCAAGTCTCTTTATATCTTCCTGTGTCAGTTCCTTTTCCGTATCCACCGTCACGATGTTGTCGGATAAATGAAATCCGGTATTCTCCGAATGCCACCCGGAATGGAGAAGACCGGACAGGATATGCTCTCCCGTGTGATTCTGCATGTTTGAGAATCTGTGCTCCCAGTTTATCTCACCGTGCACTCTGTCCCCAACCCTGAAGGTGTCTCCGCTGCAGCGGACACTGTGCTCAAGTATACCTGCGGTTACATGCAAAACCTCATATCCGTTTATCGATCCCGTATCCGAAGACTGCCCGCCCTCTTCCGGGAAAAAAAGGGTCCTGTCAAGGATAATGGCATGAAGGCCGTCAGACAGTTCCCTTACCTCAGTGACCACAGCATCAAATTCCCTGCCATAGGGTTCTTCATCATATAGTTTTATCGTCTGCATGTAACATGGATCTCCTTTTTTTCATCACGCATAATCATATCATAACGAAGCACTGCAAGAAACTCGGAAACACTTTTTCATGTCCCGGACTGTTCCGGATCCGACGGAGGCTGTTTTGGGTATTCGGAGGAGGACAATGGGATAATGAGGACAACAAGGACAATGAGAACAATAATATTACAGGCGGAAAAGATCCTTTGATCCATTCCGCCCGTTTTTATGTCCGATCAGTAATAAACCGTTAAAACCTGTCCCTTGATCAGCCTGCATTTATAAAGGATCTGCTTTCATCCGGTCACTCAGCCGTAACGCCGGAAGGTCATTCAGCCGTAACTCCTGAAGGTCACTCAACCGTAACGCTGAAAGCATCACCCACGGTAAGGATTATTTCCTTACATGAACAGGTAGCCTTGATATCCTCAAGGGCATCGCCGAAATCCGTTTCCTTTTCAAGGACTACGGTAACCTTTGAAAGCTCTTCCTTCAGGGAAAGATTTCTTTCGGACTTGTATTTCCTCAGTTCCGAAATGATCTCCACGGCCTTCTGTCCCTTTCCGATATCCTCTGCCGTCAGTGCGGTCTCCGTTTCGATGGGGCCGATAAGGGCTCTGTGGATGGAAACAGGCTCCTCATGCTCTGCAAAATATCCCTGATATATCTCCTCGGTAACATGAGGGATATAGATGGCAAAACACTTTATCATCCCAAGCAGGGTATGATATGCGGCATACAGACCGGATTTACGTGCCTCTTCTCCGTAGATCTCGGGCTTGTATACCCTGTTCTTTATGATCTCGATATAGTCATCGCAGTAGCTCCAGAAGAATTTCTCAAGCTCGCCGATGGCAAGACCTATCTCATATTTTTCAAGATATTTCTCGAAGCGCTCCAGCATCATGTTAAAGGTTGCTATGATCCATTCGTCCATGATCATGAGCTTTACCTTCTCGTTTATGTCAAAAGGATTAAGGGTAACCGCATTCCCGTTATCATCGGTCTTTTCAAAGCCTTCAAGCTGCATTACCACAAACTTTGCGGCATTCCAGATCTTGTTTATAAGCTTGTTCGCGTTTTTAAACTCTTCTTCGGAATATACTATATCGTTTCCGAGACTTCCCGAAGAGGTCCAGAGCCTTACGGCATCAGCGGAAAACTGCTCGATGAGCTCAGCGGGCTCCATCGAGGAATTGCCCTTCTTCTTGCTGATCTTCTCACCCTTTGAGGCCATGACATGACCCGAGATCATGACATCGTTCCAGGGAATATCACCTGTATGATACAGGCTCTTTACTATGGTATAAAAATCCCAGG
Organism: Lachnospiraceae bacterium; assembly: GCA_024682555.1. Taxonomy (GTDB): domain Bacteria; phylum Bacillota; class Clostridia; order Lachnospirales; family Lachnospiraceae; genus UBA2868. Next base: position 58,801 of record JAIKZD010000053.1, on the reverse strand, counting down.
TACGGATGATATCATGGGCATTGGGTCTCAAACTCATGGGAGTCATGTGCTTCCTGAACTTATCATCCTCGCTCCAGTCAAGATTGATAAGCGGTGTAACGGAGGAGGTTGCCCAGGTATCCATGATATCCTTTTCGGGTTCAAAATCGGTACATCCGCAGGAACATGCCTTTTTGGGCTTGTCATTTAAAGGATTTACCGGAAGATCATCTATCTCCGGAACCATTGTTTCTCCGCAGTTCTTACAGTACCATACCGGGAAGGGAACTCCGAAGTAACGCTGCCTTGATATGCACCAGTCCCATTCAAGGTTCTCTACCCAGTTGTTGTATCTCGCCTGCATATGGTAGGGATACCAGTTGATCTTATCTCCGGCCTTTAAATACTCTTCCTTGTTTGAAAGGATATCTATGAACCACTGCTTCTTGATGGTTATCTCCATCGGAGTACCGCATCTCTCGTGAGTGGCAACATTGTGACTTATCTCTTCCTGCCTGATCATATGACCCTGTTCGATAAGATCCTCTATCATTGCCTTTCTTGCCTTTAAAATGGGCATTCCGGCATATTTGCCGCAGAGCTCCGACATGGTTCCGTCCTGAAGTATGGCTTCCTTAAAGGTCAGTTTATGCTGCTTGTACCACTCAAGGTCGGTAAGATCACCGAAGGTACAGCACATAACAACGCCGGAGCCTTTTCCGAGCTCAACCTTCTCATCCTCAAGAACGGGAACGGTAAATCCGAAGAGAGGTACTCTTATCTTTTTCCCGAGAAGATGCCTGTTCTTTTCATCTTCGGGATGTATGAAGATACACTGACAGGCTGCAAGAAGCTCGGGCCTTGTGGTGGCTATCTCCACATAATTGTCGCCTTCCCCGTCAATAAAGAATTTCAGGTAATTGAACAGGGACGGTATCTCTTTTGTCTCAAGCTCAGCCTGGGCGATGGCCGTCTGACATTCGGGACACCAGAGTGCGGGGGCTTCCGAAAAATACACTTTCTTTTTCTTATAAAGATCTATGAAGGATTTCTGCGAAGTCTTCTGGGCCTTGGGACTTATGGTTGAATATTCATGACCCCAGTCACAGCTGAATCCCGCGGAGATAAACAGTTTCTTGAACTGTTTCTCAAGCTCCCTCGTCTCTCCGAGGCAAAGTTGTGTAAAATGCTCTCTCGTGGTATCGTGAGCCTTGATACCGTGGGTTGTCTCAACAAGACGCTCCGTCGGAAGTCCGTTATCATCAAATCCGAAGGGATAGAAAACGTTGAATCCCTTCATCCTCTTATATCTTGCCATTACCTCTGCCTGGGAATAGGAGAAGATATGACCTATATGAATCTTTCCGTTTACCGTCGGAGGGGGTGTATCTATCGAATATACGGGCTGTTTTGAATCCTCGTCAAACTTATATATTCCTTTTTCCTGCCAGAATTCCTGCCATTTGGCCTCTGACTCTGCTGCTTTGTATTTCTTGGAAAGCATCCTTAATCTCCTTTTCAAATTGATATAAAAGTCTGTACACCTCGGTTATTAAGGGTATCACCACAATAATGCTTATGTCAAATGCAACCGAAGGGTTTTCCCCCTTTAAAGATCACCTTGTCAGGTTTCTCACCCATTTGTATTTCCTGAAGCGTATCATCACCCAGGGGATCTTTCCCACCTCATCAAGGCAGGTACAGGCGTAAACGGCAAGTACGGGCCAGTTGAATCTGAATGCCCCGAGAAGTGCCAAAGGGATCGCTATCATCCACATACATACCATCAGGCTGTACATGTCAAACAGTGTATCGCCGCCTCCATCCAGTACCCCGTTGATGGTTACCGTGTTTACGCATCTTCCGATCATATAAAACGCCATGATTATCATCATTCCGGTAAGATATCCTCTTGCCCTGTCGGTAAGGATAACGATCCCTTCTATGAGAGGCGTTACCAGAAGGACAATGGCAAGAGATATAAATCCGATAAGATAGGACAGATTCTTAAGCCTTATTCCGTAAACCCTTCCTTTCTCAAGGTTTCCTCTGCCAAGCTCATTTCCGACCATGATCCCCGTAGCCGTTCCGATGCCGTTACACATACAGCATACCAGGTCCCTTACCACAGCCGATACCGAATTTGCTGCGGCCGCATCGCTACCCATGTGTCCCATTATCGCCGTGTAGGATGTAAAGCCCACACCCCAGAATAGGGATCCGCCCATAAGAGGAAGACACTGCCTCAAAAAATCCTTATGCAGAAGTCCGGTACGGGCAAACAGTCTTTTTAAGCAGGGACGTATGTGACCCGGCCCCCGTGAGACAAAGATGCACAGAAAAAGCTCGATGAGCCTTGCAAGGGATGTCGCAAGGGCGGCACCCTTTGACTGCATCCTGGGCGCCCCCAGATACCCGAAGATAAACACCGCATTGAAGACGATATTCAGGATGACCGCCCCGGAACTTATGAGCACGCAGGGTTTCACATGGTCCGAAACCTTCATTATCGTCTGGTAACACTGGGAGATCCCGCTCATAAGGTAGGACCATCCGGCTATACGCAGATAAGAAGCTCCCAGGCTTATCAGGATATCATCACCCGTGAATATCATCATGAGCATTTCCGGGAATAATTCACATGCAAGGAAAAAGATAAAGGAAATTGCAACGGAATACCTTAACATGATATTGAATATGTCAGACAGGGTTTTTCTGTCCCCTTTTCCGAAATACTGGGCACCGAGTATCGATCCTGCTCCCGTCACGGAAAAAACAAACATGCTGAGCACGAACTGAACCTGTGTGGCTAAGGACACTGCCGTCATTTCATTCTGGGTTACCCGTCCAAGCATCAGGGCATCCCCCGCAGCGACCATGGCAAGCATCAGGCTCTGGAAAGATATGGGAAAAGCAAGCCGTATAAGCTCTTTATTAAATGCCTTTTTATCTATCGAAACCGTATTCATGACCTTTTGATCCCCGTAACATAACAGATCCCGAAAGCAGCGGCGTTTGCGGCGACTATGGTTGACCCCACAGGGGTTCCTGCAAGGATCGAGATCACCATCCCGAATACGGCACATATCACGGAAAGAACGGCAGAACAGACCGTAACGGATCTGAAGCTCTTAAAGATACGCATTGCGGACAGTGCGGGAAAGATCACAAGCGCAGATATCAGAAGAGATCCTACCAGATTCATTGCAAGCACTATGATAACGGCAATAACGACCGCGATCAGCAGATTGTATGCATCCGCCTTTGTCCCCGCTGCCCGTGAAAAATCCTCATCAAAGGTCACGGCAAAGATCTTGTTATAAAACAGGACAAAGATCAGCACTACCGCCGCGGAAAGTATTATGCAGAGCCATACTTCCGGCTGTGTCAGTGTAAGAATGGATGCCGAACCGAATAAAGTTGAGCAAACATCTCCCGAAAGGTTTGATGATGTTGAAAAAATATGCATAAGGAGATATCCGAAAGCAAGAGCAGCCACGGATATCATTGCTATCGCGGCATCACCCCGGATCTTTGTATTCTTCCCGGTCCTGAGTAACAGGACCGCACTTAGGGTGGTGAGGGGCAGTACGATGATCATCTTATTCGTAAGCTGTAAAACCGTTGCAATGGCAATGGCACCGAACGCCACATGGGACAGACCGTCGCCGATAAAAGAAAACCTCTTAAGCACCAGTGTCACTCCGAGAAGAGAGGAACACAGCGCGATAAGAGTCCCCACGATCAGGGCATATCTGACGAAGGGGTACCGGATATATTCCATAAGCGTACCGGTCATGTCCTGCCTCCTTCCTCCGCGGTCTTTTCTTCAGGATGTTTTCTTCCGGGATCCTGCTCATCCCCGGATCCTTTTTCATTAATGAATATCTTTCCGGGCTCGCTTTTAAAGTATTCCTCCCTTGTACCGAAGAATACGCTGTCTCCGATATGCAGTATATGACTTGCATATCTGAGTGCAGCTTCGATATCATGGGAGATCATTATGATCGTGATGCCTTCGGAATTGAGCTGTGCGATGAGCTCGTACATCTGTCTGGTGACCACGGGATCAAGACCGGCAACCGGCTCGTCAAGAAGAAGTACCTTCCTCGTGGCACACAGTGCCCTGGCAAGCAGGACTCTCTGTTTCTGCCCGCCCGATAATTCCCTGAAGCAGCTTCCCGCAAGGTCTGAAATTCCCATCAGTGCCATATTTTCTTCGGAAAGCTTTTTTTCCTCTTTGTTATAAAACGGTCTGAGGCCAAGCCTTCCCTGACAGCCCGACAGTACTATCTCCCTTACGGTAGCGGGAAAATCCCTCTGTACCTCGGTCTGCTGGGGAAGATACCCTATTTCATCAGCCCTTAAACCGTCACCTGTCTCTATCGATCCCTTAAGGGGAGGATTCAGATGCAGCAGGGCTTTCATAAGGGTAGTCTTTCCCGACCCGTTTTCCCCGACTATGCAGAGATAATCACCCTTATTCACGGTAAAACTTAAACCGCTTATTATCACCTGGGAATCATATCCCAGAAAAAGATCCTTTGCCGTTATAAATGCCATTTAAACTTCTCCTGATAAAGCGCCTGCACCTACTCAAGCGCCTGTGAAAGAACCGAAAGATTGTTTTCCATAACGGACAGATAGGTCGTTCCCTTTTCCGTGTCCTCTTTTGTTACGGACTGCATGGAATCCATTGTCAATATCCGCTGATCGCCTGTTTCCGTATTCTTAACTATGGTTTCCGCGATCTTTTGATCTCCGCCGTCAATGGTTATGACAGAGTGAAGCGAAAGCTCATTCACCTTCTTCGCAAGGAAGGTAACGGTCTCAAAGCTTGCCTCGGTTTCCGCGGAACATCCCGGAAATGCCGCATAATAGGAAAGTCCGTAATCATCCGTTAAATATCTGAAAGGAAACCGGTCCCCGAAAAGCAGCGTGTCTTTTGAGCCTTCGGAAACAGCCTCCGCGAAACGTCTGTCAAGATCATTGAGTTTTTCTATGTAGCCGGCAGCATTTTCCCTGTATGCCGCCGCATTTCCGGGATCCGCAAGTTCCAGCTTTTCCGCTATGTATCCCGTATACTTTGCGGCATTTTTAAGTGACAGCCAGACATGCTCATCATATTCTTTCTCCGGATCCCGGGAATCTTCCCCAATCTCCCCTTCATCCTCCGGGTCCTGCATTCCCTCTGTGATTTCCTCTTCTTTTGCCGAGTCACCCGTCAGTTCCATAAGGCTGATCACCGTCATCTCTTTATTGACGGCTTCACTGAGCGCATCCTCTATCCAGGCATCGGACTCACCGCCCACATATATAAACATGTTACAGGAGGAGATTTTAAGTATATCCCCGGCAGTGGGCTGATAACTGTGAAGGTCCACCCCCTTATCAAGAAGAAGTGTCACCTCAGCCCCGTCGGCATTATCTCCCAGAATATTCATTACCCAGTCGTATTCGGGAAAGATCGTGGCAACTATCTTAAGTTTTTCTTTTTCTCCGGTATTGTCGGCAGAACCTGTCCTGCATCCCGACAAACACAGTGAAACGATCAGGATGGGAAAAAAATATAAAAATGCTTTCTTCATAATGATCCACCTTACCTTCCGGACCGGCTCCCGCCGCCCTTTCCGGCTTTCCCCGGCTTCTGTTCCATGCACTTGTCACATAATCCGTAAAAAACCGTTCTGTAAGGATCCAGCCTGAAACGGTGTTCTTTATAGAGATGATCCTCTATCTCCTCAAGCTCGTCACAGTGAAGGTGTATCAGGATCCCGCATTTTTCACATCTGCAATGAAAGCAGATACAGCCTTCCTCATGACTGTCGGGATCCACATATTCAAAACATGCGGGACTGTTCGGATCGATAACATACTTGTTTAGGAGACCTTCATCCACAAGGCTTTCCAGATGACGGTATACCGTGGACTGGCCTATTTCCGCGCCCTGATCCTTAAGATATTCACATACATCACCCGCAGTGATGTGTTTTCCGCTTACCGTTTTAAGGTAGTCAAGCAGGATCTCCCTCTGCCTGGTCCTGTATTTTGACCGTGAATTCATGCTTTGCCGGCCTCCTTGCAAATTGGGAATCGTTCCCAATTATAACGAAGCAGCCTCCTTCTGTCAAGATATGAGGATTTATCCCGCCATCCCGGATATAAGGTCATCTTTAGATTGATATGCTTCCGGTTTTATAATATGATTCAGATGTTGGGAAACAGACAGTTTTTGAAGTAACGGAAAGGAAGAAAAATATGGAATACACAAGGATCTCCGATGCAAATCTTATAACCGAAAAATACATGGATTCGATACTTATCGAGGAAAGGCTCATTGACTCTGTTGTGGCGGATATTAAAACCTCGTTTTTCGGAGCGGAATTTGATATGCCGGTCATGATGCCTGCCTTTTCACACCTTAAGAATTATAACGGCAGACCCCATACTGGACTGGAGGAGTACTCCATGGCCGCAAAGGAATGCAATATTCTTAATTTCTGCGGAATGATGGAAAATGAGCAGTTCAAAAAGCTTGTTGATACCGGTGCCAAAACCGTAAGGATAGTAAAGCCTTATGCGGACAACGGAAAGGTAAGGGACCAGATGCAGTATGCCGAAAGTATCGGAGCCTTCGGGATCGGCATGGATATAGACCATATCTTCGGTGAAAACGGTCCTGATGTTGTAATGGGCGAAGAAATGGCCGAACAGACCTCTGAAATGCTCAGGTCATATGTTGATAATACAAAGCTCCCCTTTGTCATAAAGGGCGTTCTCAGCGTACAGGATGCGGTAAAAAGCGCTGATATAGGGGCTAAGGCGATCATAGTGAGCCACCACCACGGAAGGCTTCCTTATGCGGTGCCTCCCATGATGATCCTTCCGAAAATAAAAGAAGCCTTAAAGGGCCGTGACGTAAAGATCATAGTGGACTGCGGCATAGCAGGCGGAGCCGATGTCTTCAAGGCACTTGCTCTTGGCGCCGATGCCTGTGCCGTGGGCAGATCAATGCTGCCTTCACTTGAAAAAGACGGAGTGGAGGGTGTAAAGGAATTCATCAGAAAAGTCGGGAACGAGCTCAGGTATATCATGAGCTTTACGGGATTTTCAAAGGTTTCGGACATCGACGATTCGGTATTGTACAAAATGTGATGATCAGGGTTTTCTGACCATACGGATGTTCAGATCGATACCGCCGGAAATGCCATCGATCCGGCCTTCATTACTGTACTGCCAGTATTCATACAAATAAGGGGTCTGGGGATAGTACTCATAATCGGCATACCACACGGGATATTCCGACAGCTTCTCCAGATCCAGTTCATAGGCTTCCCAGAGCATATTGCAGTAGATCATCGGGCTGTAGCCTGCCTCTTTGATCACGGAGCAGAAGACTTCGGTATTCTTTGTAAACTGTTCCCCGGTAACATTGTCCGTTCTTGCCTCCGCATCCAGTATGCTCTCGGGATCATAGACAACCGGAAGATCAAGCTCGTATCCCTCGAGATTCTTTATCACGAATTCCGCCTCTTCCCTTGCCTCTTCCTCATTGACAGCCTGGGCAAAAAAATACACGCCTACGTCAATTCCGGCTTTTTTGGCCTCTTCGATATTTCTCTTAAACCGGTCATCAAGGTTTAAGGAGCCTTCGGTTCCGTACCCCCTGAATCCTATCCTTATAAAAGCAAACTCTGCCCCCGCTGCTTTTACTTTTTCCCAGTTTATCGTATTCTGATATCTGGATACGTCTATTCCCCATTCCGATGAAAAAACGTCATCCTCATATGAAAGCCTGTCCCCGTTTCTCTCAAATGCCGCGTTATCGTAGGGTGTTTTGGCGATATTGTCATTTATCTCAACTTCATATTCCTCCCCGAAAACATCCACAAAATGCAGGATCTCGGGTTCCGGTGTTTCCTCGGGTTCCGGTGCTTCTTCGGATTCCGGCCGGGCATTTGGATCGCTTTCATCCCGAGATCCAGAACCTGTTATCTCGATCACTACTTCCCGCTGATCCGCCTTTTCGGGCGAAACCTCGTTATCCGCTCTGCTGTCTGTTTTTTTCCCCGATCCGCATCCCGACAGGATCAGCATGGCACATGTCAAGATAACCGGTATCCTGCGGATCACAGGTTCAGTCCTTTCGCCTCATCACAGCCAAGAACTATGTTCATGCACTGCATTGCCGCTCCCGATGCGCCCTTTCCCAGGTTGTCAAACTGCGAGATCAAAAGTATCCTGTCCTCGTTTCCCGTAACATATATCTTTAAGCCGTCGTAACCCGAAAGCTGATTACCGGAAATAAACCCTGTTGAAGCGATCCCGTCATCCTCATCGGCTACGGTAATGAATCTCTGTCCCCTGTAATGATCCTTTAAATAACCGCGGATAACGGAAACATCGGCGCCTTTCAGCATATCCGTATATAAAGGCACGGTCACCACCATCCCGCTGTAATAATCATCAACTATGGGGCTGAATAAAGGGGTTCTGTTTAGTCCGGTTATTTTTTTCATTTCCTTAAGATGCTTATGCTGCTGTGAGATCGCATATTCCCGGGGAGCAAACAGATCCTCCTTCTTGTCCTCGGCCTCATATGCGGCGATCATTTTTTTGCCCCCTCCGGAATATCCTGTCAGGGAAAATGCGCTGACGGGATAATCGGGAGGCATGAAGCCCCCTTTGATCATGGGATATACAAGAGCTATGAAGCCTGTCGCATGACATCCGGGTACCGCGATCCTCTTTCCGGTTTTTACCGCCATGCGGTGTTCATCCGAAAGCTCCGGAAATCCGTAAGCCCACCCTTCGTTTGTCCGGTGAGCGGTGGACGCGTCTATGATGACCACGTTCTCGTTTTCGACAAGCGACACCGACTCTTCCGCCGCCGCATCGGGAAGACAGAGAAAAGTCACGTCGGAAGCATTGATCAGGCGTTTCCGTTCCTTTGGATCCTTTCTGAGCTCGGCACTGATAGAGAGTATCTCAATATCATCTCTCTCCGAAAACCTTTCATGGATCCTGAGCCCCGTTGTTCCTTCGCTTCCGTCTATAAATACCTTTGTTTTCACTTTCCCCTGCCTCCTTAATAAGCTGTCTTAAACCAAAATATCAAATGAGAACACCTTCATAGTATATCATACTTATCCGGCCATGCCCTGCATATCAGGCTGAGACCGTATTTTTTCGCTAATTCCGCAGACTCCTTAGTGGGTACGGATTTTGATATAAGAACCGGGAATCCGGCAGCTATGACTTTTTCAACCATGTCAACCGGAACGCGGCCTGAGGTAAAGAGCATGCACCGCTCCGGGGAGATATCATTGAGGATCGCATAGCCCGCTGCTTTGTCCACGGTATTATGTCGTCCTATATCTTCACATATGAGATTTATCTTTCCCTTTTCCGCAAGGATACAGATATGACTTCCTCCGGTCCGTCCGTGGAGGGCGGTATCCTTTCCGAACTCATCGGCCAGGGCAAATACCAGATCCGGATCGATATCATGTTCCGGAAGTTTTCTTAATCCCTTCCTTCCATCTGCCCGTGCATATACCTTATTTCCCGTGCAGCAGGTCAGATCCGTCTCGATCTCTTTCTCCCAGAGGATCTCCTTTTTCAGAAATACGCTTGCCTCATTTTCGTGCCTGCAAAAATACAGTTTTTCCACATCATCTGCCCTTTCTATCAGGCCGTCCGTGAACAGGCGTCCGTAAACAAGCTCTTTCAGGCGGTCCTTTGTGCAGACCAGTCTGTATAACCGTTTCTCATTGACTATCACCGTAAGAACATGCTCCGAGATAACGGATATCTCTTCCGGGGTTTTCTTTCCGTCGCGGCTTACTGCCGTTACCGGTATTATGCTTATATTATCCATTTCGAATCCTCTGTCCTTCTGTCCATCCTTTCCGGATATACACATTTATCAGTATACAGTCTTTCCTCCGCTTGTAAAACTCCCATATTAAAGGATCAAAAAAGCCCGTCAGACCGTCCGCTAAACCATTGACTGTCTGACGAGCTTTTTTATTTTTTCAAAATACCGATCCCTGCCTCACCGGACCTTTTGGTCCTTTGTTCCCCGGCCACAGGCCGTGCACATCCTACAGTGTGCACAGTCTGCCCCGCAGGAGGTTCTTCCCTGTTTTTTGTCTCTTATGATCGTATAAATGATTCCTGCCACGATCATTAATAGGAGAAGAGAAATGAGGAGTGTTCCGATATTCTGTGTAAACCATGAGATCATTCCGGGTTTCCCCCTTTCACTGATATGTTTATCAGGCTACCGGTCTCGTAAGTTTTTCCGCCTCTTCATATTTTTTAAAGAAGAGCATATAAACAATGCCTGCAAAAGCGGCCAGGGCAAATATCAGGCCGATAACATTTAGATTACCTGTCAGGGCTCCGCCGAACTGATTGATCATAAGGGCGATCACATAGGCAAACCCGCACTGGTATCCGATGGCAAACCATGTCCATTTCGGATTGTTCATCTCACGCTTGATAGCACCTATGGCAGCGAAGCAAGGAGCACAAAGGAGGTTGAATACCAGGAAGGAGAATCCGGTAACTTCGGTAAAGGCAAGTGACAGTGCCTGCCATGCGGTCATATCTCCGCTGCCATAGAGTATTCCCATCGTTCCGACGATGTTTTCCTTTGCCACAAGGCCGGTGATGGATGCAACAGCTGCCTGCCAGTTGCCGAAACCAAGCGGGATAAATATCCACGCTATGGCGTTTCCGATCTTTGCAAGGACAGACAGGTCAAGCTCATCCTCTGAAAGCATTCTGAAGCCTTCTTCGGTAAAGCCGAAGAAGCTTGTGAACCATACAAGAATCGTTGACAGCAGGATGATGGTGCCGGCTTTTTTGATAAATGACCAGCCACGCTCCCACATGGAACGGAGCACATTACCAAGGGTCGGCATATGGTAAGCAGGAAGCTCCATTACGAAAGGTGCCGGATCTCCCGCAAACATCTTTGTTTTCTTAAGTATTATTCCCGATATTACGATCGCCGCCATTCCTATGAAATAGGCCGAGGTCGATACCCAGGCGGATCCTCCGAAGATCGCACCCGCTATCATCGCAATAAACGGAACCTTTGCTCCGCAGGGAATGAAGGTTGTGGTCATAATGGTCATACGGCGGTCACGCTCGTTTTCTATGGTACGGCTGGCCATGATACCGGGAACTCCGCAGCCCACACCGATCAGCATGGGGATAAAGGACTTGCCCGAAAGGCCGAATCTTCTGAAGATACGGTCAAGAACAAAGGCTATTCTTGCCATGTATCCGCAGGCCTCGAGAAATGCCAGCATGAAGAAGAGCACTAACATCTGGGGAACAAATCCCAAAACGGCTCCCACACCCGCGACGATACCGTCAAGGATCAGACCTTTAAGCCAGTCGGCTGCCCCGGCAGCATCCAGACCCGACTCAACCAAAGCGGGGATTCCGGGGATCCAGGTGCCGTAATCCGCAGGATCCGGTTCATCTCCGATCTCTTCAACCGTTTTAAGTGCTTCCTCATAATCCTCATGAGTTGCCGTTTCTTCGATAACCTCAAGTGTTTCCTCATCTTCGACAGTATATGTGAACTCCCCTTCTGGTTCGCTTCCGTTTTTCTCAACATAGGCATCATATCCGTCAACGATCGCGGAAGCATCGGCATAACTCTCGGCTATCTCTCCGTAACCTCCGTCCATTCCGAACAGATGGAATCCGTCTCCGAACAGCCCGTCATTTGCCCAGTCGGTTGCCGGTGCGCCCACCGCAACCATGGCGATCCAGTATACGAGGAACATTACGGCCGCAAAGATCGGAAGACCCAGCCATCTGTTGGTGACGACCTTATCTATCTTGTCCGATGTGGTAAGAGCTCCCGCATTCCTCTTTTTATAGCAGGATTTGATGACCTCTGCGATATAGACATAACGCTCGTTTGTTATGATGCTCTCGGCATCATCATCAAGCTCGCTTTCCGCCGCTTTGATGTCTTTTTCAATGTGGGACAGGGTCTCCGGAGAGATCTTCATCTGCTCGAGCACTTTATCGTCACGCTCGAATATCTTGATGGCGTACCACCTCTGCTGTTCCTCGGGCATATCATGAACGACCGCTTCCTCGATATGAGCGATGGCATGTTCCACGGGACCCGAAAATGTATGGAGCGGAACCGTCTTTCCGCTTTTTGCCGCTTTTATGGCTTCTTCGGCTGCCTCTGTGGTTTTTTCACCCTTGAGGGCGGATATTTCCACGACCCTGCATCCTAACTGGCGGGAAAGCTCTTCAATGTTTATCTGGTCGCCGTTCTTTTTTACCATATCCATCATGTTGACAGCCACAACCACGGGTATGCCAAGCTCCGTAAGCTGTGTCGTCAGATACAGATTTCTTTCGAGATTGGTGCCGTCTATTATGTTTAAGATAGCATCGGGACGTTCATTTATAAGGTAATTTCTCGCAACCACCTCTTCCAGGGTATAAGGTGAAAGTGAATAAATACCCGGCAGGTCCGTGATGGTCACGTCATCATGCTTTTTTAACTTACCCTCTTTTTTCTCCACCGTGACCCCGGGCCAGTTTCCGACGAACTGGTTGGATCCGGTAAGCGCATTGAACAGGGTCGTTTTTCCGCTGTTCGGATTTCCGGCAAGTGCGATACGAATACTCATTTTTCAACCTCCTCTACCTCGATCATCTCGGCATCCGTCTTACGAAGCGACAATTCATAATTTCTCACCGTAACCTCGATGGGATCGCCAAGGGGAGCCACCTTCCGTACATAGACCGTGGTATTCTTCGTTATCCCCATATCCATGATCCTTCTTTTTACCGCTCCCTCACCATAAAGCTTTACAACCCTGACCGTTTCACCGATCTCTGCATCTCTCAGTGTTTTCAATTTTTTTCTCCTCCCGGCTTTACACCATTATTCTTCTGGCCAGCTCGTCGCTGACCGCAATACGGCTTTCCTTAACCTTTACTATCAGGTTGTCTCCAAGCGAACTTACAACGCTAACCTGTCCGCCGACGTTGAATCCCAGATCTTCCAGGTGTTTTTTTACTTCAGGAGTCCCGCCTATCTTTCTGATGATCTGGGGCTGTCCTGTTTCCGCATAAATCAGAGGCATCATATTCTCCTTCCTGCCTTTCTTTTCTGGGTTAGCTCACGCTAACCTTCAGCTGCAAAAAAACGGTTAGCTGTCTCTAACCGTCATATATTATAGTTAGGGTATGCTAACCTGTCAAGTATTGATTTTCGGTAAATTTAATAAATTTCTTCGGTTGTGAAGCGGCCGGATTTATGGTAAGTTAGACCTGAAGTGAATCGAAAGACGGGTTTTATATAAGAAAGGGGATCAGGTTAATGGCATTGCAGGAATCCGGAGAAATGTATCTTGAGACCATATATGTACTGTCTCAGAAATCAAGCGCCGTTCGGGCCATAGATGTGGGCGATCATATGGGATACTCAAAGCCTTCGGTAAGCAGGGCTCTGGGACTTCTCAGGGATGAAGGCCTTATAATAAAAGATGATGACGGCTATATAAAGCTCACGAAGTCCGGAGAAACAAGGGCAAAACGCATCTATGAACGGCACACCGTTCTCACAAAGCTGCTGATCGGTCTGGGAGTGGATGAAAAAACCGCCTCCGAGGACGCCTGCCGTGTAGAGCATTATATAAGCGATAAAACCTTTGACGCCATCAAGGCACATATGAATAAATACCATAGCTGATCACTGTTTTACCGTTATCATGACAGGAGTTCCTTCGAGATCTCTATCACATCCCTGTGTTTCACCTCTCTGGGTTCAAACCGGATAACAGAATACACAAGCTGCATCACGATACCTGCACCGAAGGTACTGATGACGGTGCCTATCCCCACCGGGCCGCCAAGCAGCCATCCGATCAGAAGGACCACCGCCCAGAGAATGATCTCTACTATCCCTATGGGAATCTTTTTCATCCTCTTTCCAAGTCCCACAAGCATTGCATCCCTCGGGCCGCAGCACTGCCCGCTCTTCATATAGACTGCCATTCCCAGTGCCATAAACACAAAACCGGCGATCATTATGCCTATCCCGGGCCATAGGGAATCATTAAGCGGAAAGGGGTTAAAACTGTTGAAAAACTGTACGAAATTACCCGTAAGAAGCGCATCTATGATCGTTCCGTAACCGATCTTTTCCTTTAACACAAGGTCTATACCGAGAACAATAAGGGCGATCAGGGTCATTGAAAGCCCGTAATTTAAGGGCGTATGAAAAGAGATGCCCATTCCGAGGCAGTCCCAGGGAGCAAGTCCTATATTTGCAAAGATGGTCAGATGAACGCCAAAGGCAAAAACAAACAATCCGATAATGATCCTTATCCATCCGGCAATGATCTTTTTTTTCATAAATCCGGTTTCCTTCCGTAACGCGGGATCTCTCATTCAGGTCCGGGATCCCACCAGGTAATGATAATCATTTTATCCGAATTAATCAAATTGCAAAATCGTCAAAAAAATCTTGAATTGAGGGGGACTGAATTCTATAATTATAGGTGATTTTGATTATTATTTTCTGAAAATCCATGACAGAGGAGGATTATTATGAAACGCACGATCCAGGCAAAACTTACGGCAGCCGTGATCATCATAGTTGCAGTCGTAATGATAGTATCCACTTCAATAATTGTGGGTACATCCAGTAAGAATCTTACAGGACATCTGAAAAACGAGCTTCAGTATTCGGCAGATAAGTATGCCAACTCCATCAACAGCTGGATAGAGCTTCAGATAGGCTTAAATTCCGCAGGAGCAACGGCTCTTAAAGCACTTCCCAATGATGATTATGACCGTGATCACATGCAGTCAATAGTCACAAACGAATCGGAAGGAAGAGACGAGCTGTTAAACCTTTATTACGGAACGGAAGAAAAGGACTTTATACAGACCGATCCCAATGCCGAAACCCCCGAAGGATATGATCCTACCGCCAGGGGATGGTACAAGGCAGCCAAGGAAGCCGGAACGACCATAGTTACCGATCCCTATATGGATGTCCTTATCGGCGGTATGTGCATAACCATAGCCACACCCGTATACAGGGACGGAAATCTCGCGGGAGTTCTCGGTGCGGATTACACCCTCGGATATATAGAAGGGATACTTAACAGCATTCCCTATGAACCCGGTGAGTACGGTTTTCTTTCCGATTCCTCCGGAAATTACGTCATACATGAGAACAAGGATTTCCTTCCCGGTGAGGATACAGCCATCGCCGTTACAAGCGTTATGCCGGGCCTCGGATCCCTGATCAGTTCCCCCGGAAGCTCCGCTGTCGTAACAGCTGACTATGACGGTGAGCCAAATTACTTCGTTACTTCAAATATAGAAGGATGCGGCTGGCTTCTCGGCCTTGCATCACCCAAGAAAAACGTTACCTCCGGTATCACAAGCCTTATCATCATGAGTGTGATCATAGCTGTTGTCGCAATAATAGCAGTTATTCTCATAATGACGGGCCTTATAAAACAGCAGCTTGCCCCCATGGAGCAGATGAAGGTATTCATCACCGAAAAGATCATAGGAAACGACGATTCCGTGAAGGCATCCTCCGAGGTGGAGCAGATCAGATATCTCCTGTCGGAGCTTGAGACCCGGTTTATCGATGCCATCCATAAGACTAAACAGGAATCCGAGACCATAAAGGAGAAAATGATATCCGCATCGGATAAGATAAACGGGATCAATGACAGCATCTCGGAGATCAACGAAGCCATGCAGCGTACCGAAGGCGGTATCACGGAGCAGACGAACAGCATTCAGAGCATTGAGTCCATCTGCAGCGATGTAAACGAAGCCTCCGATTCCTTTGCACAGGATACGAAGCTCATGAGCGAAAGGACCGATGAGATCATACAGAGAGTTAAGGCTATGGTTCCCGATATCCTCAACAACAAGAACCATGCGGTCGAAGTTACCACAAAATCTAAAAACGATCTTGAAACGGCCCTTGAAGGCATCAAGGTCATAGAGCAGATCGTCGATGTCGCAAATGCTATCCAGAGCATTGCCAATCAGACAAATCTTCTTGCACTTAACGCTTCCATCGAGGCTGCAAGAGCAGGCGATGCCGGACGGGGATTTGCGGTTGTTGCGGATGAGATCAATTCCTTAAGCGTTACTACGGGAAATGAAATAGATAAGGTCAATTCCCTTATTTCCGAGGTTATGTCCAACATAAAACGTCTGTCGGAAGTAAGTGAGCATATCATAAGGTTCTTAAATGAGAACGTGCTTCCCGATTATGACAATCTGGAAACACTTGCGAACAACTATATGGAAGATGCGAATTATTACAGTGATGTCAGCAGGGAACTGGGATCAGGCGCCGACAGACTGAATTCTTCGGTAGTTGAGATAAGCCGTGTTATCGATTCCATAACCCGTGCCCAGGATGAACTTAACAATGCGGTTCATGATATCTCCGGCAACATGCAGAACATTACACTCTCCAGTGAAAATGTATCGGATGAGACAAAGGATGTAATGGAAAGCATCAGCACGCTTCAGGATACCACAGGCAGATTCAACGTTTAATCATCAGCCGGTCCGGCAATATAAAGGGGACGGTTCTGTGATCTACGCGGTCACGGAACCGTCCCCTTATTGATCATCGGCTTCCCTTATTGATCATTGCCTCCACGAGCTCTCTTTTTTCATATAAAACACATCCCCCGTCATGATCCTCCATCAGTATATCCCCGCTCTGCAAAGCCATAAAAAGCGGTGAATGTATGGCTTCCATCAGGGAGGAGTTTCGTATGTTCACGTCCGAATAAGGTGAAAACGGACACGGTTCGGCACCGCCATGTGAATTTATATGAAAGAATCCCCTGCCGGCTGCCACACAGCCGCCGGAACTCTTCTCATCTCCCGGAAAGGATATATATACCATCTCTGATCTGTCACTTCTTAACCTTGATATCTCCTTCTTAAGATATTCCCTGTCACCGTCTCCCGGGGCAAGTCCCGCGCTCTCATCCGTAACGGGAACAAACTCCACAAAGATTACTGCCTTACAACCTCTTTCCGATAATTCGTCCAGAAAGGCGTCAGAAGTGACCTCTCTGATATTTTCGGTGGTAACCGTAACGGAAGCTCCGAATATCAGACCTCTCTTATTAAGTTCATCCATATTTTCCGTAAGTCTGTCATAAATGCCCTGTCCCCGTCTTGCATCGGTAGTCTCTTTTTTTCCCTCGATACTCAGTATCGGGATGAGGTTGCGGCTTTTGTCAAACAGTTCAAAATACTTCCCATCCATGAAAGTTCCGTTTGTAAATATCGGAAAAAGTATATTTTTCTTCTTCCCCGCAGATTCAATGACATCCCTGCGTAGCATGGGCTCTCCGCCGGCAAGCAGGATAAAACTGATCCCAAGCTCATCAGCCTCATCAAAGATCCTTGACCAATCATCACCCGTAAGCTGGCTTACCGGCTCTGAATCCACCGTGGCATGATTGCACCTCGAATAGCAGCCGGCGCAGTGAAGATTGCACTTACTGGTAATGCTTGCGATCAGAAACGGAGGAATATGCTCTCCCTGCTTCTTTGCTTTTTTTCTCTTCTCCGAAGCCGCCCTGCTTGCCCGTGCAAATCCAAGCATGAAGACGCTCTCTCTGGGATTCTTAAGTGTTGCCTTTATGGCATCCGAAACGACCTGTTCCACGCCTTTTGTCATATATTCCTGTATATCAAATTCTTTTTCCATAAAACTCCTTTTGTGAAACCTTCCCCGGACCCACAGCCCCGAAATGACCGGTGGCGTCAAAACGTATAATAAAGTATAATCTGTTTACAGCCTCAGGAACACTTATATTACCGGACACAGATGTAATAAAACCCCGACATGATGAAACAGTTATCACTTTTTCCCGAAGAAAATACAGATCCCCGCCCGCCCGCGACCATCAACTGGAATCTCTGGCACGGATGCACCCGGGCAAGTACTGGCTGTCTTCACTGCTATATGTACCGGCGTGACGAGTCGGTGGGAAGGGACCCTTCCATAGTTCAGAAGACAAGCAGCTTTAACCTTCCCGTCAGGACCCTGCGGTCAGGCAGATATAAAGGAAGATACCGGATCCCTGCCGGTTCACATATATTTACCTGTTTTTCATCGGATTTCTTTCACCCCGATGCCGATAACTGGCGTCCCGATGCCTGGGATATGATGCAGGAACGCTCGGACTGTACCTTCTTCATGATCACCAAGAGACCGGAACGGATAGGTGATCATCTTCCTTTAGGATGGGGTCAGGGCTTTAAACACGTCACTATCGCCGTTACCTGCGAAAATCAGGAGATGATCGATAAAAGACTTCCCGTATATCTTTCCCTTCCTCTTTTTCATCATTCCGTTATGATCGAACCGATGCTGTCTGCCGTGGATCTTGGGCAGTATATCTCAGACTACAGATCAGACGACGGAAGTCCGGTCATAAGCCACGTTTCTGTCGGCGGAGAATCCGGACCTGATGCAAGGGTATGTGATTTTGCCTGGGTCGCCGATGTTCAGAAACAGTGTTCACAGAACGGGATATCCTTCTATTACCACCAGACCGGAGCCAGACTCATAAAGGACGGAAAGCTTTACAATATTCCCAGAAAGTTACAGCATTCTCAGGCTTATAAGGCAGGCCTTGATATCTGACCCTTCCGGGTACGATGATGATCATCCGGCCGGTCACAGAACCGTCCCCTTTATCGAAAACATTACGATCGCAAATCCGATGACAAATGCCAGTGTTCCTTTGTCATTATCTTTCCCTGCGGAAATCTGCGGGATCTCCTCCACAGTCGTATAAATAAGAGCTCCTCCTGCTGCCGCCATGATATACGGAAGTATTGCTGGGAACAGGACCACCAGCACAACGGTGATTATCCCAAGCAAAGGTATCGGTACTCCGGAAACCACTCCCATGAAAAATGCCTTGCCAGTTCCCGTACCGGTTTCCCTTATCGGAAAGGAAACATAGATCGCTTCCGGGATATTCTGGAGTGCCATGGCTATCGCAAGCACCAGGGCTATGGATGAGGATACCCACTTTGTCTCCATGAAATGCGCGGCATAGATCGAACCCAGGGCGATCCCCTCGGGAATATGATGGATAACCTCCGTCAGCATAACCTTTATTTCCGGAGCCAGGCCGCTTTTTAATCCTTCCGTGATATCGGAATAAACATGGGTATGAGGCACGGTACTGTCAAGTATTATCTGAAAGGCCACTCCCAGACAGAAAAACAGCATTACCGGTAAGATCCCCCTTCCTTTTTCCCGGATGAGACCCGAGACAGCCGGTTCTATCATTCCCCAGACAGCCATTGAAAGCATTATCCCGGATCCGCAGCCTGCAAGGATCGCCCGCAGGGTATCGGAAAGCCCGTTCTTCTTTGCATATATCAGGGCGGATCCCAAAAGTGTACCAAGGAGAGGGATCAGCATTCCGAAAATGGTTTCGCTGTCGGATAAGGTCCGTGAGCTGTCCAGATGTGTTATAAGAGACCGAAATCCTATAAATATAAGTATCGTTCCGCCCATGATCTCGGATCCCGACCTGTATCTGTTTCCGAAAACACTGCCTATCCTGACTCCTGCCATGGATATGGCGAAAGTGATCACACCTATCACAATGACGGCAAAGATCACGTTGATAAGACGTCCGGAATCAAATATCTCTACGGGAACCGCAACAAAGGTGACGCCTACAGCCAGGGCATCGATACTGGTTGCCACCGCCATCACAAACATGGTTTTAACATCAAAACCCGGTGCAACCTCTTCATCCGGTGAAAGCGCTTCCCTTATCATATTTCCGCCTATCAGGGAAAGAAGAGCAAAGGCTACCCAGGGGGCTATAATATTTATAAGTCTCTCAAAGCCCGATCCCACAAGATATCCGATCAAAGGCATCATTCCCTGAAAGGCTCCGAACCATATACCGCACAGAAGGTATTCTTTTTTTGTGATCTTCTTTGCGGCCAGTCCTTTACAGATCGATACCGCAAAAGCATCCATCGCAAGACCGACAGATAAAAGAAGTAATTCAAATAAGCCCATTATCACTACCCGCTAAGATCAGTATTCACCGCATTACGGATATACGGCCGTAAAAACCGCTGCCATCAGAGATTATACCTTTTTTTGTTTTTATCATCAATGCATAATACTGTCAGGCCATGATTGAACAAGTCTTCCGACTGTATTATAATTGACATGGGTCTTTACTCAGGGTCTTTCGAAATCTGCCTAAGTAAACGGAATCGGATACCGAAAGTATAAAAGAGTCAGGACCGACGTTACATAAGATAAACGGTCCGGATTTTGGTACATCATAATGGATACGGAAAACAGCAAAATCTTTGATACATCTGTAATAGAACTGCCCAGGGAACTGATCATACAGGACGTGGGAAAGAGGATCTTTGTATGTCACGGCGATACCATCAGAGAGTATGTGCTGTCGGGAAAACAGAGAATAGGACGGCCGGTACCGGGTGAAACCCCCGACATTCCCATCGATTGCGAACATGTATCGAGAAAACACGGCTTTTTCCTTACCGATGAAGAAAACGTCAGCTATATCGCAGAGGTCACTACCAACGGAATTTTTCTGAACGGAAAAGAGATCGTTGCCTCGGGAAGTGCGGATCTCGAAGACGGAGATGAACTGACCATTCCGTCATGGAAGGACGGGATAAGATCCGACATCAGGATAACCTGTGCCTTTTCTCCGGAAAAGATCGCTTTCTGGGAAAATATCATGAAAACCAAGATATGAAAAAACCCGCAGTATTGCGGGTTTTTTCATGATCTTTAAACTGATCTTAAAGTATCAGAAGTATACGACTTCCTCGGCTGCCGGTTCGCAGGGTTCCACAGACTCGGCATAGAGTACCGGAGTATCCTGCCCGTACTGCCTGTTATATACCTTTCCTACCCTTGCCGTCACCATAACGTATTGTTTATCCGTAAGCTTTTTCACATCCTTATAGCTGCAGGGAAGCCCCACAAACTGAATGTCAGCGGCACAGCAGGTCATGACCATCCTGCCGGGCACGAAAAAGTCATTCTTACCGTTTCTGGGCTTTCTCACCATTCCTTTAAACCTTACGGCCTTTCCCGCATAGGAATCCAGATTGTCAAAGGTATCAAGATACCAGATCCCGTAATCATCATCTTCAATGGTGATGATATCGGCATTGATGTCATAGGGAAGCTCTTCTTTGACATCATTATTGATGGTACCGTCCTTCATTTCAAAGATGACCTGCGACCTTCTGTTTATGGCCCGCACCGTCCTCTTGTAGTAAGGAAGATCCAGATCATCGCTGCATCTGTTAAAGGCGACAAGATCGGCATAGGTAAACTGTCTTGTCATCATCTGCTTCATATTGTTCAGATAGGAATCGTAGGATGAAGCGTCAACCGTTGCGATCCCCTCCGCCAAAACCCAGTGTTCGGGCATCAGTTCCATTGCATTGTCCGGATCCCAGGTACCGTTATATTCGATGACCACCCTGTCGGGTTTTATCTCATCATCAAATGACATCAGGGCACCATAGGTAAAATCCTCCTCTTCATCTATTACCTTCATGGTGAAGAGATTTTCCTTAAGTTCCTCTTCGGTGAACTCCTCAATTCCCTCCTCGCATACAATGAGAAGAGTTTTCAGTCCGTCCTGAAACTGACCCTCTTTGAGGGTTTCTTTTATAAAACTTGTCTTTCCGCTCTCAAGAAATCCCGTGAAAAAATATACGGGTATCTCTTTTTTCTTTCCAAACATATGACCGCCTCTCAACTGATCCCGAAGAGCTTTGAAACCTTTTCTTCCTTTAACTCTGCACCTATCACGCACAGCCTTCCGGTATAATCCGCCGAACCTTCCCTTATCTCATACTCTCCCGGTGTCAGATCGAACTCATACCAGGTCTTGTTATCGGATGCCGGAACCATACCCTTTGCCCTTAAAACGATACCGTACTCCCTGCTGTCCTCATCGGCGAGTGCCTTAAGGATCTCCTCAAGTCTTTCCCTGTCAAACTTATGATGTGTCTCCACCCCCCAGCTCTGGAATACCTCATCCGCATGATGGTGATGATGGTGATGATGGTGCTCATGCTCATGCTCATCTTCGTCATGATCGTGGTGATGGTGCTCATGCTCGTCCTCGTCATGATCGTGATGGTGGTGTTCATGTTCATGTTCATCTTCGTCGTGATCGTGATGATGGTGCTCATGCTCGTCCTCGTCATGATCGTGATGGTGGTGATGTTCGTGCTCGTCTTCGGGAAGGTTCTTCATCTCCTCAAGCAGTGAATCCACAAGAGTGTGTCCCTTCTCCATTGCGGACAGTATCTGATCTCCCTTTATATCATCCCAGGGAGTCGTGATGATGACCGCTTCTTTATTATGCTCCCTGAGTTTCTCCATCAGGGCATCCAGCTTTTCATCATTCATATTCTGGGTACGGCTGATGATCACGGTCCCCGCACTCTCCACCTGATTGTTGAAAAACTCACCGAAATTCTTCATGTACATTTTTGCTTTTGTACCGTCAACAACGGCTACCATGGAATTGATGACAACCGAGGTTTCTTTTTCATTCACACGCTCTACGGCCTTTGCCACATCTGACAGCTTGCCGACCCCCGAGGGTTCGATTATTATCCTGTCGGGTGTATATTCCTCTATGACCTTTGTAAGGGCTTCCTTGAAATCTCCCACAAGAGAACAGCAGATACATCCCGAATTCATTTCCGTGATGTTTATTCCCGCATCCTTTAAAAATCCGCCGTCTATCCCTATCTCCCCGAACTCATTTTCAATGAGCACGATCTTCTGTCCCGAAAATGACTCGGAAATAAGCTTCTTTATAAGCGTGGTCTTTCCTGCTCCCAGAAATCCGGAAATAATATCTATCTTAGTCATATGATGCCTCCTTGATCTTAAATAAAACGGTGAACGGAACCTTTTCCGTTCACCATACAATTTTAATGATACTCTCCCGATTTGTAAATAAGGTCAAAATATTAAAATTCTGTTAAGGAAAGTCTGTATGGCCGGCTTACCCGGTTCACAGGTCCCCTGTCAGATGCGGTTTCTGACCTTTGCGGATATGGCCGTTGCCAAAGCTAACTTTAATATATCCGGAAGGATAAAAGGAAATACACACCATCCGAGAGCTGTCATAAGGCTTATCGCTCCATTCCCCTTAATATAAACAAACATAAACCATGCCGTCCCGAAGGCATAGCAGATCACAAGCCCCGCAAGCATAGCAATTATCCTTACGATGAGCTTATCTCCGAACAATCTGTCAGCTGCCATACAGACGAGGGCTATGAATATGAATCCGATGATGTAACCTCCGGTGGGTCCCAAAAGACTTCCTATCCCGCCTTTAAAGCCCGCAAATACCGGTAAACCCACGGCACCCATCAGTATATAAACAAGTACCGATACAAGACCTCTTTTTCCGCCGAGCAGCTCGATAACGCAGAATACGGCGAAGGTCTGAAGGGTAAAGGGAACTGCGGAGGGAATGCTTATCCATGAGCATATCGCGATAAGCGCCGCTCCGATGGCCATGTAAACAAGATCAACCGTTGTAAATGCTTTTTTTTCCGTTACTGTTCCGTTCATGATAACAGAAACCTCCTTCAAAATATGTATTTTATTTCAAAAACCGCCTTTTTCTTCCGGTCAGATGATCCCGAATGCCTGCAGCAAAAGCACCATAAGAAGAACCGGCGCTATAAACCTGATCATGACCTTATACAGATTTTTCCTGCCAAACTTCGTTCCGGTCTTTACTACCTCATCTATAACATAATCAGGCTTTACGGCCCAGCCTATAAGTATGCAGGTTCCGATGGCAACCACCGGCATCATGATATTATTGCTCAGATAATCCATTATATCAAGGATCTGCGCTGTAGCACCGTTCGGAAGAGGAGCTTCGAAATAAAGCTTATTGTACCCAAGGCAAACCAAAACTCCCATGGCAAGAGCAATAAGCGTCTCTGTCACGGTCGCTTTATCCCTCGACATCCCGAAACGGTCCATGAAACTTGATACTATCGCCTCAAGGATCGAGATACAGCTTGTCAGAGCCGCAAAGATGACCATAAGGAAAAATATCAGTCCGACTGCGGTTCCGACCCTTCCCATTTCCATAAAGATCTTCGGCATTGAAATGAACATAAGACCGGGGCCGGATGCGCTCATTCCTTCGCGGCCCATGAATACATAGACTGCGGGGATGATCATTACACCGGCAAAAAAAGCTACCAGGGTATCGAATATCTCTATCTGGTTAATGGATTTCATGAGATTATCCTCATCCCGGACATAGGAACCATAGGCCACCATTATTCCCATTGCGATGCTAAGGGAATAAAACAGCTGTCCCATGGCGTCCATGATAACTACTATCACATCTTTGAAACTCTTGCCTTCCAGAGACGGAATAATATAAATCTTTAATCCTTCAAAACCTGTCCTTATATTTCCGGCCTCATCCGGATGTTTGATCGTAAGCGAAAATATGGCGATCCCCACCACAAATATTATGAGAACGGGCATAAGGATCTTGGATACCATTTCAATTCCCTTATCAACGCCCAGATAAATGATAAAGGCAGTTGCAAGAAGGAATATCGCCATATATATGATCGGTTCATGATCCGAGGTAATAAAAGATGTAAAATATCCGTCTGCTGCCGCCGCTTCACCGGCACCCGTCAGGAATGCCACGAAGTATTTGAGCACCCATCCTCCGATAACACAGTAATACGGTATGATTATCATCGGAACCATACAGGCTAAGGCCCCTATCCAGCCAAACTTCGGGTGGATGAGTTTGTATGCGGTAAGAGGACTCTGTTTTGTTTTTCTGCCTATTGCTACCTCTGTGGTAAGAAGGGTAAATCCGAAGGTAAGAACCAGGATCAGATACACCACAAGGAACAGACCTCCGCCGTCCTTTGCGGCAAGATACGGAAATCTCCATATATTACCGAGTCCGACTGCGCTTCCCGCCGCAGCCAGAACAAATCCCAGCGAACTGGTAAAAGATGTCCTCTTGTTTTCCATTTAGAAATCTCCTTTTAACATTTATTTTCACATATTCCGGTATCTCCGGATCTTTCGGTATCTCCGTCCGGTTTATTATTTTACGGTCTCAACAAAGAATTCTATCAGATCCTTAGTCATTCCGTCCTCGGGCAGTATGGCATAGGCATATCCGTCCTGATACCAGGTCGCATTATATATAAGACCGTCATTTCCCTTGATATCCACATTGACCCCGTGCATCTCCACGGTTTCATTCTGAGAATAAACATTGTAATCCCCGGAAATATCCTCATTACCGATCCCCTTCCTGATGAGGACCCGGCTCCTCTCCTCTTCGTTTACCGAGCCGTCAAAATAGAAAACCTGTATCATATCCTTGTCAACAGCCTGGATCAGCGTATCGGGATAGCCCTCTATCCTGTCGGGAACCATGATATCAAATCCCGCGATCTTTTCCGCATCCTCAAGGGTAGCGCAGTCGATCCAGGGATTGCCTATGTAGTTGTTCTGTTCCTCTGCCGGCTGTTTCCCCGCACATCCGGCTAAAACAACGCTTAAAGCAAATATGATCATTAAAGCTTTTTTTACCATGTCCCGCCTCTCCTTTCACTTATCCGCAGTTATCTAAGGAAATACTGATTAAATCAGCATTTCCCTAATCTTATCACAACCCGGGAAAATATACAAAAGTCCCGTTCATGGCGGGAAACCGAAACCGAAAACTCTGAAGAACCGAAAAACATGAAAAATAAAGACGGCGATGATCCTTAAGATCATCCGCCGCCTTTTCTGCCTATCTTATATTTTAACCGGCTGTATGCCTTACTGAACCATTGTGGTCAGTACCTTGCCGTCCTTTACGGCTGCCAGGGACAAAAAGCTTACCTTTCCGGTCTTATCCATCTTTGCCGCAAGGTTGTATCCCTTGGGTATCGATAAGAGATATGCATGTCCGTTATAGGGATATGCTATGAGCAGTCCCACATCCTTACGAAGTGTCAGTGCATTTATCATTGCGGCATCAAAGCTCATTGCCTTGGGTGCTACAAGATTTACCACTGCATTGGGTGCCGCCATAAGGACCATGTTTGCCGAATTAGCCATCCATGCCGCGTCCTGTGAGATCGTCTGCTGTTTAACCTGAGGTGTGGGGTTTACTCTTACGCAGGCGCTTGCAACATTTCCGTCACTCGTGTATCATTTTCCGTTAATCTCAACATTCCCCAGATCTGTCCTGGTCTTTACATCTTCAACCGCACCGTTTAACTCTATGTTTCCCAGATCTGTCTCCACATTTCCGCCTTTTATGATGCAGTCATCCGCTTCGATATTTCCTGCATTGACATCGGCGGTGATCTTATCGATAATGCATTTTTTCAGTTCTATGTTTCCGGCGTCAACATCAATCTTAAGGTCTTTAAAGGTTGAATCCGAAAATTTAACATTTCCGGCATCAACGTCAAGTTCTGCCTTATCCGTTACAAGTTCACTTATTTCGATATTTCCGGCATCTACATTTATATCCGCTTTTTCAAGTACCGTATCTTTCGGTATGACAACCTTTATCTTCGGTGTATCGATAACATGAGCAACGCCGAACCTAAAACCCCTGTTTTTGCTCTTTATGGTAAGCTTTGAATTCCTGAGCTCTATTTCGGGAACCATGGCGTTCGGCATTGAATAATCCACCGAAAGCTCCCTGCCGTACTCTATGAAAAGGTTGCAGGAATCCACATCTATTTCCAGTTCATCGAACTCTCCGTTTAACTCAACCTTATCCTTTGAAGATTTACCCATTCCAAAAAATCCTCCCTTATGAAAAATGTTGATATATAATCCGAGTATTATCGCAGCTATAGTGATCACGGAAACTACAGTAATATATGTTTTAGTACCACCTGACAT
The DNA here is from genome assembly GCA_024682555.1 of Lachnospiraceae bacterium. Lineage (GTDB taxonomy): Bacteria > Bacillota > Clostridia > Lachnospirales > Lachnospiraceae > UBA2868. The sequence goes on along the minus strand of JAIKZD010000053.1, from coordinate 31,776 downwards.
GATCTTGTTCTCCCTTTCTGTTATTTATTTTCTGTTATTTTTTTTCTGTTATTCATCATCGGCCTGACAGTTTATCACTACTGCCCTGTGAGCTACACCGGCTATGGGCCATATGATCCATGTTATATCCCATCTGAAGGTAAGAAAACTCAGTGCCAGATACAGACAGGTAACCGTGGGCCAGTAAACTGAAACTATGGTTTCAGCCGTTTTGTTAATATATCTGACAGGTTTCATATTATTGTCTCCGTTTCCGTTTATTACGCTTACATCATTCAGATCAAGCAGCATTTCATATCCGTTTCCCACAGAATTGGCATACACTATGAGGAACACTCCTATTCCGACGAGCAGGAACATAAGTGATGCAGAAACTCCTCCGCGAAAATGATTTAAGAATACATTCGGTACCCAGCATACTATACAGAGTATGATCCCGATCGTCACACAGATGGCTCTGATATTTTCAAACCCGTGACGTTCCTTTTTTATATAGGCTGCCGTATTCATGTCTATCCGGCAGAGCTCGTCCTTCAAATATCTGTATGGTGAACCTATCAGGTTGCTGTATACTATTCCTCCCACACCCAGTGCGATCAAAAGGAACATAAGTGATGCTCCCATGGATCCGTGCCCCTTTGATCCGAAAAAGATCGGTGCTGCCACGGATATGATGCATAACATGATACCTGCTGCCAGATACTTGGCCTTTCTCATCCTGTTAAAGATAAAGTCCTTTGACTCATCAAGAGTTACCGTTCTCCTCGGTGCCAGGGATTCCCTTTCCTGCACCTCGATAAGTTCCTGCTTTACTCCGAGATCATCGGCCAGTTCGTCAAGATTTCCGAATTCCGATATCACCGTTCCTACCGCATTGTTCTCACTCTGCCCTTCCGCTATAAGTTCGTTGTATTTGTCCTCCATCATCTGCAAAAGCTCTGCCCTGGCCTTCCTGACCTCGGCTGTATTGGGCATGGCGGCAAACATTGCTTCCAAATAGTTTTTTATTGTTTCCATTATCTGTTCTCCTTATGCTGGATAAATTTTTCCACAACTTCCTTGGTCAGGTCCCATTCCTCACATTTTGAGTCATAATAGTTCCTTCCCTCATCGGTTATCCTGTAATAGGTTCTTTTCTTTCCGTTACCGAGCGGATCTTTCTCTGCGGTAAAAGATTCCACATAACCGTTTTTTTCCATCCTGGTAAAAGCAGAATACAGGGTTGTTTCCTTGATGATATATTTCTCATCGGATATATTTCTTATCTGCTTGGATATTTCATATCCGTAGGATGGTTCCTTCAACAGGATGTTCAGGATCATCGTATCGTTGTATCCGCGGATAACATCACTGCTTATCTCAACCATTTTTTTACCTCCTTGCCGGTTAGTATCCTTTGAGTTACATTGGCCATTGCTCCTCTGATACCATCCTTTATCGATCTTCGTCTGTCATACGGCATCTCTCTTACTATGTTTGTCGTACTATGTTTATCGTACTACGACTGTCGTACTATGCCTGACGAGGTAAAATATACTACGACTGTCGTAGGATGTCAACAGCTTTTTTAAAAAAATCGCCCACCCTTTCGGGTGGGCATCTTCAGTATCATTTTCTTATCCTTCGTGACAAAAGCCAGGCCAGGATGTGGACCGCCTGCTGGAAACCGCCGCTTTTTATCAGTTCCTCCATTTCTTCTTCCGTATAGGTTATAACATTTAAAAACTCAGTCTCATCAAGTGACTGTTCCTTTATCCTCCTGCAGTTTTTTGCAAAGAACAGGTGTGCATAATTGTCGGCAAGGGTCGCATTCGATGGGACAGTCAGAAGATGTGTTAATTCGCCGGCCTCATAGCCGGTTTCCTCTAAGAGTTCCCTCTTTGCCGCCTGCAACGCATACTCACCGGATCCGTGACAGAATCCTCCCTGCTCTCCCTCTCCGTCCTTTACCTCTATGCCTCCGGCGGGAAATTCCGTGGTCACTTCCTTTATTCCCTGTCTGTACTGGCGCACACAGATGTATTTTCCTTCCGTATCCTCTGCGACTATGACAACATAATCCCTGCGGCTGTAGCTGTAATAGGGCTCAAATATGCTGCCGTCGGGAAAACGGTATGCGGATCTTCTCAGATCGATCCATTCATCCTGTATGATATGTTCGCAGCTTATCTCCTCCCACTCAAGTGGATCCTTCTGTTTCATACCCTTATCTTTTTCCTTCATTTCAATCCCTTTTTTCGTATTGAAAATTTTTATTCATAATGATGTCAGGGACAAAACCGCCCCTGACATTATATCAGATATCTTACCGGCTGCCTGCCGGCACCTGCAAATATATACCGTTGTCTTACTTCATGGTAACAAGCTCGTATTCCCTTGTTCCCACTCCTATCTTCTCCGCATGTTCAAGGGTCTCAGCCCAGGAAACATTGGGATTGCTGTTCTGCCATACGTTTCCGTGATCATGGAAATGAGGGGATGCCATATTGTCTCCAAGCTGGCTGTTTCTTATGGGCTCTGCCTTCTGGCACAGATCCACACAGGCCTTATCAAGGGCTACCGGATCAAAGGATGCAAGCATTCCGATATCAGGAAGTATCGGGGCATCATTCTCTCCGTGGCAGTCACAGTTTGGCGATACATCGGTAATGAGACTTATATGAAAACTGGGTCTTCCATTCAGTACCGCAGCCGTATATTCTGCCATTCGTCTTCCAAGCATCACGGGTGCATCCCAGTTATTGTTCTCTATGGCGTCAAAGGCGCAGGCACCTATGCATCGTCCGCAGCCCTTGCATTTTTCCGGATCTATCCGGGCCTTGCCGTCCTCCCTGTAACTTATGGCATCGGAGCCGCATTCCCTTGCGCATCTCTTACATCCCCTGCAGAGATCTTCTGTCACATGGGGCTGACCGCTGTTATGCTGATGCATCTTTCCCGCGCGTGAACCGCAGCCCATTCCGATATTCTTTATGGCACCGCCGAAGCCGGCCTGTTCGTGACCCTTGAAATGATTGAGAGAAATGATCACATCCGCATCCATAACGGCATGTCCTATATAGGCTTCCTTACAGTATTCGCCGTTTGGAACCGGTACGATAACATCATCGGTTCCCCGAAGCCCATCGGCTATTATGATCTGACAGCCTGTTGTTGTGGGATTGAAACCATTTATGTTTGCACAGTCAAGATGCTCAAGTGCATGCTTTCTGCTGCCGGGATACAGGGTGTTGCAGTCGGTAAGGAAAGGAAGACCGTTGTTCTCCTTTATAACATCAGCCACTGCCTTTGCGTAATTGGGGCGAAGATAGGCAAGATTACCGAGCTCTCCGAAATGCATCTTGATCGCCACAAACTTGCCGTCCATATCAATACTTCCTATGCCTGCAAGTCTTATCAGTTTCTGGAGTTTTGCCGTTAAGCTTACACCCAGAACTGTTCTGAAATCGGTAAAATATACTTTTGATCTTTCCATCTCTTCTCCTTCCGTAGATCCGGTCTGTCTGTCCGAATATCATGCTGATACCGTTTTACGACAGCAGTATCCTGTCGTTAAGCATCTCATGACCGGATCTTTCCCTGAACAGTTTTAACAGATCCTCTACCGTCATTTTATCACGTTCTTCCCCGCAGATATCAAGTATTATTTTTCCCTCTTCCATCATCAGCGTCCTGTTGCCCTGGTTTAGGGCGGACTGCATGTTATGGGTTATAATAAGGCAGGTCAGTCTGTTTTCATCCGCTATCTTCCGCGTAAGTTCCATCACCTTCTCGCTGGTTGCGGGATCAAGTGCTGCCGTATGTTCATCAAGGAGCAGAAGCTTGGGCGGATTGATGGTTGCCATAAGAAGGGTCAGGGCCTGTCTCTGTCCTCCGGACAACAGTCCTACCGGGCTGTCCATCCTGTCTTCAAGTCCCATGCCAAGGAGAGCAACCTTCTCCCTGAGGATCTGTTTTTCCTTTTTTGAAATGCGGCTGAGCCATCCTCCCGATCCGGCTGCCAGGGAAAGGTTTTCTTCTATGCTCATGTCGGGAGCCGTTCCTTTTAAAGGATCCTGAAACAGACGGCCTATCTCCCTTGCTCTCACGTGCTCGGGTGTAAAAGTGATGTCTTTTCCGTCAAGACAGATCTGTCCGCAGTCAACGATAAAAGAGCCCGCTATAGCATTAAACAGAGTTGATTTTCCCGCACCGTTTGAACCGATTATGGATATGACATCTCCGTCATTAACGGAAAGTGAAAGGTCCGAAAGGGCCTTCTTTTCATTTACCGTGCCGGGATTAAAGGTCATTGATATGTTTTTTATCTCAAGCATTTATCCCTTCCTCCCCATCTTCTTGTAAAACTCGGGAAACCTGCTCTTTAAATAAGGCCCCGAGATGGCGATTATAACTATCACGGAAGATACAAGCTTTAACATGTAGGCAGGCATGTTGAACCTGAGTGCCAGGGTATACACAAGTCTGAAGATAAAGGCTCCCACAACCGTTCCTATCAGTCTGAAACCTATCCTCCTGCTCCGGATGAAGGTTCCTCCGATAAGAAGAGATGCAAGGGCCACCGTTACCATTCCCTGTCCGATATCGATATTTACCGATTTCTGTGACTGGGCCAGAAGACATCCCGAAAGGGCGGTGAATGCATTTGCAACACATAGCCCGACTATCGTTGTCATGGCAGGATTTATGGAGGATGAGCGGACCATTTCCGGGTTGTTTCCGGTAGCTCTTATGGAAAGACCTATCCTGGTCTTTAAGAAAAAATACAGGAAAGCTGCGACCGCAAAAACAGCGATCGCAGCTACTATAAGCTTATATCCATCGGACAGGACGGTATCGGTAAGTGCAGAACTCAGTTTTGTAAAGACTGTCTCTGTCTTGTTCATGTTTAACAGCGAGCTCCCGCCCATGATGGCGATATTTATCGAATACAGGGCCGTATTCATTATTATTCCCGCAAGCAGGCTGTCCACACCCATTTTGGTCTGCAGAAATGCCGTTATAAATCCTGACAGGATCCCGGCAAGCATGGCAGCGATTATTGACAGATACGGGTGCCCCGAGATCGCGACAGCTGCGCCCACACAGGCTCCCAGTGTAAAACATCCGTCGGTTGAGAGGTCGCATACATTCAGCATGGAATAGCTCAGAAAAAGAGCCAGGACCGTAAGTGAACCTATAAGTCCGAGTTCCAATGCGGTTTGAAACAATGGCAGTATATTACTCATATCTTCATCCTGTCTGATCCGTTATTTCTCTTTTGAGATCTTTTTTATTCAAAACTTTCGGCAGTGGTTATCTCTTCGATCCTTAAGCAGTAGGGTTCAAAAGCTGCCTTGACCGTTTCAAGATCGAGTCCCAGGGCCTCGCAGGTTTCGGTATTCACCGTGGCCGTGCCGTTATCAAAAGTCATTACCGGTGTGGAAGCGGGATCGTTTCCATCAACAAGAATCCCCTTGACCATGTTTGCCGTTTCCACTCCGAGATTTGCATAGTCGACACCATAGCCCACGAAAGCTCCGTTAAGTGCAAAGGAATCTGCTCCCGTATAGTGGGGGATCCCTGCATTTGCAAGTGTTTCGTAAATTGTAAGCTCTGCGGTCATTACAGTGTTGTCGGTCGGTGTAAATACAGCATCAACACCATCCGATACCATAGCCTGTGCAGCAAGCGAAATCTCATCAACATTTGTCCCGGTATGCTCAACATACCCGATCCCCTTATCATCAAGATATGCCTTTGCTGCCTCGATGGGCGCGGTACTTGCATCCTGTCCTATGTCATAGAGAAGACCGATCTTCTTTGCATCCGGATCATTTGCAAATATGAGGTTCATTACCGCGTTTGTATCAAGAAAATCACTCGTACCCGTAAGGTTTGCACCGGGTGCATCGTTTGACTCAACTAAGGCTGCGCCTTCGGGATCAGAAACCGCCGCAAATACCACCGGTATATCCTTGCCTTCCGTAAGGCTCTGCATTGCCATGGCAACGGGCGTAGCCACACCTACCATCAGGTCAACCTCATCGGCGATAAAGTTTGCTATTATCTGATTGAGAACATTTGCATCCGCATTGCAGTTATCATAGGATATCTCAAAAGTCACGCCGTTTTCCTGTCCAAGCTTTTCAAGCTGACCTTCGATATTGTCAACGATCTGGTTTAAGGATGCATCATCCACATAATTGCAGATACCCACCTTATAGACCGTTCCCGTTTCAGCTGCCGCTTCTTCCTGTGCCTGTCCGCCGGGTGCTTCCTGCACCGTCCCTCCGGGTGCCGCACAGGCCATAAGCCCGAATGATAAAGCTGCCGTCATCAGTAATGCCGTTAATTTTCCATGATTCTTCTTCATAGTCTTTCTCCTTTTCCCTGCATATTTTGCAGAAACCGTAACAATGATCTCTTCAGGCCTTTAATCCGGCCTTTTACGTTGGTAAAGACATGGTCAGGATCAAGATAAAAAAAACCTGTCCCATATCACTTAAGTGCTGGGACAGGATAAATGATCTCCTGCGGTGCCACCCGGCTTGATGCATCTGCATCCACTCAACGCATACCAACATATGCTGACTTTGTTAACGGAGAGTCTGCTCCGTCTCCCATACTCACCCTTCAAAGTTTTATAAAGTCTCTTAAGGGTTTTCCGTTTGCCCTCGAAAGTCCATTCGGAGCTGTATTCTTTACCGCAATCCCACCGCCTGCGGCTCTCTTTTAAGAAGTGACAGTACCTACTACTCTTTCTCATCGGTTTGCTTCGTGAAAGGATCTTCGATTCCGCTCACGAAAATATAAATAACATGACTTTATCTTACCTGTCAATCATTTTTTTATTTTTCCGCTTTTGTATTATTGCCGCTTTTATTGCTGCTTCATGGTTTCGGCCAGTTCGTTTAAAACGGTTTCCCTGTCAACATAAGGCAGCGTTGAGAGAGCTTCGCCGCTTAAGTTCATGGTTTCCTCATTCAGTTTTTTCTCATACTCTTCAGGCGTAACTTCCTCATTATTCCAGAACCAGGTCATATGCTCCTTATCATCGGGCCCCTCATATCCGTCCATAACCTCGGTCCTGCCGGAAGCATAAAGGTTGAGATGACCGTCGTCAAGAAGATAGATATAATCTTCCGGATTGTTAAGAGGCGCATTATATGTACACTCATACAGTATGCCGCTCTTCGGAACATAATAAAGATCTCCTCTGTATCCGCCCGCACCGGCAACACCGTCCCTCAGATCATCGATCACCTCCGCGCCTGCTCTGCTGCGGGTGATGATCTGATATTCCTGCAGACTGTTCATATCAGTCTCGGTGCTTGAAACAATAACATCGGGATAATCTTCCCCGGCAAAATAAACAAGAGTGAACTGATCCCATCTTTCATCAAGATCCGTGATGATATCGGAATACTGCTCATACAGCATACCCTGAACTTCATCCCTGTCTTCATTTTCCTGCTCTTCTTCCGTAATGACAGGCTCCTCATCTTCTTTTATCTCTTCATCTTCTTTTATTTCTTCATCCAAAACGGCGGTCTCTTCTTTAACGTCGGCAACACTCACCGTATTTGCTGCGCCTGCACCGTTACATCCGCTTAATACAAGCATTCCGCTCATTGAAAGACCTGCGAAAAATAACATTGACTTTTTCACCGGCTGTCTCCTTTCTTTTCCTGAAAACACAGTATGTACGACAAATATGATACATCAGCGTGCAGCCCGTATCAAGTATCAATCCCGATGATACTCCCTTTTTATATTTATGCTCTTCATGATAAAATATAAAAGATCGTAAATTTAACGAAAGGTGATATCGGCCGGTGGCAGCAATGGATCTTTCTGAATACGACGGAAAGTATGTTTACATCAGAGATATATACGGGGATTCCTTTTCGGGCCGCGCGGGATATGGGGGAGCCGAATTTCTGGAATGTGAATACGGAATAGATGAGGATGGACTTTTCATTGAAGACTGCCTGATCTGCAATTCACAGATCGAAACCATAAAGGAGATCATACCCCATGGAACAGCAGAGCTGTGGACCGAAAACCTGATCCTCAGAAAATATCGCAGTGATGACGCAGCACAGCTGTATGAGTGCTTTGAAGCAGATCCCGGGGATCTCTATTCATGGGTAATGGATGTTGATGACGTAATTGTGGGCACCATCGGGGCATATGATAAAGAGCGCGATCATATGAAGATACGCTTCTGTGTCCGCAGAGCATGGCAGGGACGCGGTTTTGCAACGGAAGCACTGACAAAAGTCCTTGAATATCTGACACAGAACGAAGGCATCTCCTGCGTGACTGCCCGGTGTGCCCATGAAGATATCCCTTCCAGGAGAGTCCTCGAAAAATCCGGCATGAAGCTCGTAGGAACCGAAAAAGACGGTATCACGGCTGACGGCAGGGTATACGATAAACTGTGCTACGAATACCGGAAGGATCACAGATCAGAGGGTACATAACGGGCAGGCAGAAAATGCGTGTCAAAACAATGCAGTTAAGAATGATAAAACGCTGTACAGAATAACACGGAGATCATGAGTAAATGAAAGAGCTGTTAATAAAGATCAGGGATCAGATCAATAAGTACTTTGTGGGAAAGGAAGATGTCACCGAAATGGTACTGACCGCTCTTCTTGCAAAGGGGCACATTCTCATCGAGGATGTTCCGGGAGTGGGAAAAACCACCCTTGCAAAGACCCTCGCAGACAGTATAGATGCAAGTTTCGCAAGGATACAGTTTACACCCGATACACTCCCCGGAGATGTGCTTGGAATATCGGTTTATAACATGGCAACAAGGGAATTCGAATTCCATGAAGGTGTTATCATGAACCAGATAATCCTCGCGGACGAGATCAACCGGACCTCGCCCAAGACCCAGTCTTCTCTGCTTGAAGCAATGGCGGAGGGACAGGTAAGTGTTGACGGAAATCAGATAAAACTCCCTAAGCCCTTTATTGTCATTGCAACGCAGAATCCCATCGGGTTTCTCGGGACCTATCCTCTTCCCGAGGCTCAGACCGACCGTTTTCTGATGCGGATCTCCATAGGCTATCCCGATGAGGGATCCGAGATCCTTATGGCAAAGAAACACCTATCAGGTGAGCTTTCGGAAAAAGCAGAACCTGTCTGCACCGCAGCAGATATCCTTAAGCTTCAGGCACAGGCAGAGAAAGTGTATATAAATGACTCTGTTCTCAAATACATCAGGGATATCACGGAACTGACAAGAACCGACAAAAGATTTGTCACGGGCTTGAGCCCCAGGGCTTTTCTGGCTCTTACCGATGCATCCCGGGCCAGAGCCTTCATCGAAGGCAGGGACTATGTAACACCCGATGATGTCAAGGCGGTGGCACTTAATGTGATGGTACACAGACTGAAGCTTACAAATGAAGCAAGGATCGGTTCTGAAAGTCCCGAAAAGATCCTCAGATCGCTTATCCTTTCCGTAAAGGTTCCCATGGAGGCGCAAAGCGGCAGATGAAAAGAAACAGGACAGTTTTCTTGTTTATCTGGATACTGTCTCTTATCGGAGTAAGCTTTTACGGAGGAACGGTAAGCTACTCCTTGTTCATAATGTTCACCGCCATTCCCATTGTGTCCTTTTTATATCTCATATATGTATTCTTCACTTACCGGATATATCAGGAGATCGGCACGAGGAATCTTTATGCCAATAAGAGCATACCCTACTATATCACCCTTCAGAATGAATTTCCGGTCCTCTTTTGCAGCATAAGACTGAGTCTTTACAGTTCATTTTCCGGGATTGAAGGACTTAATGATGATGAGGAATACGAACTGCCTCCAGGGGAGGGGATAAGGCTTGAGACAAGACTGATTTGCAGATACCGGGGTGAGTACGAGGTAGGGGTAAAAAGGATCACCCTGACCGATCCTCTTCGTCTGATACGCATATCCTTTAACAACCCCGAACCCTTACGGGTCATCGTAAAACCCGAGATCATACATGACCCCCTCTCTCAGGAAGGAATCTCTTCGGATACCCTTCCCGTTATTTCGGATACGCCCGATATGCCGGATGTTATCGTAAGGGATTACTCCCCGGGAGATACCCTTTCAAGGATCAACTGGAAAATAAGCGCCAGAATGGACACCCTTCTTGTACGCAGGGATACGGGAGAAGGAAAAAACGGCATGATCCTTATCCCCGATACCTGCAGATATACGGATGACATATATGAATATATTCCCTCGGAAAACGAAATAATCAGGTCCATCCTCACTCTCACCCTGTATTACTTAAGGCAGAATGAGCCCGTCTATCTCCTTGCACTGCAGAAGAACGGACTTATGTATATAACCGTCAACAGTCAGAATGAGTTTACGTATTATTACGATAAAGTATCGGAAATGACCTTTGATAAAGATTTTTCCGCGGGATCCTTTATTTTCTCCCTTGGCGGGAACGAAGCCCTTCTGTCGGAAAACAATCTGACGGTGATCACTTCAAAAAATGACGGCAACACGGATATACTCTCGGATCATCTCAGAAAAGCCGGAAAAAATGTAAGTATATTCAGGACGGAAAGGGGGTAACAGGTGAATAAGAGATTTTTCATTACCATATCTCCATACCGTCTGTTCTATGCCATCCCCCTGTTCTTAGCCATCCTCATGCAGAGTCTGTCGGGCATGACCGCCCGGATAACCGGGGATCCGCAGACGGAGAAAAGCCTTTCCGGTACCATGCAGGGATTTTTATACGCTGTAGTAATCATTGCCCTGTTTCTGCTTTCATACCTTCTGAGCGGATTATTAACACTGAATGTAAAAACAAAGCTTGCGGGTGTAATCCTGATAACGGTCTCCATGATACTGTTTCTGATATTTAAGACCGCCCCCCAAAGGATAGCCGTCTCCTCACTCCTGACAGTTGCCTTGATGCTCTCGGCAGATGTCATAAGGGAAAAAACCGGCAGAAAAAACAGATCCCTGCTGATATTTCTCTATCCCTATTTTCTTATAATGTTTTTCATTCTCGGTTTTATTCCCGTATCGGAAAAACCCCTTGACTGGAGTATTGTGGTAAGTGCCTTTGAAAAAATGGCCGACCGCGGAAGAAAACTTTTCAGTCGTTTTGACTTCGGAATACCCGATTATGATAATGCGGTCATAGGATTTGACACAAGTGCGGAATTACTTCCGGGGATCAGAAAGAAATCCCGGGAAGTCTTTGATGTCTCATTTAACGGAAACAATACCGGAGCAGTGTATCTTACCGGAAAGATATATTCCGATTTTAACGGAAAAAACTGGGAAGAAGATACCGGTAAAGACGATGGCAGAAATAGACAGGCTCCGGAAAGGACCCTTGACACCCTCGAAACACTGTGTGCCGTCTATGAGACCTATCCCGACAATATAAGAGATGTTCTCGGTTACAGGGAATTCAGGATCACGATAAAGGATATGAAAACGGGCTATGCATTCACTCCATCAAAGATCGTCCCGGGCAGAGCCGATAAGAAGATCTTTATGATGAGCGGAAGCGAAGTGATGTTTCAGGAAAAGCACAGATACGGTTATTCCTATTCAGTGGGCGGCTACATCCTAAACAGGGGAGGTACGGATCTTACCGCCCATCTTAGGGATATAAGCAGGGAAACCTGGGATTCCCTTGCGGGAAGATTTTCCGGTGAAAACGGCGCTGTCCCCGATTATGATGATCTTTCAAAATACAGGAACAGGATCGGGGAGATCTACGGAGAAAAGCCCGGTCTTTCTCCCGAAACGGAAGCCTTTATACGGGAGATAGCAGATAAAGATCTGTCGGAAAATGAAAATATAAGCGACGCCGGAAAAGATCATCTTAGACTTCTTAATATAGAAAAATGGCTTAACAGTCATGAATATGCATCCGAAGTAAATCTTCCTTCGGATGATATCGGTTCCGGGGGAGAATTTCTTGATTACTTTCTCTTTGACAATACTTCCGGTTTTTGCAGCTATTATGCAACCGCCTTTGTGCTCATGGCAAGATCCGTCGGGATCCCTGCCAGATATGTGCAGGGCTACAGGATCCCGGAAACGGAGCTTTCTTCCGTTAAGGTGATGTCCGATATGGCCCACGCCTGGCCCGAAGCATATATAGAAGGTGCAGGATGGATCCCTTTCGAACCCACCCCCGGCTTTAAGGCGCTGCCGGCCTGGGGCGAACCTCTTATGGATCCCGGTTCATATATGTCCCTTAAAGGGGATATATATGGCATTGATGATATTAACGGTCATCCATTATCCGAAAATGACCGGGGCACCGAAGCTCTGGCAAATGAAGAATATCTGCGTGAACAGGAACGGCTCAGAGAAGAGCGGCTTTTAAAGAGAAAAATCCTTGCTACCGTTATATCCCTGATCCTCGGTGTGATCTTCCTGATCATCCTTATCATTGTCTTCATAAGACTTCTTACAAGGGAGATCAGGTTCAGAAAAATGAACCGGTCTGAGCTTATCATCGAACTCTGCCACAGATGTTTTCTGGTGCTTGACTGTCTTAACTTAAGACCCGAAACCGGAGAGACTCTCCCCGAATTCCGAAAACGTGCGGAAAGGAATATCTCCCCTTCAGGTCTTCTGATGTTTACGGAAATATATGAGAGGATCCTGTATGACAGGCCGGATCCCGCAGCCGCTGATACCGTCCCGGATCTTGTATCCGCAAAACTTAAGGAAAACTATGCTTCCCTCCTTAAACTCCTTAACGGAAGAAAAAATTCCGGAAAGAAGATCAGGTTTTTATACAATATAATAACCCGGTCAGAGTACAGACTCTGACCGGATCTGTTTACAATGATCCTTATCTCACCAGATCACTTCTTACCGGGAAGGTAAAATAGGTGTCGGGATATGGCTCATTTTCAAGGGTGAAATGCCACCATTCACTTGAAATGCCTTTAAATCCGTGGCTTGTCATGGCATCCCTCAATATCATCCGGTTTTTGTACTGTTCATCCGTTATTCCCCTGTAATCGGGATGGGAAAGCTGTCCGAAATGATCAAAGGTTCCTCCCATATCCACATCTTTTTTCGTATTCATATCAAACAGGGTAAGATCCACCGTACTGCCCTTGCTGTGTCCGGAATACTTTGCCACATATCCCTGAGAAAAGAGATCCTTTTTATTGATATCGGGATAAAAGTATTCCTTCATCCTGGTATCATCGGTATCCTCTGCCCATCTGACAAAATGATCGACCGCCGTCTGCGGACGGTAGGCATCATAGATCTTCAGCCTGTAACCTTTTTCCACAAGATCGTCACTGACCTCCTTAAGCGCTGCCGCTGCCTCTTTGGTAAGAAGTGCAACGGGTTCCTCATAGCCGTCGATCCTGTCACCGATAAAATTATAGGTTGAATAATAGCGGATCTCCAGTATCGCCTCGGGCACCGCTTCGCTTAAAAGCACAAAATCCGAGGGATCATCGGACAGCTTCCTTCCGTCATCAGAGGTCTTTTCCGTAATCTTTTTCCCTCCTTCGGGAGAATAACCGGCCGTCCCCGAAACACCCCATTCATTGTAAAGTGAAGGAAAAACATCACTGATCTTTCCTATCTTCACCACACAGTCTTTCTTTACATGTTTTAGTACCGTGATCATCTTATCCTCAGGGATGGCAACACAGCCCCCGGTATAGGGCTTATAGGGGCCGAGACAATGAAGGAAGATGGCAGACCCCGCTCCCGGAACGCCCTCCTCATTGTAACTTATGTTCAGACAGTACTGATACTGGTATGTATAATCAATTATATGTTCGGAGGCCCCTTTATCAAGATCCGGATGATCCTTAATACTCACCATCCTGTTATACTCCCGGCCCTTTCTCTGATCCCCCGACCAGTAATCATCCTCCGTCACCTTTTTGTATCCCATACCGCATCCCGGATCATCGGCTATGCCGAAGGCTTCCGTAAAGTGAAAAGTCCCTACGGGGGTAAGAAGGTCCCCCTCCTTTTTCTTTCCGAGACCTTTTTTCCCGATGTAGCCGGGAGTTGTCATGATCTCCTTCCATTTGCCGCTTTCATCTTTTTCATGCATTGAAACATAGGCGGTGGTTCCGCTTATCCCGGCTACTATAAAGAGCTGGTCCGAATCCTTTGCCTCGGGAAGGCCCGTTATCCACCCAGGGGAATCCCCGGGATCTTCCTCCGCCGTTTCAATGACCATTTTATTATCTTTTGTCTTTTCATCCGTTTCCACGATTATAGCCGGCTCCATTTCTTCGGATTTTTTTGAGTCTGATGAGGCTTCGGCGGATTTATCCTTACCGGCTGCCATGGCGGTCTTTTTGCCGCATCCCGGGATAAACGTCATAAGGGACGCTGCAAGGATAACCGACAGTACCACTCTCATACTTTTTCTGTTCTTCATATTCTTTCCTTTCCGCTTTATTTATTCAGATATCTATCTTTGGCGGAACGTCTATTTCCTCTCCCACGTATTTTCCGTCCTTTTTCCGCTGCCTGACACATTCGGACAAAAGATACTCTATCTGACCGTTGACCGAACGGAAATCGTCCTCGGCCCAGGCTGCGATATCAGCATAGAGCTTTTCGGAAAGCCTTAGGGGTATCTGTTTTTTTTCTGCCATCAGTACAGGCTTCCCGCATTCACTACGGGCTGTGAGTCGTGATTACCGCAGAGAACCACTAAGAGATTGGATACCATGGCTGCCTTTCTCTCTTCGTCAAGGTCAACAACCTTCTTCTGTGAAAGCTGTTCAAGGGCCATTTCAACCATTCCTACCGCACCGTCCACAATAAGCTTTCTTGCATCAACGATCGCCGATGCCTGCTGCCTCTGAAGCATTGCCGCAGCGATCTCGGGAGCATAGGCGAGATAAGTTATGCGGGCATCAAGGATCTTTATGCCTGCTACGGCTACCTTTTCTTCGATCTCATCCCTTATGCGGCCGGCAACTATATCCGTCGAACCCCTGAGACTTCCGTCATCCGCACAGCCGTCACCTGTGGTATCTACATTTTCGGCAGAATCATAGGGATAGAGCTTTACGATATTCCTCACCGCACTGTCGCACTGTAAGGACAAAAATTCCTTATAATTATCCACCGCAAAAACTGCCTGGGCGGTATCCACGACCTGCCATACGACCGCTACCCCCACCTCAACGGGATTTCCCAGATAATCATTGATCTTCTGACGGGAGTTGTTCAGTGTCATGGCTTTTAAGGATATCTTTTTGCCCGATGTCTCCGTGACCATTTCCGTACCGGAGATCTTAAAGTTTATTCCCGCTATACTGTTCTTTCCGCCGTCAACATCACCGCTCTGCGATAATCTGGTTCCTGCCGCGGGATTTACACCGATGCAGAAGGGATTTACATAGTAGAATCCGTTTTCCTTGAGTGTTCCGATGTATTTACCGAAAAGCGTCAGCACCAGTGCCTCGTTGGGGCCGATAACCTTAAGTCCCAGGAAAAGTATCCATCCGAGGCATATATACACAAGTCCCAGCACAAAAATGAACACCCATCCCGGACCGGATCTTCCCGAATCCATGTGCATCCCTCCGGCTACGACCATACCTATGCCTATCAGATATGAGCAGATCAGCAAAAGCAGCATGGATAAACCGTTTTTATTCCCGCTTATGACCTTTTCTTCAATCTTCATAAGACCGCCTCCATTCTTTGTCAAAGACCCCTTCGGATATAAGGGGCTTTGAAGGTTTTATTTTGATATCAGAATGATATCACTACGATCTTATTCTGTCAACTATGAGAAGGAAATTTTTTAAAGGTCCGGAAAATCCCGCTAAAACAGCCCGGGAGTACTCACTTTAACATACGGGATCATTTTATCAGCTCCGTATATTTGTCCTTAAGAAGCTTACGGATATTTTCCTGCCGCTTTGTTTCAAGCATCTTTTTCTCCTCTTCGGAGATCTCCGGATGATCGTTCCTTTTCTGGAAAGGCTTCAGATTATATGCCACCATATCGCAGGAATCTATGACTTTTTCATGGGTATAGCAGATATCCATGAAGGGAAGGCTGCATTCCCTGTCGCAGATGCCCTCATGGAGACGTCTGATATGCTTAATATTTATCACCGCATTAACAAATCCCACCGTCAGCACCGTGGTGGCGGACGAACTCTGCACCAGGGCTGTCAGTCCTGTATTCCATCTTCCCCGGGGGTCCCGTGAAGATTTTTCCGTCTTATATACCTGACCTGTTTGTGGTATATTCGAAAGGTATCATAAACTTATGTGAAAATGCGAGGTAGCAAAAATATGGATCAAAGACCTGACTTTGCCAGTGATTATACAAGAGGCGCACATCCGGATATCTTAAAGAGACTTACGGATACAAATATGCTTAAGAGTTCCGGATACGGAACGGATGAGTATTCCGGATCCGCCCGGGAAAGGATAAGAAAAGCCTGCGGCCGTGAAAATGCAAGGGTGGAATTCCTTACGGGAGGAACTCAGACCAATGCCGTCATGATCGATGCCCTGTTAAGATCATATCAGGGAGTCATCGCTGCCGAAACGGGACACATCAGTGTTCACGAGGCAGGCGCCGTTGAATCAAACGGCCATAAGGTACTTACTCTGCCTCACCATAACGGAAAGCTTTCACCGGATACCGTTGAAAAATACCTTGAAGATTTCTTTAATGATGAGAACCGGGAACACATGGTGATGCCCGGAATGATCTATTTATCCCAGCCCACGGAATTCGGAACGCTTTATTACCTTGACGAACTTAAGAGATTCAGGCGGATCTGCGACAGGTTTAATATCTCCCTGTATGTGGACGGCGCAAGGCTCGCCTATGCCCTTGCCTGTCCGGAAAATGATGTAACGCTCAAAGATCTTGCTGATCTCTGCGATGCTTTTTATATCGGCGGTACCAAATGCGGCGCGATGTTCGGTGAAGCGGCTGTTATCCCGGATCCCCATAAGATCCCTCACCTGTTTACCATCATCAAGCAGCACGGAGCACTTCTTGCCAAGGGAAGGCTTCTCGGAATACAGTTCGACGAACTCTTTAAGGATGATCTTTATTTAAGGATCGGAGAGCCTGCCATCAGGGCAGCCGATAAGATAAGAAAAATGCTTAGGGAAAAGAAATATACCCTGTGTTATGACTCACCGACAAACCAGATATTCTGTGTGATCGAAAATGAAAAACTGAGAAAATTCGGCGAGAAAGCAGGCTACAGTTTCTGGGAAAAATATGATGAAAACCATACCGTTATCCGGCTTGCAACGGACTGGGCTGCAACGGATGAAGAGATAAATGCACTGTCCGAAGCTTTGGAATGATGAAACCGGATATCCGCACAACCTGATATCCGCATAATAAGTGATACACAAAGCATTAGAGTTTTCAGTTGTTCAGAGAACAGGAGGTATGACATGAAAGTTCTTATTCTTAACGGAAGCCCCAAACCTGCGGGAAACACCATGATAGCCATAAATGAAATGGTGAAGATTTTTGATGACGAAGGCGTTGAGACCGAGATCGTCCAGATCGGCAATAAGGATATCAGGGGCTGTATATCCTGCGGTTCCTGCGGTCAGAGCGGAAAATGCGTATTTGATGACATCGTGAATGAGCTGGCACCAAAGCTTGAAGCTGCCGACGGTCTTATTGCCGCTTCCCCCGTATATTATGCATCTGCAAACGCAACTCTCATTGCCTGCCTTGACAGACTGTTCTACAGCAGCAGCTTTGACAAGACGATGAAGGTGGGGGCAAGTGTTGTGGTAGCAAGAAGAGGCGGCTGTTCGGCTACCTATGATGAACTGAATAAATATTTTACCATAAGCGGAATGCCCGTTGCCTCAAGCCAGTACTGGAACAGTGTTCACGGAAATTCTCCGGGACAGGCGGAAAAGGACCTCGAGGGTCTCCAGACCATGAGGACTCTGGCAAGAAACATGACCTTCCTCATGAAGAGCATAGCCCTCGGCAAGGAAAAATACGGTCTTCCTGAAAAAGAAGAGCATGTCTGGACACATTTTATCTAAGGAAAAACTGATCAAATCAGCGTTTCCCCAAGACTGAAAACAGGGATCACAGGACGATAAGGATACGCGTACCCAGTTCTGTTCTTGACAGGATCTCAAAATGACCGCCGTGGCGGTCCACAATCCATTTTGCGATGGAAAGACCGAGTCCGGTTCCCTGAAAGCTTCTTGCCTTGTCAGCCCGGTAAAAGCGCTCAAACATATGCTCAACATCAGTCTGTGACATTCCTATGCCCGTATCCTGCACCATCAGGTACGGGCGTTTTTCATCTGTCAGACCGACACCCAGGATGATCTCATCCTTGGGTTTAGTATATTTTGCCGCATTATCCACAAGTATCCTGACTGCCTGCTTTAACAGCGTGCGGTCGGCTTCGGCAAATATCTCTTCTTCGCTGTTCCGGAAACGGTATGGATGTGCTTCATCTATCATAAAGGATTCTTCATAGATCTCCTTAATAAGCTCATTAAGTGAGACCTGCTCTTTCTGTAAAACCGTCTTGCCGCTGTCACCCCTTGCAAGGAACAGGAGCTGCTCAACTAACCGGTTCATGTGCTCTGCTTCGTTAGAGATCGCGGAAATGGATTCATCTAAGACCTTCTCATCGGAGCTTCCCCAGCGTTTAAGCATATCCGCATAACCCCTGATCACCGCAATGGGCGTCCTGAGTTCATGGGATGCGTCATTTACAAATCTCGCCTGCTGCAAATAGGAATCCTTTAATCGCTCGATAAGATGATTGACTGCCTGTTCTATTCCTAACAGTTCTTTATCATGAAGGGACAGATACCGGTCTTCCTCCGGAGTCACATTCTCTATGGCATCCTCTATCAGTCTGTATTTATCCTCTGAAAAGGCAAGCCGGTTCAGTTCATCTGCTCTCTCTGCTATTTCACGCATCGGAGCCAGAGTGCGGCGCGCCCGGGAACTCACGGCAGGCAGTGACAGAATCACCCCTAAAAACTGTAAAACAAAAACAGCCGACACAAGGGCGGTGATACTGACAAGTACTTTATAAAAACCGACAGACAGAAGTAAAGTCCCGTCCGTCGAATAAACCCGGTATAACAGATCCGTCAAAGACCCGCTTTCAGTGATAAAACACCGGCTGCGCTTAAGGACAAAGCCTCCGGCCTCTTCGATCTCCTTCATAAATGCCCATCCTGCAGTCAGGAGGAGAAAAATAAGCAGGTCCATTCTGAAACAGATCCCCAGTTTTGTTCTGGAGATCTGCATCATGATCCGGTTTGCAATCGACGTCATTCTTTTTGAAGGCCGAATGTTACTGCTCTTCGGATTTGATGACATAACCTACTCCCCTCACGGTGGTGATCATATTTACGTCATAAACATCATCGATCTTGGAACGTAAATATCGTATATAAACATCTATCATATTGGTCTCTCCCACATAATCATAGCCGCATACCTTATCAAGCAGCGTATCTCTGGAGAGCACGATATCCTTGTTTTTAAGGAGCATTTCAAGCATCATGAACTCACGGTTTGTCAGTGTGATGATATGCCCGTCATACGTAACTTCCCGTTTCTTTTCATCAAGCCTTAATTTCTGCCAGGTATAGACACCCTCTTCACCGGCATCCGGTGTGTTTCCTGCGGTACCTTCCGCATTCTTTTTTCCATGAAGCTTAAGCGCAACCCTGATCCTTGCAAGAAGCTCCTCGATGGCAAAGGGTTTGGTGATATAATCAACCGCCCCGCCATCGAGTCCCGAAACCTTATCCATGACCGCATCCCTTGCGGTCAGAAGGATCGTGGGCGTCGGATGATCCTGCATCAGACGCCTCAGAACCTCCAATCCGTTAAGTCCCGGCAGCATGATATCTAAAAGGATCAGATCATAATCCCCTTCTATCGCCATCTGCAAGCCTTCCCGGCCGTCAAAGGCCTTGCTCACTTCATAGCCCTCATGCTGCAGTTCAAGTTCCACGAATCTTGCCAGTTTTTCTTCATCTTCTACTATCAGTATATGCGCTGCCATGCATTACTCCTCGTGAAAGCCCTCTTTTACCTGCTCAGCGGCTTCCTTTGCCTTATCCACCACATTATTGGCACCGGAAAGATCATTCTTGCCATAGAATCTGTAATTCCAGTCAAAGAACAGTGAAACAGCGATCAGAATAAGTACTGCCCACCAGCCGATGATGATCATTAAAACAGCAGTCCAAAGCGGAAGATCTATGACCGGCTCATTATGATGCGAGATGCTCAGATGATTGTTGGTAAGATAATCTATCCCGTTTTTTAAATAGGTCTTAAACTTGCCTGCGGATTTCTCATCCTTGTTCTTTGCTCCTTTAACGGGAACAACTTCATAGGTCTCATCCTTGGTATACTCTGTGGAATGTACCTGCTGCTCGGGCTTGTTAACCTTTCCCTCTTTCTCCAAAAGGATCATTGCATCCAGAATATCTCCGTTTGCCTCACTCAGTGCAGCCTTAGCCTCTTCATAGGTTACGTTTGCTCTTGCCCTTAACTTTTCGATCTTTTCCAGTTCTTCCATTTTTTTATTCCTTTCTCCCCTTTGGGACATTTATTTTGTTTACGGTCTCAAATATAAAGGTCCCAAATTAAGCAATCCTTTAAGAAAGATTAAAAACAGATTAATGTTGCATCATTTTGAAATATACTCCGCAAGAGCCAGAGCTATCCTGAAATGTCCCACATCATGCTGGCCCCCGTCATGGTTTTCTTTGTCCCGGTCATCCCACTCCGGCGCATCCAAAAGGTCTCCGCCCGTAAAAAAAGCATACAGCTCAAGTCCCCTGAAATCACACATGGCCTGAACTCCCGCACATTCCATCTCCACGGATATACAGCCGTCAGCCTTGTGTTTTTCGAAATTGTTCCTTGTCTCGCGGTAAAAAGAATCCGTGGTCCAGGTTTTTCCGAGGACATAGGGAATCCCGTTTGTCTTCATGCACTCCTCGACCTTTTCGGCATTCTTTACGCGGATATAATCGGCTGCAGGGGCGTAATGATAGGAAGTTCCCTCGTCTCTGTAAGCCTGTGTCGGGATCATCACCCGGCCGTGGGCTATCTCCTTATTAAGGCATCCCGCTCCGCCGAACAGGATATATTTGCTGCAGTCAAGTTCCGCCGTTGAATCCTCCATAAGACCCACGGTTATGGGAGCTCCGACATAGGTCCTGTAAAATGCAAACTTCCTTCCGCCTCTTTCTATCAGATATACGGGCGTGCGGCCGGATGCACACCACAGTGAAGCGATCTCGGAAGATGCATATTTCTCCGCAACAAACGATTCTATTTCATGTGAGAATGTGATAAGGCATGCATCGACCTTATATGCGTCATCTTTTTTTACCGGACTTATGATGGCAGGCGACCTGTCATCAAAGGCATCTGTGATCATAAAAATATCTCCCGTCTCTTATATGGAAGTTTCATCATACCATCCTGAAATAACATGCTGTATATCATCTATAATAATTCGATCCCTATACCTGATCATGTCTTTTCAGCAGCCTCTTATATACATCCGAAGCTCCATAGAGCACACCGGTAACTGTCACCACTGCCGGATCTATAACATACCAGATATATTAATTATACACTGCAGTTTTATGTATTCCCAGTAAATTCTCGGGCTTTTCCCGGAGAGGAGTCTGCAGGGTGATAAGCAGATGTTCGTTCGCCACATCGTTATATACTTCACATTTGCTCCCGTTCAGATCATATATATGAACAATGTCCTTAAGCTCTTCTTTTTCCTCAAGGTCACCTGTTATATCAGGATATTCATTAAGTTTCTCGGGATGGAAATGAATCGTTTTCTCATTATTGAACATCGCAGTATAGAGTATCTGTGCCTCAACAAGATCCTGGAATATATGACTTCCATAGGACAGTTCGGGATTGTATCCCGCCTTTGATTCCTCGGTCTCGCAAATAACCTCGAAGGCGCTTATATCGGAGAATGAAGTCGGTACCCCAAGCTCCGGTGATGTTGTTCCCACACGACCCGGGACGATAAGCATCATATGTTTGTTAAGATCCCTGTAATGCCAGTTGATCTTTCCTATCAGTCTGGCAACAGAATCTTTATCCCTGTATGGCATGGAATAGTACTTTACGGGATCCACATACACGATAAGATCAAGCTCTGTTGTCTTACACATACCCATTGATGCCCCCTTGCTTTCAAGGAGAATACTGTCAACGGGAATATCCGCCGGGATAACGGTGCCTGATCCTGACTTCTGAACCTGAAGCGGACGGCACTGAAGAAGATCTATGGAATACTCTCCATTCTCCGAAATATTTATGGTAAATTCCGTGTCAACCGGATACTCGTACTCCTCCTGTATGCATGAGAGCACCCTCTTCATCTGCTCCATCAGGGTCTTGTTCTCAACCAGCCCCTTACAGGAGATAAACTTAACATCCCGCTGTCTGCCCATTTCACGAAGCCTTGATTCCGCGTCATGATCATGTTCAAACAGGATCCTGCCAAGATAAGTCGGTATATCCGGTTCGATCAGGTCAAGGGACAGCTTCTTAAGTGTATGTTCCGTCATGTTTATGACCTCTGCCTTCCCCTGGGAGAACTTATGCTTATCGGCAGAAGAAGAATATGAGGTCTTCTCAGGCTTATCAAGGTTTACTATCCTCGGATATGAACCTTCGGTACGATCGACCGCAGAAGTTCCAAGTCCCATTACAAGCCGGAGCATTCCCGCCGTCGGATCGGAATCCTTCATTATCCTGTATGGACTGTAGGAATATCCAACACCGGCTGCACAGGGCATATAGTTTGATCCATAGTAAGAACCGGAAACACGCTGTATAAGAAGTGCCATCTGCTCATCCCTCTTATCTAGTCCGCGCCGCTTACGGTAATCAAGCGCCGACAGGCTCATGGAACTTGCATATACAACCTTGATGGCATGCTCAAATTCATCAAGTCGATCCTCATAACTTCCCCTGTTCACACAGAATACCGATTCATATTTACCGGCAAATGCATTTCCGAATCCGTCCTCAAGAATAGAGCTGGAACGGATTATATACGGATCCTGCCCGTAATATTCGATTATCCTGACAAACTGATCGCGCATAGCATCGGAAAAGACACCGTTCATTATCTTATCCGCAAACTCCTGTGCGAGTTCAAAGTATCCGTCCTCAGTCCTTTGCTTTATCCGTGTATCCCAGAGGTTGTTATCGACAATGTAGGTATAATACAGATCCGAACCGACATAAAAAGAATCATGCGGCTCGAGGATTTCGCTTATATCAGGCTCTTTGTTTCTGATGATCGCCCGTGCGAGCAGCATTCCGCAGGCCTTTCCCCCTATCATGCCCGTTCCGACCATATGATCCCTGACCGCAAAGTAATCTTCCGGTGTGAAATGTTCCTTGACCATATCCCGCATCTTGGGATCGCGGGTCATCATGATATCACACATTTTGGAACAATCCTCGGTAATATCCATCCCGTTTTCCTTAAGAAGCTTTACCCGGTTGAAGAACCTGTCCCAGGAATCCGAATACTGTTCCTCGGCAGACCGCTGTGCCTGCCCCAGCGTCTGATAAAATCTGCTGGATTTTACTCCGTCAAGTATGGGACGGAATTCACCTGTATCCGGGTCATAAGTATGCGGCAGAAACATGGTTTCGGAATTCCTGTTCCACACCTTTTCCGGTCTTACATATACATTCTTTTTGTCCGAATAGACATCGAAAAAGAGCTGTGTGGTATTAAGTATCTTGTTTATCGCCTGTACCGAATGCTTGCCCCTTATTATGGGAAAGAAGGCAACTGTATCCAGAATAAACAGGAAGGGGCAGGTGACTCTGAAAAAGTTGCCCATCATAAGGTCTGTTGCCCACGCCGTCTGAAGCTCAGACAGGCAGTCAAACACATAAAAGGCATCGTAACCTTCCTCCTCTATCAC
This sequence comes from Lachnospiraceae bacterium, assembly GCA_024682555.1. GTDB lineage: Bacteria > Bacillota > Clostridia > Lachnospirales > Lachnospiraceae > UBA2868. The sequence continues at coordinate 7,806 of JAIKZD010000053.1, read as the reverse complement.
ATTATGAATATTCACGGTGAAGTTCTCAAACCGGTGAGATAAAGGGATATTCACCGTCTTTATCTCAGGACGGTCTTCAAGAAGAGGTTCATGCAAAGCAAAGCGGAAATAGATGATATTACGCTTATCTTCTATTGCCTGTCTGACATAAGGCTCCATAAAGAGCTTAAACTCTGACAGGTCTGAAACCCGCCACACAACATTATCTCCAAGCCTGATGCTATCAAGTGCCGTATCCATTTCAGGGATACCGCTCTTTATTCTGTCAAATGCTGCCATATGATTTTCCTCCGATCACAACAAAACCACTCTTTATTCTGTCTAGTGCTGCCATATGGTTTACTTCCTGTCACAACAAAAAAGGCGTTCATCCATTAAAAGATGAAACGCCTTTGTTTCCTGACTGTATATTAGCATGATGATCAGGTTTGGTCAACGTTGGCTCGCAGTATTGGCTTTTGGCATCGCGATCTGATTTTTTTGAATTTCCGATGCCGGTGGCCGCTGGGTTACAGACTTCCGGCATCGGAATACAATTTGATTATCAGAAAAAGCAGAGGCAACTATCACTCGAATTCAATTGTCCCGGTGGGTTTTGCCGTAACATCATAGAGACATCTGTTGATTCCCTCCACCTCATGGGTGATCCTGTATGAGATCTTTTCAAGCAGCTCCCAGTCGATCCTTTCAATGGCTGCCGTCATTGCATCCTTTGTATTAACTGCGCGGATTATGCATACCCACTCAAAGGCTCTTTTCCCATCCTTTACGCCTGTAGCCTTCATATCGGGCACAACGGTGAAATACTGCCATACCTTTTTATCAAGTCCTGCCTTTTTGAATTCCTCACGAAGGATAGCATCGGATTCACGAAGCGCATTCAGACGGTCTCTTGTGATGGCTCCCGTACACCTTACTCCGAGACCCGGTCCCGGGAAGGGCTGACGGTTTACCATTTCATCGGGAAGCCCAAGGGCCGCTCCCACTACTCTTACCTCGTCCTTGAATAAAAGCTTCAGGGGTTCCACAAGCTCCATCTTAACCTCTTCCGGAAGGCCGCCCACATTATGATGAGCCTTGATACCGTCCTTGCTCTCGAGGATATCGGGATAGATGGTTCCCTGTCCGAGGAAGCCCACACCTTCTATCTTTGCGGCCTCTTCATCAAAGACCTTTATGAACTCGCCGCCAATTATCTTTCTCTTCTGCTCGGGATCCGATACCCCGGCAAGCAGATCAAGAAATCTGTCCGTTGCATCGATATATATGAGATTTGCATGAAGCTGCTTTTTGAACACATCTATTACCATCTCGCTCTCGCCCTTACGCATCAGGCCGTGGTTAACATGGATACAGGTGAGCTGATCCCCGATGGCCTTAATGAGCAGTGCCGCAACAACGGACGAATCCACTCCGCCGGAAAGTGCAAGCAGTACCTTCCCGTCGCCTACCTGCTTTCTTATGAGTCCGATCTGCTCATCGATGAATCTGTCTGCCTGTTCCTTTGTCTCGATCCTCTCCATGGAATCGGGTCTGATGTTTTCACTGTTTGAATAATAATCGCTTCTTGAGTCTGCCATAATGTTCTCCCATCTTAAATATGATATAATGAATTCTGATCTGTGATCATACAAGGCCCCGTAAGCGGCCATCGCAAGGGTATTATACCATATCATCGGAATAATGGGACCGATAATGAGGGGACCGGGGCCGGATCCGGGAAAAAATTCAGAATAATGATTCAAAAAAGAGTTCGAAATAAAGATTTATGGTAGTTTCAATAGTATTATTCGTGATATAAATCCGGAAAAATGAATCAAAGAAATAAAGAATAACCGAAAGGAAAATACATAAATGAGCGGAATAAAGGAAAAACGGGTAAAGATCAGAGCCGTCGACTTCGATCAGTTTATGTTCAGGTATTCTCCGGATAAGCTGGAGTCAAGGATCCATGATCATGAAAAGCACAGGGATGCAGTTCAGAAGATATCTGAACTCGAGAAAAATGTTCTGTACTTTTTATCGGACAGATGCAGCTGCATGATCAATGAAACTCCAACAGCTAAACATGAATCGTATACCTATGATGAAAATCTCATGAGTCTCTATTATTCGATCCATCGCTTCATGGAGACGGGAAGCAGGGAGGACGCTTTTGATGTTTATTTCTGTTTTATAAATATCATTGAGATCTCCGATTACAACCTTGCCAAAAAGCTGATCGAGATGCTGTCCAATTATGAAACGAATGCCAGCAATCTTGTGCTTAAACACAGAGATCATTATTCACATTCGGTCTACGTATTCCTGACAGGTCTTTCGATCTACCATAATAATGAAAACTACAGAGATACCTACAAAAAAACTTATTTTGACGGTAAGAGACCGGACTACGAAACGGATTCGGATGAGGAGACCGTTGCCTTAAATTTCCTTAAATTCTGGGGAATAACCTCACTGTTTCACGATATAGGATATCCTTTTGAAATACCCTTTGAACAGATAAAGACTTACTTCAGCATAGACAATAAAGGAGATAAAGTGGAATATAAGACACTTCCCTTTATTGCCTACAAAAATCTTGATGATTTCATCAGCCTGAAAAAGACCATCAAAGAGTTTGACAGACCAAAGCTCTCCGATGCAGAATACATCCTTCTTGCAAAAGCTTTTCTTGAAGACAATGATGCAGACAATGATGAACAGACCATAGCGGATGTACTTGCCCATCACATTGCAAGAAGACTTTCCGAAAGAAATCTTACCGAAAAAGGAATTAACGAGATCCTTCTCACAAAGCCCACCGATCCTTCAAAATACAATTATTTTATGGATCATGCACTCTTCAGCGGGATCGTCTTCTTCAGAAAACTTATATCGATATTTGGCACGGATACCATCCTTCCGGACGGAGAAGACGGATATCTGTGGATGGATGCCATGACTGCCATAGTAATGCATAACAGCCTTTTCAAATTTGCACTTCGCAAATATACGGATGATTCCGGAAACAGCATAAAACGGGCTCTTGACATGAACGAGCATCCCCTTGCATATATGCTCATGCTCTGTGACGAACTGCAGTGCTGGGACCGTACCTCATACGGAAGGGATTCAAAGAAGCAGCTGCATGCTTCAAACTGCGAATTCATCTATAAGCAGGACGGAACCGTATGTGCAACCTATATTTTCGATGCAGATAAAATGGCGGTTTCCGTTTCCGATTCCGGCAAGGTTGATTCCGTAATATCGGGTACCTTCAAGAAGTTTCTGAGCTATGAATATGATAATAAAGAAACAAAAGAGACTAAAGAAGCCTTTTTTGATCCGTCAGATGATTACAGACCGCTTTCGGAAAAACCGGATACATGGGAGATAAAGCCAGGTTCGGAAGAATCATACAGATGTATCTTTTACAAAGACATAGAAAAGATCTTAAATCTTAATGATCTCTTTAAGGGAGACAAAACTCAGAGCGGCTTGATGACCGGTGCCAGGGTCAGCTCGGATAACAGATACCGTGACCATTCCTTCTCCGACATAAAGCTTATGAATATCTACGATCTTGCCGAGAAGCTCTATTGCGGCAGAAAAGGGGATGATTCAAAAAAGAGGTTTGATTTCTTTGAAAACACCTCTCTTGCCACCCAGCTTTCCTATATTCAGGCAGTAAAAAACATATCCGGCTCACTTGACAGTATCGGAGTATTTTACACGGATGAGCCGAAGCCTCTCGCACGCAGACATTATGATGATTTTACTCTTTCCGAAAAAAGATTCCTTACGGCAAAAGAAGCCGACAGGGAATATGAGGAAAGAATGGAAATGTGCAAAGGAGGAATAGATCAGAGGTATCTTGACAGGCTCAATGAAGATCCCGCACTATTGGCTAGGGATTTCAGGAATCGTTATAACAGCAGCATGAATGACGATGAGACCGTGGATCTTACATCTTACATTGAGATACCTGCCTCTAAGGTTATTGAAGTTCTGTTAAAGATCCTGGATGAGGAGTGTAATCTGTACAATCTGCCGCAAAAGAAGATATATGAACCCGATCCGGAAAGCGCCGAAAGAATACTTAAGGAAATAGATCATGTAGAAGATCTTAACACCTTAAAGCCCGCGAGCCTGATAGAGTACGATCTGAGCGGATCCATGGTCCGTGAATACAAGGAAGAGAGTCTTGTCTATGAGATCGTCCCTGAGATTGAGGCTGACGGAAACACTGCCTTTCTCCTTCCCGTTCATATAAGGGATTTTTACCGGACATATGAGCTTACGGATACCGATGAAGGCGGTGATATTCCTGTTTTCTTCTATACATTTGAAGAAGGCGGTGACAGATTCAGACTTGAATATACCATCGAAACCGTATATTCGGAGGATGTTGATGATGATCTGATGATAGACCGTCTGATGCTGTACCGGTCTGAACCCGGGGATATAAAGGATGAAAAGGGGCAGAAATGGATATACATGAGAGATATCGACAGGACCTCTTACTTCTTTGACAAAGGTCCGTCCGGAGATAAGGATATAAGCAGGATCTTCCTGCGCCATTGTCCCGAAGGCTGTCTCGAGATCGCTTCCTGGGCTTTGAGCAGGCTTAAAAAAGATAATAAACATTAAGATTTATATAGCATAGGATTAAAAGGAGGTATTCTATGGACAAAAAAGCAATGTATTCATTAAGTTACGGTCTGTTTGTGATCTGTGCAAACAGAGACGGAAAGGACAACGGCTGCATCACCAACACGGCAATTCAGGTAACCAGCGAACCCAACAGGATATCCGTTGCCATAAACAAAGGCAACTATACCCATGACATGATAAGGGATACGGGGATCTTCACCGTTTCCGTGATAAGCGAGGCCGCAAGCTTTGAACTGTTTAAGCATTTCGGTTTCCAGTCGGGAAGGGATGTCGATAAATTTGCAGACTTCACTGCCTGCAAAAAGGCATCAAACGACACCATGATAATAACCGAAGGAACCAATGCCTACATCTGCGCAAAGGTTGTAAAAGAAGTGGATCTCGGGACCCATACCCTGTTCATAGCCGATGTTACGGACATGGATGTACTCTCCGATGTTCCTTCGGCCACCTACACCTACTATCAGTCAAACATCAAGCCCAAGCCGGAGGCAGTAGGAAAAACAGCGGACGGACAGACGGTATGGCGCTGCAAGATCTGCGGATACGAATATGTGGGTGAAGATCTTCCCGATGACTTTATCTGCCCGATATGCAAGCATCCCGCATCGGATTTTGAAAAGGTTACAAAATGATCAAATAAGGATCTGTCACGTAAACCATATATATAAATATGCTTTTATGTGAAATGCTTTTATATGAAATATTTATGCTTTATGATCATTGAATAACAACAGGGGACGGTATCCGCCGTCCCCTGAATATTTATCGCTTTTTTCCGGTTCTTCTCCGGATATCATTCCTTTCCGGATATCATTTCATCTCCGGATATCATTTCATCTCCGGATATCATTTATTCTCCGGACATCTGATCTTTTTTGGATATCTGTTCATCTCCGGATATGACAGACCGTCAGGATCTATTCAGCCTTTCTCAAGAGCAAGTGTTCTTGTGGTAAGATCGCATACCTCTGAAGGTCCGAAATACTGGATGGCTCCGGGATAGGTAAAGGCTGTCTTTACTGCCCATTCATCCCTGTGCTCGCAGAAATACTTAAACGGCTTTCCGTCAAGCTCTACAAGAGCCTTTCTGATAACCGGCTTATCCTCACCGTTTCTTCTCTCCATGTTCATCATCTTGGTGATGGGCATTCCGCCTGCAACCCATTCCTCAGCCGGCTTTGAAAGATTTGAAACCTTTGAAAGATATCCGGTATAACCGTACTGGATGAGCATAAATGCATTATATCCGAGAGAATAGCAGTAATCCGCATCAAAGTTTGAAGGGAAGGCACATCTTCCTTCGTAACCGAAGAAGTGATGCTGTGCTGCGAACTTGCCCTTATATGATCCGTTTGCCTTTCTTTCCTTAAGCTTGTCAGCTACAAGTGCAGAGAAGAGCTTTTCGGATTCGATCAGTGATACCTGAACGTTTCCGTGAGGATCTCTCTCAAGGAAAAGCTGCTTCTGTACAAAATCCGGAAGGATCTTAAATACATCAAAGGCCTCTTTTGAAAGTCCCTTCTTAATATATTCATACTTTGAATCCCAATCGGGAAGGGCATTGAATTCTTCGGTCTTCTTTCCTGCAAGCAGTTCGTTTATCTCTGCTATAAGCATTGAGAACTCGGGAACGAACTCGACTATACCCTCGGGAATGATGGCTACACCGAAGTTCTCTCCGTTATTTCCTCTCTTTTCAACCGCATCGGCAATATAATCGGCTATGGCTGAAAGTGACATCTTCTTAGCCGCAACTTCTTCACCTATCAGGCAGATATTGGCCTGTGTCTCAAGTGCACACTCAAGAGCAACATGTGAAGCGCTTCTTCCCATTACCTTGATGAAATGCCAGTATTTCTTGGCTGAATTTGCATCTCTTTCGATATTTCCGATAAGTTCGGAATAAGTCTTTGTAGCCGTATCAAATCCGAAGGATGCCTCGATATCTTCATTCTTCAGATCGCCGTCAATGGTCTTCGGACATCCGATAACCTGTACTCCCGTATTGTTTGCTGCCATATACTCGGCAAGAACAGCTGCATTGGTGTTTGAATCGTCGCCGCCGATTATTACGATCGCAGTAAGTCCGTGCTTCTTAGCAACCTCCGTAACGATCTTAAACTGCTCCTCTGTCTCGAGCTTGGTACGTCCGGATCCGATGATATCAAAACCGCCGGTATTACGGAAAGCATCTATATACTCATCATCAAACTCTATAAAATCATCATCGATAAGTCCGCTGGGACCGCCCTTGAAGCCAAGGAGCACATTGTTCTTATCCGTAGCCTTGATGGCATCATAGAGACCGCATACAACATTATGTCCTCCGGGAGCCTGTCCGCCCGAAAGGATAACGCCAACTACCTGCTTTTTTGCAGCAGAGGTATTTGTTCCTTTTTCAAAGGTGATCTCGTTCTTACCGTAAGTATTGGGGAAGAGAGCCTTTATCTTATCCTGATCCGCAACGCTTTCGGTTGCTGCTCCGTCCTTTACGCATATCTCGGAAATACCGTTTCTTAACATTCCGGGAAGCTTGGGTTTGTAAGCATATCTTGCTTTCTGAAGAGGTGAAAGATTCATGTTTTTTCTCCTTTTTATTTGTTATAACAACGACCTGATCTGTCCTCTGCAGGTACTGTACGGCTCAGTCTGTACCCAGGATAAGATCTTATATTCGGAATATCCTGTGAATCAGTGAACCGGCTCTGCAGCACTTGCGATTTTACCACCAAAAAAGCGGTATTGTCAACGCTGCAGCGGTCCGGATCCAAACCCGGTTCAGGTCCGGATCCAAACTCATTCCACAGTATTGACCATACCGGCATAAATGCATACAATATATGAGGTTTGGACATATTAATCACAGGCATCAGTATCAGGAGGAGATATTACCGCATGCTCAGACACAGGATTTCGTCTGTCAGACTGATCCCTTTAAGTTTTCTTTCAGCTATCCTGTTGGGAGCGATCATTCTTATGCTTCCCATATCTTCATCCGACGGACACTTTACCGGCTTTACGGATGCACTTTTTACAGCTGCGACTTCGGTCTGTGTTACCGGTCTTACGGTTGTTGTTACCGCTACCCACTGGAGTCTCTTCGGCAAGGCCGTGATACTTCTGCTCATCCAGATCGGAGGACTTGGC